>NZ_JBWDNV010000005.1:0-483168 GCF_056269375.1 Paenibacillus sp. J22R56
TTGAAATTGATGCCTCCAGCAAAGTTTTCCGAATGGGTAATGAAGCTGGAGGATCGAAGTATGTTCTATAGAGCCATGTAAATTGCTGAAATAATGAGCATGGCTACGTAAATTCGTTATTTGGTCGGAGATACTCCGGATTTAAGGGGTCGAGCCGGAAATCCAACGTAGAAGCTATAGCAGTTGAGGCATACAATTATGGTTGTATAAAATCCAATCTAATGTGTTTGCACGACAATTCCACAACCTGCTGATAAGATTGTGATCCACTTCAAAATAAAAAAACACTGCTTCAGTAGCTGAAACAGTGTCATTGTAACCTATAATATTTATTATTCAAATGGATAACGAAGTCCCCATTGCTGACGGATACCATCCATCATACGCATCAGTTGCAGCGTTTCATCCAGTGAGATGATATCGCTCTCGAGCTTCCCTTCGCGCAGATATTGTCCTGCTGCCTCTGCTTCATAAACATAACCAAGTGTTGTACGATCATCAGCAAACGTCTCTTCCGTTCCGTCTTCTGCAGTAATGGTCGCAGTTTTCGCATTAAAGAAGGATGGAACACGAATTGAACCTGCAGTACCAATTATGTAGGCGTCGCTTCCTGAATTCAGCCTGATCGCTGAACTCAACATCGCGGTTTGACCACCCTCATACGATAAAAGGATGTTGCATTCCTCATCAACGCCAGTCTCACCGAGCTGCGCAGTGCTTAATACTTGCTTTGGATTCGCACCAAGTAACATAGAAGCAAAGGATAACGGATAAATACCAACGTCAAGGAGCGCGCCGCCGGCAAGTGCCGGGTTAAACAATCGTCCTTCAGGGTTCACTCCTGTACGGAAGCCAAAGTCTGCTTTAATCAGGCGTACCTCGCCAATTCGGCCTTCAGCAATCCATTCGCGGACTTTACGGATAACTGGCAGGAATCTTGTCCACATAGCTTCCATCAAGAAAATCTTATTCTCTCTGGCGAACTGTACAACTTCCTCTGCTTCTTTCACATTTACCGTAAACGGCTTCTCACAAATGACTGCTTTGCCTGCACGCAGACACTGCAGTACATGCTCTTTATGCGAAGGGTGAGGCGTTGCTACATAAATAATATCGATCTCAGCATCATTAACTAATTCTTCATAGCTGCCATAGGCACGCGCAAAGCCGAACTTTTCTGCAAAAGCATCAGCCTTTTCCTTTGAACGTGAACCAACTGCAGTAAGCTTCACATCTTGTGCATGTGCCAAGTCACGGGCAAATTGGGATGCAATCCAGCCTGCTCCAAGAATACCCCATTTTATCGTTTTATTTTCCATTATTTCTACACCTCCAACCGCAGTATATCAGCATTTCAGCTGATATGAAAGCGGTTTAAGACTCAGAATCCAGTCCTTAATTCTGCTGTCTCGAAATGAAAAATAACGTAAACCATATAAATACAAAGCCAACAAGTTGCGCCATTGTAATCACTTGCCCAAATACTGTCCAGTTGAGCAGTACGCCTACCATCGGGAAACTAAGCTCGGCAATGGTTGCATAAGACGCTTTAATCACACTTAACCCTTTATAATAAACAAGCAAACTAAGAAGTCCCGGCAGCAGTGCTTGCAGCAGCAAATTGACGATAACAGCCGCAAGATCACTTCCTTCGGACATCTTCCATGCGGCCCCTTCGGACCAAGTAATAACCAATAACAAAGGTAATGCCAGCATGAAGCGAAGCGATGTAACCGTCTCATATTTCATGCTGCCAAGCAGGTAACGTCCCATTACCGTTGAGCCGCCCCATAATGCAGCTGCACCAAGTGACAACAAGCTGCCTACCTGAACAAATTCGTTCATATGGCCAAATGGCAGCGTAAAGCCAAACGTAAGCAAGTATGTTCCAACAAGTGCGATTACAAGCAGTGGTCCAATCTTTGCTGGCAGCAGTTCTTTCAGCAGCACCCTTGCCAACACGATGGCAAACAAAGGCTGCAGCTTCTGCAAGAGCAGTACGGCATTGGGGTTTCCGTGCGCAAGCCCTTGCGTGAACAAGATCGTCGCCAGCGCCGAGCCTCCCCAAGAAATAAAGAGCAAAGCACCTAGTTGACGGAGTCGGACTCCTCGCAGCTCTGCACGATGTTTCCATAATACAGGCGCTGCCGCAAGGAACAAGATCACATGCTCCAGTAATACGATTTGTGTGGAAGTGAGTGTTTTCAGCAAAATAATACGAAATACCGGATCAACGCCCCATAGCGCTGCCCCCAGTACGACCAGCCAGAATTCTGCCCGGATTGGTGTTTTTGTCCGAATCATTGGTGATGCGGTAACATTGTTCATCTTAATTACTCCTTCTGAATACAGGACGAGAGCAAAAAAGCCCCGAATCACGCTTATCGCGCGAATCGGGGCCGACTTAAATAAACATGCATTCGAACGGTTTCCCGCCTTCTGCAAGCTTAATCAAGTGATCTTCTATCATCCGGACTATACCGTCGGCCTTGGAGTTCCACCAAGTCAGTCCCCTTGCCGAAAGTCAGCTCAGGGAGTCGCGGGCTTTGCCTTCACCTCTTAATAGATAGATAAGCATTTACCGCCGGTCAGGAATTACACCCTGCCCCGAAGATCCTTATTCCATTTTTTTAATTGATTGGATTGAGTATAACGCCATTTATCCGAGTTGTCTAGTGTGAATAGTAAGATTTAGGAAGCAGCTTATTTCTTTAATGCCTCTCTAACGAGAGGAGCTACTTCCTTGGCCAACAACTCCATCGAATTCATGACTTGAGACAGTGGCATACCACCGATGTCCATCTGAGCCATAAACCGGGAATGACCAAACAGCTCATGCTGTGAAATAATTTTCTCCGCAATCAGCTTAGGGCTGCCTATAGCAAGAAACTGGGCAATCACTTCAAACTCCTCTCGCGAAAGAGGCTTTCCACTGTCCTTGCCACCCATAAACTGCGAATAATAGGTGCTATAACCTACGAAGAATTCATCCAATGCCTGCTCTGTCGTCTCCGCAACGTAGCAATGTCCGGTAATGGCAACTCGCAATTCTTCCTGCCGATATCCAGCAGCAATGCCCGCTTCTCTATAACAATCGACCAAATGCTTATATTTAGACGGTTCTCCCCCAAGCAGCGCAAGTGCCATACCTGCCCCTTGTTTACCTGCGAGAGCTGCACTTTCTGCCGTACTGCCAACACCAACCCATAACGGAAGCTTTGGCTGTGCCGGACGTGGTGCAATCTCCGCTTCATCCAGTGGAGTCCGAAGTCGGCCTCTCCATGTAACTCGTTCAGATAAATTGAGCTGATTCATTAATTCCAGCTTCTCTGCGAACAGCTCTTTATAATCATCCAGTTCGTAACCGAACAAAGGAAAAGATTCAATATAAGCGCCGCGTCCGGCGATAATCTCCGCTCGTCCATCCGAGATGAGATCAAGCGAAGCAAAGTCTTCAAACACTCTGACTGGATCCGCAGTTCCAAGGACCGTTGTTGCACTCGTTAGTCGAATGCGGGATGTAGCCTGTGCGATCGCCGCCAATACAACCGGAGGTGAGGAGAGAACAAAGTCCAGCCGATGATGTTCACCAATCCCAAATACATCAATCCCCGCTTTATCAGCGATAATTGCAGCCTTAATAATTTCTTTCATGCGATCTCCGGCATTTTTTAATTCCCCGGTTTCGGAATTAACCGCAAGATCACCTAGTGTATAAATACCAAATTCAAATTGTCCGTTATTCCGTGATGAATCCATCTGAATGTCCTCCTCAGCAAAGCTAAACGTGATGACATCATCTAATGATTAGCCATGCTTCCGTTCCTATCCAAATACGTAAAGTAAGTTATATACGTATAGTAAGTAACCTTTATAAGTAATTGTGCCTAATATTACAGCTTTCGTCAAGCAAACCCGCAAAAAAAGAAGCGGCCAATTCCGTGCAGGCGATGCAGAATAAGGATTACTCCATCTGCGCGGCATGCCATTGAATTGTTCGCTTGAGCCCTTCAGTTAGTGTGTACCCTGGCTTCCATTGTACTTCATTCGTCAGCCTTGTGACATCCGCCCCTATGAATAGAGGCTCAATTGGCTCATCTTTTCCGAATCTAATGAGACTATCTTCCCCCATCTGTTCTCCTATTAAGCCTACGAGCTGCTGTAATTGGACAGACTTTCCGGAAGCTATATTAACAACACCTTGGCAACGGCTTTCCAACAAGGCAACAAGCGCATCTGCTGCGTCCTCAATATATAAGTAATCCCGATATATTCCGCCATATTTGCAGAATGCTTCTTCCTTCTTCAATAAAGCATTAACTATTGTACTAACAAGCCGGTTTCCTGGATCATGTGGACCGTATAGATGGAACACTCTCCCCCATGCGGCACTAAATCCTGCCATTTCGGCGTAAGATTGCAGCCAGATTCGAAGACTATTCTTACTGGCCGCGTATGCATGGGTATACGAATCACGAGAGGTTGTCTCTGACAAAATCCCTTCTTCCCATACATATTCTGCTCCAGTACCAGCCACAACTACTCTCTGACCACCTGACTGGACAAAATGATGAATCAGCGCCATACTGCTCCTTGTCCATTCATAATTAGATAAAGAACGGTAGCAATGAGGCGGCACCGCGTCCCAAGCCAGATGAATAAGCGAGTCAGGCTTTACCTTTTCAATAAACTTAATGGCTTCCTCTCCACTCAGTAAATTCACCTGATGCCAGGTTCCGCCGACAAATGGAAGCGGCGACCGTCTATAGGTGGCATGAACCTCATAACCTTTGGCAAGCAATTGGTTTACAACATATCGACCGATCCACCCAGTACCACCGGTAACCGCTACCTTATGCACCTTCTACCACACCTTCCACGGCGCTGAACCGCTTTCCCACAGATCAAGCAGTTTTTTCTTATCACGGAGCGTATCCATCGGCTGCCAGAAGCCTTTATGCCGATAAGCGGAGAACTGATCAAGTTTCACTAGCTGGACGAGAACATCCGTCTCCCATACGGTCTGGTCACCATCAATGATGTCAAATACATTTGGCTCCAACACAAAAAAACCGCCGTTTACCCAGCCGTTATCCCCCGCCGGCTTCTCCTCAAATTCCTTCACCGACCGATCCTGCAATTGCAGTGATCCGAACCGGCCCGGTGGTTGGACAGCCGTTACCGTTGCCAGTTTCCCTTGTTTCTTGTGATAAGCAATCACCTCTGTGATATTCACATCACTCAGCCCATCACCGTAGGTAAGGCAGAACGTTTCATCTCCAACGTAAGAAGCGATTCTTTTTACCCTTTCTCCTGTCTCGGTTCCTTCTCCCGTATCAACAAGAGTAATGGTCCATGGCTCAGTATGGCGCGTATGGTAGATCGTCTCATGATTTCTCCAATCAAAGGTAACGTTCGACATCATTAAATGATAATTGGCGAAATATTGCTTGATGACTGGCCCCTTATATCCTAAGCATATGATAAAATCATGAATACCGTAATAGCTGTAAAGCTTCATAATATGCCATAAAATTGGTTGTCCGCCGATCTCAATCATTGGCTTTGGGATAAGGTGAGTCTCCTCGCCGATTCTTGTACCATATCCGCCTGCCAGAATGACAGCTTTCATCGTATCACCACTTTCTATTTAAGCCTTAACATCCGGTATTCAGGTATTTTTCGCAAATCCGCTGTAATATTCGCTAAAGCCAAATAGCTAAATTCAAGTTCCTGACGGTTCAGAAGATGGTGATTGCCCATGCCTAGGATCAATAACTCCTTAGCTAAGGTTGGACCAATCTGCAGCTTCCTCTTAAGCATGGCGTCATTCCATGGGCTGAATGAAAATTTAAACACGAATGCAGGATAGACCAATACCTGATAAGGTTTTTTTGTCCAGTGCCTTCCCGGGGTGTATTCTCCGCTCTCATATTTATGAATGTATCTTCCAATAAACATCACATTTGGATCGGGAGGAAATAAACCGTGATGTCGCTGCGTTACAAGCGGCTTAGAGTAAACGGGATCGCCGTAATAGCCGGGAGGATCAACCATCGTAATGATTCGGATGGAGTACATCTTCCCACCTAGCGAATCCAGGACCGGGAATAGCTGCTTCCCCTGGCGACTGACTAGGAACTCCGTAGTATTCAGCACCATTTTCCAGCCTGATACCTGTTTCTCTATATCCATGACTTCACGATCGACCTCGACCGCATGGAAATCGAGCACCCTTGAATTCCGAATTTCCCAATGGGGCGCCATCCTCTGGATAATCTCTACAGATCGGTCCGTAGAACCTCGGTTAATTAATATACCATGATCAAACAAAGGGACATGGTGCATGAGCCACCAAGGCAGCAAATATTCTTCATTGTAGAAATGAGAAATAACCGTTGTCATCTTTTCACCCCCAAGGATCTGTTTCTATTAAACTACCTTCACATAATCTGCGATACTTCCTATCTACTACTATATGAAATCCGATTAGAAGGGGTTCTCCAAAGCTCCTAGTTAAGCGTGGATTTGACGGCCAGAGAAAGCGTTATCATTACAGACCCTTCTTGAACTTCCGATAGAGTGAATCATTGTGAAGGAAAAAGACAATTGAATATTTTTCAATTGACGTAAACGGTTCCATGTTTTATAGTGATATCGAGCCAAATATATAACAAGCCTTTTGGCATGTTACTAGTCCGACTAGGCATGAGCCAAGGAGAGTATCCGCCCGTAATACGGCGGTCTCTTTCCTTGGTTTTTTTGTGCTCAAAATGGGGAATTTACTACTGAGAGGAGGGATTGGCGTGGGACTTACGGGGCTGCTTCGGATCGATCGGATTGTTGGGAACAATGTCATACTTACGATGGAACCGAACTCATCGAGAGAATATGTGCTGTTTGGCAAAGGCATCGGCTTCTCGTGCAAAGGCCAAAAACATATCGATGCGGAGGACCCACGAATTGAGAAGCGTTACCGGCTGGACGACCGTGACAAAGCCTTGCAATACCACTCATTGCTTGAGGAGCTGGATCAGGATGTGGTTCACATCTCTGAACAGATCATTGATGAGATTAGGGAAAGGCTTGGGACACCTGTCGATCCAAAAGTGTATTTTGCCTTGCCAAGTCATATCCAGTTTGTCGTCTACCGGTTAAGAAATGGCATGGAAATCGTCAATCCTTTTCTATACGAAACGAAAATGTGTTATCCCCAAGAGTACAAAATTGCAGCTAAAGCAGCCAAGATGATTAGCGAGAAATTCGACGTCATTATCCCTGAAGATGAAGTTGGATTTCTAACGTATCACGTGTATTCAGCAGCAGGGTCCGTAACAGCGGGACAGCTTGTTCAGCTAACGGAGCTGATGAACGAGATCGTTGAGCGAATTGAAGAATGGCGCGGAGTACCTCTGCAGAGGAAAAGCTCTGATTACGCAAGGCTGATCATGCATCTTAGGTACATGATGGAACGCATTCTGCAAAGCAAAGAGTCAGCCAATCCGTTCGCTGCAGAGATTAGAGACAAGATACCTACTGAGCATCGTCAGGCGGAAGTAATTGCTCAAATGATTGGAGAAAGACTTAGTGTTACAGTCTCTCCCGATGAAGTTGGTTACCTCGCCATGCACTTGTATCGGTTATTCCGGTCAGTAGATGCAGACAATTAAACATACAGACAACATGACTAAACATGGATAGCAAGGAGTAGATCATATGAAATGGTTTGGCAAAAAAACAAATAATGCTGTAAGCGTAGCTGCACCAATCAGCGGTAAAGTTGTTCCACTTAGCGAGGTGCCGGACGAAGCATTCGCACAAGGCTTAATGGGTGACGGCGTTGCGATCGAGCCTACTGAAGGTCTGGTCATTGCACCTTTCGACGGAACCGTAAGCCATCTGATCGATACGCATCATGCCTTGATTATTGAGCATTCATCAGGACTGCAGCTGCTCATTCACGTCGGTATCAACACCGTGGCGCTGAACGGCGATGGCTTCAGAGCACTCGTGAAGACTGGGGATGCCTTCAAAGCTGGTCAAGCACTTCTCGAATGCGACCTGGACAAAATCCGCAGCGCGGGTTATCCGGTTGTAACGCCAATTATCGTGGCGAATGAAGACGGTGCAGAGAAAGTGGAAAGCACCTATAAGACGGTAAAAGCCGGTGATCCGGATACCATTACGGTCGTTATGAAAACATAAACTAATGAACATGGAGTGAGATAAGATGCTCGGATTTCTGCAAAAAATCGGTAAATCTTTAATGCTTCCTGTCGCAGCACTGCCTGCGGCAGCTCTGTTACTACGCTTTGGTAATATCGATTATGTCAAAGATTTTGGATTTGGTAACTTCGGTGAATTCCTGAACCAATATATCGCCCCGTTCCTCGCTGCAGGCGGATCTGCGATCTTTGACAACCTGCCTCTGATCTTCGCCATCGGTGTTGCGATTGGGATGGCCGGTGACGCGGTTGCGACACTCGCTGCCGTAATTGCTTACCTCGTCCTCACCAACGTGCTTAGCAAAATCCCTACTGTATTTTCGGGACTTGTTGAGAAAGACACGACGCTTAATATGGGCGTGCTAGGCGGTATCATTGCAGGTCTTGTTGCTTCTTACCTTTATAATAAATACCATGATATCAAACTGCCGGACTGGCTCGGCTTCTTTGGCGGCAAGCGGTTTGTACCGATTGTTACCTCGTTCGCAATGGTTATCGTAGGTCTAATCTTTGGTCTGATCTGGGGACCTGTCCAATCGTGGCTCGATACGTTCGGCCGCTGGATTGTAGACCTTGGCGGAGTTGGCGCATTCCTGTTTATGACGGCGAATAGACTTCTTATTCCATTTGGTCTGCACCACGTTATTAATGCAATCGCTTGGTTCCAAATTGGTGATTACACAGATGCAGCAGGTAATGTTGTTCATGGTGACCTGCATCGCTTCTTCGCAGGCGATCCAACTGCGGGCATGTTCATGACAGGCTTCTTCCCAATCATGATGTTCGCCCTTCCGGCTGCAGCGTTTGCGATCATTCACACAGCTAAACCGGAAAAACGCAAGCTCGTCTCTTCCATCTTTATTGGCTCGGCTCTTGCCTCCTTCCTGACAGGTATTACAGAGCCGCTTGAATTTGCTTTTATGTTCGTAGCACCAGTACTTTATATCATCCACGCCGTATTGACCGGTATCAGTGCATGGCTGGTTGTTGAGCTTGGTATTCACCATGGCTTTGGCTTCTCGGCAGGCTTCCTTGATTACGCGATCAACTATCCGCTGTCAACGAAGGGCTGGTTGATTATTCCAATTGGTCTGGTATACGCTATTGTGTATTACGTCCTGTTCCGCGTCGTTATCGTGAAGCTAAATTTGAAAACACCTGGACGTGAAGATGATGTCCTCGAGGAAGAAGAAGGCAGTGGTGAAGTCGTTAACGCCGACGATAAAGCAGGCAGAGTACTTGCCGCACTTGGCGGTTCCGGAAATATCGAGAGCATCGATGCTTGTATCACCCGCCTTCGCTTGATCGTAAAAGACGAAAAAGCCGTAAATGACGCAGAGCTCAAAAAGCTTGGCGCAGCAGGCGTAATGCGTCTTGGCAAAGGTGCCGTTCAGGCTATTTTTGGTACACAATCGGAACGTTTGAAAGAACAAATTAAAAAACGCATGTAAGATACATGTAATTAGAGAATGCTTTCGAAGTAAGAATCGCCAGATATGGCTAGAGGTAAGCCACATTAGTGGCAATTCTTTTTAGGAGGATCTATAGTGGAGAAATCATACGTAGTTGCAAACCCGACGGGCATTCACGCCCGTCCTGCTAAAAAAATTGTTGAAGCAGCAAAGCTGTGTGAAGGTACGGTTCATATCGAGAAAGGCGGACGCAAAGTAAGTGCGAAAAGCCTGGTTAACGTGCTCTCGATCGGCGCCAAACAAAATGATACGGTAACGGTTAGTGCCGAAGGAGAGAAAGCTGAAGCAGCGGTTGACGCCATTGGTGCTGTTCTAGCTTCTGCGGAAGCAGAGTAGGAGGCAGTTATGATGGCAACCGAGATTAAAGGGATCGCCGCATCGGAAGGTTATGCAATCGGCCGAGCGGTCATCCTCCGTGAAGAGACCATCCCGCAAGGCGTAACTTATGTCGATGCGGGAGAAGAACAAGCCGAGCTTAGCAGGTTCAATTCTGCAGTAGCTGCTGCCCGCGGCGAGCTTGAAGAGCTTTTCGAGAAGATGAAAGCGGATGGCCGTGAGAATGAAGCCGAAATCTTCGAAGCGCATCTGATGCTGCTTGAAGATGAGGAGTTAATCGGAGCTGCGCAGGAGCGGATTAAAGGACAACGTTACAGCGCAGAGGCTGCCATGAATGAATCGGGCGAAGAAGTTGCTGTGATGCTTGCCGCTCTTGACGATGAGTATTTGCGGGAACGTGCGGCAGATGTTCGTGATGTCAGCCGTCGTGTAATCCGTAAACTTAGCAATAGCACTGAATCCGAGGCCGTTCAAACCTCGGCAGCTGGATCAACTGAAAAGTCCATCTTGTTCGCCGTTGATCTGACTCCATCGGATACGGCTCAGCTTGACCCTTCCGTTATTGGCGGATTTGTAACGGCAGCCGGAGGACGAACCTCCCACTCTGCCATCATCGCTCGATCCGTTGGTATTCCTGCTATCGTTGGCGTTGGTGATGCTGCACTTCAGATAGAGGATGGACAGCTAGTTATCGTAGATGGTACTGCAGGGATTGTTCTTGTCGAACCTGAAGCAGAAGAACTCGCTCGTTATCAGTCGCTGCAGCAGCATGCGGTGAATCAACGCGCAGAGCTGGACCAATTCCGCGGCAAACCTTCCGTTAGTGCGGACGGTCACCAGGTTGAGCTCGTTGCCAACATCGGTTCTGTGCAAGATGCTCGCCAAGCTCAGGAGCGCGGCGCCGAAGGCGTTGGCCTTTTCCGTACAGAATTCCTGTATATGGGCCGTCCTGATCTGCCGACCGAGGATGAGCAGTTCACAGCTTATAAAGAAGCGGCAGAAGCATTTGGCCAAGATGCTCCAATCGTCATTCGGACGATGGACATCGGCGGCGACAAGGAGCTTCCAAGCCTTCAGCTCGAGAGAGAAGACAATCCGTTCCTCGGCTATCGGGCAATTCGGATTTGTCTAGATCGTCCTGATCTGTTCAAGACACAGCTTCGAGCCGTCTTAAGAGCAAGTGCATTCGGCAACCTGAAAATTATGTTTCCGATGATCGCCACTCTTGGTGAATGGCGTGCAGCTAAGGCGTTGCTCGAACAAGCTAAAGAAGAGCTTAAAAACGAGAACATCGCCTTTAACGAACAGATCGAAGCCGGTATTATGATTGAGATTCCAGCTGCTGCTCAGATGGCTGATCGTTTCGCGCGTGAAGTCGACTTCTTCAGCATCGGGACCAATGATCTCGTGCAATATACGATGGCGGCAGATCGGATGAATCCGAAGCTTGGCTATTTATCCGATCCTCTACACCCTCCTGTCTTACGTCTGATCCATCAAGTGATACGGGCAGCGCATCAAGAGAACAAGTGGGTTGGCATGTGCGGTGAAATGGCCGGCACACCAATCGCCCTTCCTATCCTTCTTGGTATGGGCCTGGATGAGTTCAGTATGAGTGCTTCTGCAGTCCTCCCTGCCCGGGCTATCCTCTCTCGTCTCGATCGTTCGAAGCTTGCCGCTCTTGCAGAAGCCGTGCTTGATATGGACGATGCAGAGGCGGTACGGACTTATGTAGAACTACAGGTTCCGGAACTTATGGCTTAAAAATAAAAAGACGACTTTCAACCAATCATCATTGACGAAAATCCCGATCAGAATTTCTGATCGGGATTTTGACTTATTTTATTTCCGATTACCGCGGTTCGCTAAAAACAGAGATTGATATAGAAAATAGATCATATCACAGCCATTCGTCCTATTCTTACATACTTAGGGTTACAGCCTATTTTATAGGGATAAGTGCCCTTTTTTCGTTCAAAGCATATTGTAGAGTATAATAAAAAGGAGGCACACCATGTTACGCAACCAATCTTTTATGCCACAATCGGCTGTTATGCCTGAGTATCACCAACAAATGCAAACAAACCCGAATCAGGCCAATTGGGGACATCAAATGATACAATCAAGCCCAAATCAGGAAAATTGGAGTCCTCAACTGCAATCAAGCCCGAATCAGGTCAATTGGAGTCCTCAACTGCAATCAAGCCCTAACCAGGAAAATTTGGGACCTCAAACTGTTAAAGAGCAGCCAGCTCCCCCCTCATATCATTGCTGCGTTGATGTTAGTCAGATGCATCACTTTCCTTACATGTACGACGACTTCCACCACATGCATTACTACCATCCAATGATGGATGACTATCATCCAATGATGCATGACTACCATCCAATGATGCATGACTACCATCCAATGATGCATGACTACCATCCAATGATGGATGACTATCATCCAATGATGCATGACTACCATCCAATGATGCATGACTATCATCCGATGCATGACTATCATCCGATGATGCATGAAATGTGGGATGAGCACATGCTCTTCGATCATCATCACGATGGATGGGAGCTCGATACATTAGATTATCATCATGCTTGGTTCCATCCTATGATGCATGTTCATCATCACCTGCATTACCCAGTCAATTGCCAGCCAACTGGTGAACTGCAAAAGAAGGCAGAATTTCATCAGCCTGAAGGTTAATATTATAAAAGAGTAGATTGAATGGTAATGACATTCAATCTACTCTTTTATTTCAAAATCATTTATTGTGATAAACTGCCCTCAAGCCGCGAACGACCCCGACAGGGTCCGATCGGGATTTGGATCAAGCTCGTTTGTCTGAGCGGGGTCAATCCATAAAGCTCATTCATGGAATTAACGTCAAATCCAAGCAGCGGACGTCCTTCCATTCCGGATGCACAGGCAGCAAGCAGCAAGCGCTGAACCAACATCCCCGTTTCCATTTGTTGAATCCGATAGCCGCGGTAACCAAGCTCGGCATGATGATGCCCCAGATCGCCCGTCACATGGAAGCTCAGCGGTACCTGGAATAAGTTCACATTATCCAAGGACATCCCATTCTGAAGCCATGGCCTTTGATCACCAGCCCTAACAAGCTGCAACGCATGTGCTATATTGTCATATTGATAGGCACCATTACGAATTCCTTCAACGCCATAAAAGCAGCCATATAGTTTTACGCGAGGCATTGGACTGCGGATCGAACCATCCAGATCATTTCGATAGTGATAGGAAATCATAATCTCTTGCAATAGTGCCGCTAAATCCGACTGACTCACTGCTTCTAATACAAATTCATTTTCAGGCGAATAACGCTGCCTGCACACCTCTGCTAAATCATACGTCAGTCTATTTACTTGAGGCAAAGTGTAATTATCGCTTTGATAGACTACCTTTTGCTCCCTTCCTAGCTGTTTAAATGAAAGGGTGGAACCCAGTATGGACGCTTCGTTCAGCTTGGTCAGCATTGGATAGTCCAGTACTTTTTTTGAACGCATATAGTGATCGTGCTTAATGATTGGAAGCTCATTGCATAATTCTGCTGACGACATCCGATTTTTATTGCTAATGTCATTGCGGAACCATTCAATGCTTGAATCTACCACAAGTGGAATTACAGCATATACACTTTCCTCTGCTTCAGATAATCCAAGCAAATGGTTGATGGCACGGTCAAGAAACTGAAAGTACACTCCCGCCTCAAAGTCAAAACGCTTCGCCACCTCAAGCAGCTGGCCTATTAACAAACCTGCGTCCAGCCCCTGCAAACGATACGAGAAATTATTGTATTTATAAAAGTTTTTCCAAAATACAGTCGAAACAAAAGCAACCGCGAAGCAGCTTGTTACTTCGCAGCGATTACCTAAGGCTTTGCCCACATAGGAATCAAATTGACCTTCACGCAATAAGATCAAACGATGATGAGCCGCATCATAATGATAAATCCCATAAGGCAATTCCTCCAGCTTCAAATACAAATACATTTCACTCGGATAAAGACCTCCACCTGAAGGAGCAAATCGTCTGCAAAGCTGCAATGAGCTTTCCCATGCCTCCCCCGTATATTGCTCCATAACAGATTGACTAAGCTGTGCCAGACCGAAGGTGTACCAAAGAAAATACCCGATATCTCGAAGGGTTGCTTTCTCTTGCCCACGCTTTCCCGTTAGTTCTAGCGGAACATCGGAAGCAAGAGGAAATACAGGCAAATGACGATATAACTTATACGGCAGAGGCGCGTCCTCCCAATCAACCTCCACATCTTGTGGTTTCGTTTTGTCAGGGTCGTATTGCAGTTGGTGCAAAAATGCCTTCAGACTCATTTCTCTTCCTCCTAAGTTCCAGTACAAGGAAAAAAAGCGTACACGAGAAGAAACTCCTACGGAAACGGATGCGGATGACAATTAAGTTGTTCTTGTTTAAGCTGCTCCTTTACATAGCCCAGCTCTGCTGGTATTCGCAGTACCCGCTCCAGGCCAGTCAAGCGGACAAGGTGTTGGCCAAACGTCATGGGAAGCATGCCGGGAATGAGCACCTTCACACAATGAAGTCCATTTCTCAGCGTCTCTGGCGTTGATTGATTAACAACAATTACCTCCAGATTCAGATTACTGAACGTTTTGATCAACATGTTTAATTCATCGGTTAAATCCACATGCTTCGTCCTTGGCTTAAAAGCTTCTTTAAACGAGAGGACCGGACGATCATTAGCGAGCAGGAAATTCAGACGTTCCTCTGCTTCCTTCAATCCGTACAACATGGAGTGATCCTCCATTTGCCGAACGAGAAAAGGATCATGCAGCATTTGTTGATATTGCCCGCGGTTCTCCTCCAACTTTTCGTTAAACGCAAGCAGCATGCCCGCTATCTCATGAATCGCACCTTTTGCCGCCCTCACGGGATCAAGATGCGCCCCTGCGGCGCAAATCATATTTATGCCTTGATTTGTTCTGTTTTTGGCAAGCACCCACACGCTTGGAATGCCGTGCTCCATCGTCGAATCGAACACATGCACATCATAACCGAAGACATCGCGCAGTCGCTGGACCATTAAGTTCATTTCAAGATCACCCGTGGAATAGGGATCTAATGGAACGAGAGGCAGCTGCGCATACCACGTCATTAGAAAAGAATCCCGTTCCACAACCTCCAATATCCCGTAAAATACAGCTTCCTCCAAGCTTCCTCCTATTGCGCAGCCATTCGAGGTTTCATATACAAAGCCGTGACCGCAGCCGGAGCTGTAATAAGCGAGCAGTTCTGGCACGAGGATCGGCTTTTCCTGCAAGAACGAATACCCCCATACCCAATCGATTTTCCTGCTTGGATCAAAGGGTTGAAACGAAAAATCGGGCCGCTCATACTGCGCCTTATCATGTGTTCCTACTCGAGAGGGGTCCAGCGCAATCTCTGTTAAATGATTGAAACTGTCATGAACTGCTGTCTTCTTTCCTCGCGGCGATATGCCGCAATAACGTTCCAATCCTTCCAATATCGCTGTCATTTCACTGTCCTCGAAAGAATTCGTACGACCCGCGCAGCCTTCATCCCCTGAGAACATCGGTAAAATGATGCTGGCGTCAGCAAATGGCGATATAAGGTCAATCATTTTTCCGTTCAAAAGGCCGCTGCGATTGTCCAGATAATCATGGGAAAGAACCGCCTTTAACTCAACCATTGAACGGCTGCGGTAGCTGTTTTCACTGATTTTCGGGCTGGACTGCAGCTGTATTCGCGAAGCTGTCGCGGTGTCATCCGGTATTTCCCCGCATACAGTACACTGCGGATCTGGTAAAAAATAATGAGCCGAGCTGTTGAGCGTTTGCAAGTGTATGAGCTTAATATGATTTTCAAGATGAGACGTATGACGGATAAGAAAGCTGCGGACTTCTGCTGCAATAAGATGAGCCATATGCAATAGTCCGCTGCGAGAAGACCAAATATCGGGAAAAACTTCTCCATGCATGAACAAATGCTGCAGCTCCCACATGTCCTTTCGATCATTTCCAGCCATTAAACGCCGCAGATCGGCGCATTGCGAGCAGCCTGCCTTCCCATGAACGACAAGCGGACCAATAACGCCTTCACCAAATGCTACAAACCCGCGCAGCCATGGAATACCCGATTTCTTGAAAACATCCTCTGCGATAAGATGAGAGGATGCATCGTTGCCATCACTAAGAACGAGCGCAAGTTCAGTCGTTTCTGGCAACTTGGAAGCCAGTTTATTCACTCTTACAAGCTGACAACTTGTAGATAAAATATCGTTTACATAGTCCGCAAGCTGGCCTACGCCTACAATCGCCACAATAGCGCTCATTCTTCAACCACCTCTCGGAGCGAGACTCCGTATACGCCCGCCAGTCCCTCTCTCAAATAAGGTTCTGGCGTTAAGTCAAATACGAGCAAACGCTTGTGGATGCGATTCAATTGCTGCATGGCCATCCGCAAAACCTCTCGATGCTCGAATGGATCACAAGCGGGTATCGAAATAGAGTCCATATTCGATTCTTTTACATCAATTGCAACATGATGCACGTTCCCCGCAATTGGATCAACTTTGTTTTGAGCATCAAATAAGGCATTCATTAACACGCTACGAAGTGCCCTAGTTACATTGAGATCGGCGGCATCATACCACCGGTCATTTGCATGCAACCATACAATAGGAAAACCTAATACATCCTTCCCTCGTCCAAACGTTGGTGCCCCTTGCATCGTTGTTAGAGCATTTATATAATAACGGCATCGTTCATCCGCTACATGACTCAGCTTCACCGGCGTGATCGACGGTTCATGAGTTTCATACAGCTTTATCCGTGCATTCATTAAGTACTTTTGCAAGGCGCGGCAAACGCCTTCCTCGATCGTCTCGCCCGCGCCTACGCTGGCAATCTCATCAAAATTCATATGCGACACGTAAGCCTCGATTCCACGAAGACCCGCTTCCCTTCGTGCTTCTTCATGCTTATAACCATTGCAAATCATTTCAGGAAGAAGAAACGCTGGGCCAACTGACAGTGGATCAACAGGCTGAACACGACACTGCGAAAGCGGAAGCTGCCCTAGCTCCCCTTCCTCCCAAATATGGAAAATACCTGTCTCCGTTGACGTTAGCTGACTGAAGAAAGACAGCAGTTCGCTTGAAGCTCGTTTCTCCGCATCCGTTCCCGCTTGCAGCCGGGCATCTTCGATCCACTCGGCGAATCGGTGTCCATGAACGAATGGATGGGGAAGAAACGAATGCCAATTTCCTTCCAACGTCTCTAAATTAAGCAGAAACAGTTTATTATTTTTCTCTAGTTTTGTTACTTCTGCTGCTGTTTTCAACCATTCGAAGACGATTACATTAGCGAGCAGCGCTTCCGCAACAGGCGAAGCCGTATGCACATCTGTATCCTTATAAATCGCAGAATGATGGACTCTGCGCCATGCTGATTCCCAATCACCCTCCGAGTTAGAATACGAAAGCGGAACCGCTAGACCAGCTTGCTCAAAAATAACAGCCAGCAGTAGGACCTTGTTTTTTTGTCGGCAACTTTCATTAAGTAATCCAAGCTCCGGTTCACCATCTTGATCCGAGACGAATAATACAGCATCATAAGGCTCTACGATCGAAGACCAATCCACAACCACATTCTTCGGCAAGCCGATCTCGTCCACCTTGACCTTTGAATCAAACTTACGATAATACTGCTCCAGCTCCCGAATCCGTGTTCGATTTTCCGTTTCCAAATTCAAGCCTAGAAAGTGGAATTGCGGCATGCCGGATTCAAATAATGATTTGACAAGTGAAACCAAAAAAGTGCCAGTTCCAACGACTAGCACGCTGGACTGACGATACAATTGAAATCGGTATGCACCTGACCCGTCAAAGCTGTCCAGGAATTCAATTTGTGAATCATATTTCTTAACGATACTCTCTTGCAGTTGATGCGGACGATCCTGACTTACATCTTGGACATAACCGTTCGCATACAATATTTTTGCAATCTCATAAACATGATTACGGTGTTGTTCTGGCAATCCATCCGTTAAATCATGCATCGTATGCTCACCATTAAATACAGGTATTAATTTTTCAATCCATTGATCA
This sequence comes from Paenibacillus sp. J22R56, assembly GCF_056269375.1. Taxonomy (NCBI): domain Bacteria; kingdom Bacillati; phylum Bacillota; class Bacilli; order Caryophanales; family Paenibacillaceae; genus Paenibacillus; species Paenibacillus sp. J22R56. The sequence goes on from NZ_JBWDNV010000005.1 coordinate 18,157, forward strand.
ATTGTGCTGCCTTCCATTCGAAATGAACCAATATTGTTGCGGAAAAAGACACTTCCGTCCGAGCTGGGGAGAAAAAAAGTATCGCCTCTCACTTTAAGACGCGTGGAAGGATCCAAATTTCATTCCTCCTTTTTATGAAATCTAACTATTCTTCACATGACTTCCTTAATAAAGGTATGTAAGGCCACTTGTCCGTCATGCCCGCACCTGCATAGAAAGACACCTCTGCAAACCAAAAGCGTTTACAGAGATGTCGTGAACCTTTATTTACATGCAATAGATAACTTTTAACGACAACGGGCACAGCCGCCGCAACGGGCACAGCCACCACAACGTGCGCAGCCGCCAAAGCCTCCACATCTAGCACAACCTCCGCAACCTCCACACCCTCCACAGCCTCCGCAAGAACAAAAGCCGATGCAAAAGCCGACGCAGAAGCCAATACATAGACGAGCATTATTAGGATCCACTTGACCTTGACCCGCATTCGGCTTCATACCGCTCGCTTTAAACGCATCCGTATTCAAATTTTGAAGGTTGTTCTTAAACTCATTCATCTTAGTAAGCCTCCGTTATGTTCATGTGATGATCACCAGCACCCAAAAAATAGGAGATGCAAATGAGAACAGCCCAAACTGGTCATATGCCGATAATCGTTCATGAGATATACGTATGAAAAAAACTCCGCTAGTGTTACTAGTCCATCCACCTACTTGCCTAGAGTAAAAGTGAACCACAAAAAAAGACCGCAAAAAGGTCTAACCTTTTTGACAGCCTACCTAGTATTATGATAATGATTAGCGTCTCTTTTGTTTAGGCTCCCCTCTTTACATACTTACTTTTTTATAGTATCTTTATTTTAAGATAATCACTAATCAACAACATTCAGATAAAGGGGTGCTTTGATCATGACAACATTTCGTGCAGTAGAAGGCGTATTTCAAGGGCCTCCGGTTCATATGGTCGGCGACGGCTTCCGGGTATCCAACTATTTTCCAGGAGGCACGAACTTCGGCCAGCGCTTTAGTCCTTTCATTCTAATGGATTATAATGCGCCGTTCGTATTCCCCCCAAGCACTCAAGTTAAAGGCGTTGGCGCACATCCGCACCGCGGCTTCGAGACAGTAACGATCGCTTATGAAGGGTATGTCGAGCATCATGACAACAAAGGAAACCACGGCATTATCGGCCCCGGCGATGTTCAATGGATGACGGCAGGTTCAGGGCTGCTGCACAAGGAGTATCATGAGAGAAGCTTCTCCGAGCGAGGCGGTTTGTTCCAAATGATTCAGCTATGGGTCAATCTCCCCCGCGCGTATAAAATGCATCCGCCAAAGTATCAGGAGCTTCTTAAAACAGATATGGAATATGCAGACCTTCCCGATGACGGCGGCACGGTACGTGTCATCGCCGGCAGCTTTAATGGCGTAAACGGCCCTGCCCAAACCTTCACTCCTGTTAATCTGTTTGATATCTCATTCAAAGCCGGTGGCAAAGCGCACTTTGAACTTCCCGCTACTTACAATACAGCAGCCATGGTACTGAAAGGCAGCGGCGTCATCAATGGAGACAGGAAAGCAGCTGAAGGTGACTTCATTCTCTTCACCAATACGAATGGCGCTATAGAGATTAAAGGCGTAACGAACGATACCGTTATCATAGTCCTGAGCGGTGAGCCTATCGACGAGCCAGTCTTTCAGCAAGGACCGTTTGTAATGAACAGCCGTCAAGAAGTATTCCAGGCCTTTGTGGACTTCCAGGATGGCAAAATGGGATCTGCGGATTTCTAAAACGATGACCGCCGGGCAAATTGCCCGGCATTTTTTCTGCCAGCCTGCCTCATAATAACCAACCCTTCTGTCATATGCATGCTTGAATAGCCTTTAATGAGGAGGGAAAGGTATGAACGACTCGAATTCCAGCGGCAATTCCGATGCTTCAAATAAACATCTTGCTGCTTCAAATGGTTCCCCTGACAAGAAGTATGGGCAAGGCGAGCCTTTTACGGTTCCACAGCCCTATCGGCCAAGCGATAATGCCGGAGGTCCTGATCTAGGCCCTCGCGATATTATGCGGGATTTGGAGAATCCCGATATGCTGCGGCCTCCAGTGACCGATAACGGACTGGTGCCGAACCTGAAATTTTCGTTCTCCGATACCCATATGCAGCTCAACCAGGGAGGCTGGTCTCGCGAAATTACGCAGCGCGAGCTTCCAATTGCCACTACTCTTGCCGGTGTAAACATGTATCTGACGCCAGGCGGCATCCGGGAGCTTCATTGGCATCAGCAGTCCGAATGGGCCTATATGATTTGGGGGAGTGCACGTATTACATCCGTTGACCAGGATGGACGAAATTTCATTGCGGATGTAGGCGCAGGCGACCTGTGGTTTTTCCCAGCGGGACTGCCGCATTCTATCCAGGGACTGGAGCATGGCTGTGAGTTCCTGCTTGTATTTGATGATGGCAAATTCTCGGACCTGAATACGCTGTCGATCTCTGACTGGTTCGCCCATACACCTAAGGATGTGTTATGTGCGAATTTTGGCGTGCCTGAACATGCGTTTGATTCCATTCCGACGGATCAGCTTTATATTTTTCAAGAAGAAGTTCCTGGGTCACTTGAAAGTCAGCAGGTTCACTCGCCTTATGGAACGATTCCGCAAAGCTTCAAGTACCAATTGCTCGCGCAGACACCAATTGTTACCCCAGGTGGTACGGTACGTATTGCGGATTCAACCAACTTTCACGCCGCAAAAACAATTGCCGCAGCACTAGTTGAGATCAAGCCTGGCGGAATGAGAGAGCTTCATTGGCATCCGAATAATGATGAGTGGCAATATTATTTGACCGGACAAGGAAGGATGACGGTCTTTGCCGGTAACGGAGCTGCCAGAACATTTGATTATCGGGCTGGGGATGTCGGCTATGTCCCTTTTGCCTTCGGGCATTACATTCAAAATACAGGTGATCAATCCTTATGGTTCCTTGAGATGTTCAAGAGTGACCGATTTATGGATGTTTCCCTGAACCAATGGATGGCGCTTACGCCAAAGGATCTTGTGCGGGATAACCTTCATGTGGGACCTGAATTATTGAATGCTTTACGTAAGGAGAAGTGGCCGGTCGTCAAATATCCGGGTAAGTCTTACCTGAAATAGACGAACGTCATGCCGGGCGAATGCATAGGATATCCCATTAGACTTTAATCCTTATGTCCTTATTAGAAAGGCGGAGAACTAGTGGCGGTATCCTATATGGATTTCACTTCCCCTAATGTGCAGTTTTGGTATGACGTTAACAAAAATACAACCTTCAAAAAAGACAACCGCAACTTCATTAATACGTTGTCGATTGAACAGTTAAATACACTTGGTAACGTATCTTTGCTTGATATTTACCTCAGCAGATCAAATGTTGTTGAGCCGCATATTCATCAGAACGCAACTGAGCTTGTATATTGTATTTCCGGCTCTGCTGTCGTATCGCTAATAAACCCGTTTACGAAACAACTGCTTAACTTTCCGATTCAACCCGGCCAAGTAGCGAACATCCCACAAGGCTGGATGCATTACGAAATCGCTACAGTCGATAACACTCATCTGCTTGCAATCTTCGACGCTCCTGTACCTGAATTTATTGGGTTATCCGATATGCTGCGCCTAACCCCACCTGGCGTGTTCGCCCATACTTATTGCCTGAACGAACAGATGGTCAAAGAAACATTAGCTCCAATTACCGATACAGTCTTCATTGGACCACCTGCCAATTGCCAGCCACCCCGTGAGCAGGAGGAACAGCAGCCCTACCACCAATTTCCCTATGGACCACAACATCATCCACAGCAATACACGCAGCCGTATCCGCAGCCATTCGGATTTTTTCAGCAGCCAAATTATTTCTTCTAATATGTGGTGTTAAGTGTAAACGGCTGCTCCCGTCTTAGGAGCATATACTTTCTTAAATGCAAAAAAAGAGACAGTTATACCACGCCGCCCCCAAGCGGTTTGTTATAACTGTCTCTTTAACAATAAGCTTTATGCCGACTGCTGCGGGAATACAAAAGCATCTGATGCGCTGATATGCAGGCTGCCTTCCATACCCGCATCCAAATAATCGTCATTTAAGAATGAAATCGGCTGACCGTCTGCGGTCTTCGCCAGCACCCTCCAACGTTTACCTTCAAATACACTATGCAGGATATGGACAGGCAGATGATTGGCCTTCGTCGAAGGGATGGACTGCCAAATCGCTGAATCCGGACGGAACAGCAGATCAACACCCTCTGCTCCTTCCGCTTTCGAAGAACCAGGCGAAATACCAACAATCTCATGCTCAGCAACTCGAACCGTCGCATGCTCACCATGCCGGACAAGCTTACTCTTTAATCGATTGCCTGCACCAAGCAGCATGGCAGCCGACAAAGTCGCCGGACGATCATAACAAACTTGCGGACGATCGATCTGATCAACAGCGCCGGCACGCATAATCATAAGACGATCGGCCATTGCAAACGCCTCGTCTGGATCATGCGTGACATGGAATACTGTCGTACCAAGCTGACGGAACAAGTAAGCCATCTCAGAACGCATCTCGATACGGAGCCTCATATCTAAATTAGACAATGGCTCGTCAAGCAACAGTAAATCAGGCTTTGTGGCCAACGCTCGCGCAATCGCAACACGCTGCTGCTGACCGCCGGATAATTGCGGCGGAAGCCGATCCTCAAGACCTTCTAGATGCAGCAGAGCAACCAGCTCCGCGATTTGTTCGCGGATTGCGGCTGCAGGGATCCTTTGCCTGCGTAAACCATAAGCAATATTATCGTAGATTGTCATATGCGGCCATAATGCATAGTCCTGGAACACCATGTTGATCCCACGTTTCTCTGGAGGAACTAATCGCGATACCGTTGCGACTGTTGTTCCGCGCAGGCGGATTTCTCCCTCATCTGGCTGCTGTAACCCTGCGATAAGCTGAAGCAAGGTTGATTTGCCGCAGCCGGAAGGTCCAAGCACACTAATAATTTCGCCCTGCTTGACGGAGAAATTGATGTCCCGCAAAGCCATATGAGAGCCGCCATACGATTTCCCTAGCCGTTCGACTTCTAATATTGTGTTGGTCATTGTTTTACTCGCTTTCTTGAAGGTTTTATGAGCAGCTCCATCACAGCAATAATGAGAATAACAATGCCTCCGCCCGTCAGTGTGGCAGCTGCCGCGTATCCAAACTGCAAATCCTCAAACGCTTTGTTAATGACAACTGGAAGTGTCATGAAGTTAGGCGGATACAAGATGGAGGAGATCGCCAGATCAAACACGCTTGCGCCAAACGCTGCAAGTCCCGCATAGAGAAGCGCTCCTTTAATTAGAGGAACAAGGATGGAAATGATCCGCTGGTGGAAGGAAGCACCCTGCATCTGCGCCGCAGATAATAATTGCCTTGGCACCTTGGCCATCGCTCCAACAACAACCCTCGTAATTACCGGGATAACACCGGCTACACTAGCCAGGATAAGAATCCACGGCGTACCGTACAGCAAGAGTCCGATTTTCTCCAGCCATGCTTGATTCCAGATGAAGATGTAGCCGATCCCAAGCACAATTCCCGGCACAGCCAGTGACACAAGCGAAATCACATCAATCGTCTTGCGAAGCTTAAACTGCGAATAGGTCAGAACATATGCGACAAGGAAGCCAACCAGTAGACCAATAACAGCCGCAACTGCAGCAATCTCGAGGGAATGAGCAAGCCCTTCGAGCAAGGTGTCATTATCTCCACCGAACAAAGCTTTATAATATTCTAGCGTCAGCTCCCGCCCTTTGCCTGCGGATGAACTGCCGGATATAGACGTGAGCAGGTTGGAGCCAAATGGAATACCAATTACAACAGCAAGGAAAACGATATTGCCGATAACGAGATAAATTCCGCCTTTACGCGGCTTCTTCGGTTCTGATCGAGTCGCCCGTGATGATAAGAAATCGTACCGGGACTTGCGCATCGCATACAGCTGAACGCTCATCGCAAGTGCAATTAGAAGTACGAGATAGAAGGATAATGCCCCGGCCATATCGAACCGGATCGGTGATGTATACAGAGCCGAATAAATCGAGTATGGCAATGTCGGAAATCGGAAAATCGTTGCAATCGATGCCGGTAGACCAAAGTCGCCTACGGTATCCATAAAGACAAGCATTGCACCCGAGCAAATAGCTGGAAGCAGCAGCGGAGCTTCAATCGTCCGCCATACCGTCCATCTCGATCCTCCGGATAAACGACCTGCCTCACTAAGCCGGTCAACTCTCCACTCCAAGGCGGAATAGACCGTCAAATAAGCAAGCGGAAACTTACTAAGTGTCATGACGAAAATAAGTCCAATTGGCTGGAAAATAAACGAGTGCAGACTATGCCAGCCAAACCACTGCGCTGCAAGTCCATCGGCTGATGCAAACATAACCCAGCCTTGTGCTAGTATGAATGACGGTGTAATGATGAGAATCCACACCGCAAAATCCAGCAGCCGTGCACCGCGGAATGCCCAATTGGCACGGGCCATGGCAATGGCTGTCCCAACAAACGTCCCTAGCACCGTAGTACCTATTCCCAGAGTAACGGAGTTTTTTAATGACACATACCAAAGCGGCCGGCGGAATACATCAAGCAGCAGTGATAAATTGCCGAGCTTCAAACGACCAAAAAATACTCCCGGCAGGAGTACTTGGATCACAACAGCAATTAGCGGCAGTAATATAAGTAGGAAAAGGACGGCCAGCACGAGCCAGCCTGTCCGGTTTCCTTGTGATGGGTATCGGAACCTCACGTTATTTTACCGCTTTGTCTGCAAACCATTGTTTAATCTCGCCTTCATGCTCGCCAGCCCAGCCCGCTTCTGCCACAACCAGCTTCGCATCTGCCGCACGATCAGCCTTCGCGTTAACTCCTTTTACGGATGGTTCGAAGTAGCTTTCATCACCTTTATCAATCAATGCCTGCTGGGTTGCCGGATCAAGCAGGAATTCAACAAATGCTTTAGCAGCATCCAGATGCTTGGATTCTTTTTGAATCGCCGCTACACGCACCGATGCAGGAGCACCTTCAGCGGGCCAAATAATATCAACCGGCTCACCAGCATTTTTGAGGGTATAAGCATTACTCTCTTGCAAAGCTGCTGCTTTGATTTCGCCATCAGTTAATGCTTTTGCTACGTTAGGGTTTTTCGGATACACATGCACATCATTTTTGAGCAGGTTGTCAAAATAGCTTTTGCCTTTATCCATGCCTTCCGATTGGAAGAACCATGCTACGAACGGATAAGCTGGTGCTGCTACAGCTGGGTCGGCCATACCAACTGCACCTTTAAATTTGGCATCAAGCAGGTCATCCCATGTTTTTGGAGCGCTGTTTGCGTCAAAGGCTTTCGTGTTATACACGATAACGGATGCGGCATGCTCACCTGTTGGGAAGTAAGTGTTGTTAACTGGAACAAGACCTTTCGCAAAATCCGTCAAGCCGTCCAGATTGCCTGGTGCCCAGCTGTCCAACAGCTGTCCGTTTTTGCCCATTTGGTCAATTGTAGGCATCGAGTCCATCCATACAACATCCCAATGCGGATTGCCTTTCTCCGCTTCGATCCGGGAAGCGATCTCTGCCCCATTACCGGAGACGATCTCCAGCTTGTAGCCTGTTTTCTCTTCGAACATTGGTTTTACGATATCATCAAAGTCGTTCAAATACACAACAAGCGGCTCACTCTTGTCTGCTGAATCTGCAGCTGGGCTTTCCGCAGCGGCATCGACCGTTGGCTCCGTGCTTGCTTCTGTAGTTGCTGCAGCATTAGCAGCTGCTGCTGTATTCGCCTCATTATTGCTGTTGTTGCCACATGCCGACAGTGCTGCTGTTGCCATCAGAACGCTGACAAGCATAAGACCCTTCATTTTATATCCATTTACCATTTCTCTTACCCCTCCAGTATCTTCTTCTTTCATTCTCAGATTAACGAGGTTTTGTAAATGGAAGATTAAGTGAATGATAAGATTACATTAAATAACATCTATCCATATTGATAGGTTCATCGAAATTATCTATAGTATGGCAAGAAGAGATAAGGAGATGAACCCAAGATGAATATCCAGCAGCTACGCGTATTTGCACATGCAGCACGTCTATCCACCTTAACAGAGGTAGCCGCTGAGCTTCAGCTCAAGCAGCCAACCGTAAGCTTTCATTTGAAAAAACTAGAGGAAACAATAGGTGTGGAGCTGTTCTATAAACACCCCCGGCAGCTGCGTCTAACCGATGCGGGACAAACGCTGCTTCCATATGCCAAACGGATCTGTGCCCTGCTGGATGAATCCAGCCAACTGATGAAGGAGCATCGGGAGCAAGGACGTGGACAATTAAAAATAGGCGCCAGTTATACGCCTGCAACGTATTTCCTGCCGCCATATTTGGCTGCTTTTCAAGCGAGCTATGAGAAAGTGATGCCGCAGATGACGGTAAAGAAAGCCGGAACCGTCATGAAGCTGCTGAAGGAATTCGACATTGATGTGGCGATTGTATCTTTAATCGCACGTCCGATGGATGACGTGGAAATTATCCCACTTGCAGATGATGATCTAAAGCTGGTTCTCCCTTCTAACCATCCGCTCGCCCAGCAAGAGAACATTACGATCGAGAATCTTAGAACGCAGTCCTTCCTTCTGCATGAGCATGGCTCGACCTCCAGGGAGCTGTCCGATCTGTGGGCTAGAGAAAACGGGCTGCAATGGCAGGTTGGCATGGAGCTTGGTGCTATTGAGACGATCAAGGAATCTGTTAAGCATGGCATTGGTGTTGGTATTCTTCCATGGCGGAGTGTAACAAGAGAAGTAGAGTCAAAGGAGCTTGTCCTTCGTGATTTACCTGGGAAAGTCCAGCAGCGCCATATCTGTCTGGCTTATCGGAAGGAAGATATGATGGCCTACCATGTACGGACTTTTATCCAATATATGAAGCTATCCTGCCTGGACCACCTGACAACTCCCGGTTAATTATTATGGATTAGTGACTAAAATCAAGCAAACTTTGGAAAACTTGAAAGACAAAAGAAGTTAAATGCAGCTTAGGGAGGAATATATCCTTGTCTTTCCTGTCTTCCATCGTTGATCATATCCCGGACTGGATCGTTTTTTGTCAGGCTGTTATTGCGCTCCTCGTGCCAATCTTGGCAACAAAGATATATAAAACGCTTCATTCTTTTGTTGGAACTGGAAAGAACCTTGACACCAATAAGGTCAGTCAAGATTCTGCGCGTGCCGCCACACCTTTCAGTGGGGATTACCAAACCGATTTACAAACCATCCTTTCGAAAATTGGCAGCAACTGCGACTTGCATACCAGAGAACTTCCGCTCACAAAGCTGAATGCACGAGGAACACTGTTCTGCGTAGATGGCATGCAAAATGAACGCGTTCTTAATATGAAGATGATGGAGTTCTTAATGTTTAAGGCAACAGGCGATGTGCTGGCTGAACCGAGCAAAGCTGAGGATTTTCTTCCATTCAACACCATGTCTACTATTTCCGATATCGACGACTTTAACCACTCCGTTCTGTTTGGACATGCTGGGTTACTTATTGAAGGCATGCCTCACGGACTCCTGATAGAGTTTCCAAACGGGGCTAACCGCTCGATTGAGGAGCCTGTCTCTGAAGCGTTGATTCGAGGTCCAAGACTTGGTTTCTCCGAGGTATTAAGCGAAAATACGTCTATGCTGCGCCGTCAAGGTTTCAGTGACCAATTGGAAATGAAAAGCTATCGTGTAGGTACTCGCTTACAGAAGGATCTTGTACTTGCCTACATGAAGGATATCGTTAATCCTGATCTGCTTCAGGAGGTTCAAACGCGGGTTAGCAGACTGAATTCAGACTTTCTCGCCGATTCCGGTTACATTGAACAATTAATCGAAGATAACTATTTAAGCCCTTTTCAACAGGTTCAAAATACGGAGCGTCCCGACCGGGTTATCAATGCTTTGCTGGAAGGACGGATTGCTATTTTGCTGGACGGGACACCGTTTGCTTTAATCGTTCCTGTTACCTTCAGCATGCTTTTACAAACTCCTGAGGATTATTACGAGCGATGGATTCCCGGCTCCCTGCTTCGAATGCTGCGTTTTGGCGCTGCCTTCGTGGCTTTAATGGGTCCTGCGCTCTATATATCATTAATCGCTTTTCATCCCGGTCTGATTCCGACCGAACTGGCTTTATCTATTATAGAGACTAGGCAAGGCGTTCCATTTCCTGCACTGATTGAAGTGCTCATCCTTGAAGTCTCCATTGAAATATTACGGGAAGCAGGAATTCGATTACCAAAACCGATTGGACCTGCCATGGGCATTGTCGGCGGTCTCATTATCGGTGACGCTGCCGTTCAAGCTGGGATTGTTAGTCCCTTCCTCGTCATCGTTGTCGCGGTAACGGCAATCTCCTCCTTCTCGATTCCAACTTACAGCGCTGGAGTCACGCTCCGCCTCCTGCGATTTGTAAGTATGCTGTTCGCAGCGTTCCTTGGGATGTTCGGAACGATCCTGTTCTTCCTGTTATTATGCAGTCATCTGACCAAATTAAAGAGCTTTGGCGTTCCTTATCTAACTCCTGCCTCTCCATTTCGGGCAACGGACTGGAAGGATCTCTTTTTCCGTGCCCCTCTCTCCCTGATGAAGCGGAGACCGGCTATGATGAAGACAAAGGACAGCAAACGAAAATCATAAGGATATCGTTAGGAGGATTACCTTGTTCAATCGTACAGATGATAAAATCACGACTTCGCAAGCGGCTGTCTTCCTAACGAATACGGTGCTGGGCGCCGGCATTCTCACCATGCCCCGCTATATTACCCAAGCCATGAAGACTCCTGATTCCTGGATTACTATTCTGCTCGGCGGTATCATCGTCATGCTGGCTATTCTTCTCATGGTCAAATTATCGCAACAGTTTCCTGGACAGACCGTCTTTCAGTATGCCGGCAGAATTGCCGGGAAGTTTCCCAGCAAAGTACTGTGTCTGCTGCTAGTCGTTTATTTTATCCTAATCGCGGGCTTTGAGATCCGCTCTCTCGCGGAGGTTACGCTGTTTTTTCTGCTGGAAGGTACGCCAATCTGGGCTGTTATTCTGCCGTTTATTTGGATAGGTACTTATTTGGTCTTAGGTGGTATTAATTCTATCGCCCGGGTATTTCAAATCATATTTCCGATCACGATATTGGTACTGCTTGGTTCTTATGGATTTAGCCTTCGATTGTTTGATATCAACAATTTACGCCCTGTCCTCGGCAACGGCGTCCTCCCGGTACTTCATGGCTTAAAGTCATCTGTCCTGGTGTATACAGGCTGTGAGGTTGTTATGACCCTAGTTGCCTTTATGCAGCATCCCCAGCAAGCCGTCAAAGCGATGATAGGAGGGATTGCGATTCCATTTGTCCTTTATTTTCTGACAATCGTTTTCGTAGTTGGAGGTCTCACCATAGATTCGGTCATCAGCAGCACTTGGCCAACGATAGACCTGATTAGAAGCTTTGAATATACCGGCTTTTTTGTGGAGCGATTGGAATTTCCATTGATGGTTATTTGGCTGATGCAAATGTTCTGCAATTTCTGCAGCTTCTTCTTCCAGGCTTCTCTTGGGATAGCCCAATTATTTAAATTTCCCGTTACTCCGGTCATCTATGTTATGGTTCCAGTGATTTTCCTAGCGACCATGGTGCCTAAAAGCATTCAAGATGTATTTGCCCTCGGTGACGTTATAGGGTCAATGGGACTAATATTATTTCTGCTGCTGCCTGTTCTGCTCTCAATTGTCTGGATCATACGCAAAAAGGGATTAAAACAACATGTATAGACCATATAAAATGCTATTCTTATCTCTTCTCCTTCCTATCGTATTGACGGGCTGTTGGAGCAGTAAAGAAATTGAAGATCTTGCGATGTATACCGGCATAGCGCTTGATGTTGGACAACCGGCTCCTATCGAGAAGGAATTTGAAGCGGAAGGTGCGGATTATTCCAAGCACAATAAGGTAATGACCACCATCCAGATTGTTCCGATGAAGACCGTAGGCACGAAAGACAAAAACAATACGGGTACAAATAAACCTTATATCAATGTCTCTGGCAGTGGTGATTCCATACTGGAAATCTTCCGCCAGTTCTCCATACGTCTCGACCGGCCGATTATCGGTCACCATCTTAAGGTCATTGTCATCTCCTCTAAATTGCTGAGAAAGCAAACCATTGAGCAGGTGACTGACTTTGTCTTGCGTGACAACGATATTCGTCCCAGCACCAAAGTTTATATCAGCCAGGGTCTAGCCAAAGAAACACTTGAATCTAGTGAGCCTAATGAGGTACCTTCATTCCATATTACAGGTATGTACCGTAATCAACTGAGAACAAGCAAAGTGCTTGATTCCGTTACTCTATCCAAACTAGATGCACTGATGAGAACGAAGAGAAGCTTTGTTCTGCAGAACCTTGTGTCAGGAGGTGGGGAAATGGAATTTTCCGGGGCCGTCATCATTAAAGGAGCTTCCGGTCATTTAATCGGAAATTTAAATCAAGAGGATGCGGAATGTCTCGCTTGGATTACGAACAAAGGAAAAGCTGGAGCGATAAAAACTTATGACTGGGACAATCAGCCGTTAACTTACGAAATCAAATCGATGAAAAGCAAAATCACCCCTCATGTGAATGAAGGAAAAATATCCTTTAAGGTTCATCTCGCTGTAGAGGGACGTCTCATTGAAACCTGGAATAAAAACAACATCCCTTCTACAAGTTACTATGCAGAGAAAACCAGTAAGATCATTGAGGAGAAACTTGCACAAATGGTTCAAACGCTAATGAATGATATGCAATCCAAATATAAAGTAGATGTAGCCGGATTTGGTCATCGGCTTGCCATTGTGTACCCTTCCGTCTGGAAGCAAGTAAAGGAGGATTGGGATGATACGTTCAGCCGTTCAGAGGTCAACTTCACCTACGACGTAAAGGTTACGGATTTTGGTTCTTTTACTGAACAATAATTGCTATATGAAAAAGCCGCCTGCTGTCCTACACAAATCAGACAGCAGGCGGCTTTCATGTTCAATTATTTGTCCAATCGATAGCTCACAAAAGCAAGCTGCTTGCTGTCTGGTGACCAGGAGTTGACGTTAATCGTCCCTTGTCCGCCAAACAGCTGGACAAGCGTCCGATATTCGCCGCCACCACTTGGCATAAGTCGGATCTCCACATGCTTGTTCGCCGGGTGATCACCTGGTTCAACATCGCCTTTCCGATAGGTAATATAGGCAATCGTCTGACCATCAGGAGATACATGCGGGAACCAGCTGTTGCTCTCGTCAAACGTCATTTGCGTCTGCTCGCTGCCATCTGTCTTCATCCGCCATACCTGCATGAGACCAGTTCTAACGGAGTTGAACCAGATATACTCGCCGCTTGGAGAATATTCCGGACCATCATCAAGGCCTGGCGTATTCGTCAGCTGTACTTCTTCGCCGCCAATCGCAGGAATCGTATAAATATCGTATTGGCCTTTTCGTTCCGCACAATATGCAAGTGTACCTCCATCAGGCGACCAGCCATGCAGATAGCTAGGTCCCATTGGCGTAACCAATACAGGATCTCCACCCTCTAGTGGAAAAATATAAATGCGAGACTGCCCATCTTCCTTCGTATGATGGCTCACAGCCAGTTCCGAGTTGTCAGGAGAGAGGACATGATCGTTATTGCAATGAACAGCAAATGATGAATAGATCTCTTTACTTTCACCTGAGGTCATATCAAAACAATAAATCCGGCCCTTGCTGTTATAAATAAGGGTCTTGCCATCGCTTGTCCAGTTAGGTGCTTCAATCAAATAATCAAATTGCGCCAGAATGCGGCGCTCGCCTGACTCTACATTCACTGTCTCAAGAAAGCTGGTGATGCCTGCCGTTTCGGCCATGAACGTTTCTCCCCTTTATGTACGAATCGTTATTCTACCTTTGCGCCAAGTGATCTTAGCAGCATAATTGCCTGAGCAGTGTCCATCCGTGCGCCCTTCACATGAAGAACATGCACAGGGATGCCTTCCAGCTCTGCTCCTCGCAGATCAGCGCCACTCAGATTGGTTTGCGTCAAGTTCGCACGTGTGAAATCACATTTGCGCAGATCTGCTTTTTCAAGTGAAGCGCCCATAAGATCCGCTTCCACGAAACGAACCTCCTTCAAACTTTGCTTATCCAATTTAACATGCCTTAAGTTCGTATACGACCAATCACCTTGTACAATCGTAATGCCATTCAATTCTGCGCCTGAGAAATCAGAGCCTGTCATTTTACAAAATGAAAACTTGGCTACGAACAAATTCGCATGTTCGAAGCGGCAGTTCGTAAAGGCCGACTCCGTATGAGTAGAAGCATTAAGCGACGCGCCGTGGAAATCACATTCCATAAACCTGCAGCTCGATGTTGTAACTTCCTCGAAGGAGGTATTGATGAATTTGCACTTGATAAAGGTACAGCGGGTCAGCTCACCTTCTCTAAAGTCTTGTTCGCTGAAATCAATCCCTTCGAATTGTTCGTCCGTATAAGTCAACATTGATCACACCTCCTGCTCGTTGATAGGTTAACGATTGGAGAGAGAATTGTCAATCTATGTGACGGGCTTTGCTTTCAGAAGTTTTTTGCCAAACATCAATCGCAGCAGGAGCAGTAGAATCGGGAGCCCGAAGGCAATGGGGAGTGCTATTCTTGGCCAATATATTTCAAGATATTCAATCGCCCAGAAGTGATCATCTACAATCCAGTAGCCGAATGCGCCAAGAATAAGGCACATCGGCAAAATCATCGGTTTATTGCTTTTTATACCAAAGATCCGGCTGGCGCATACCGAGCTTGCGTACAGACAGAACATGACTTCAAACAAAGCAGATATGGAATATAAGGCGATCATAATCATTTCATAACGCTGCAGGAAGTTGCCGATGTGTGCATTACGAGCCAGCTTCATACAAGATAACGTGTATTGGCTCGTTACTTCTGCCGATAACACCGCTCCCTCCAGCATCGCCCAGATCATAATAATAACCCCGCTTGTCACAATTCCCGCGATACCAAGTTTGGCGCCATATTTTTTGACATCCTTCACTTGAGGGAAAATAAGTGCAGCCAGCATCGTAGCCATCGCCCAATCCGCGTCGAAATGAAGGCTTGCCACAGCCGTCTTCGGCAGACCACTCTCCAGAACAGGCAGCAAGTTGCGAATATCAAACTCATTCGTCGAGCCCATAATAATCAGAACGTTCAACATGAAAATAAACAGCAGGCCAACTAGAGCAATTCTTGCAATAACCTCCAGCCCGTAATAGCAGCCTAATGCACCAACCAGTAGGGAAGCGATAATAAACAGCGAGATCGGCGCTTCAGGCAAGAAGTACTCCTGCAAATGATACACATAAGTGATCATAATTGGCCCAAATGCAGCAACATAGAAGATCAAGATAAGCAATGCGACAATAATCTCAAACCATCTTCCTAGCATCGCTTTCCCTAATTGGATGAAATCCCGGTCTGGGGTTTTTCGGATAGCCAGATAAGTGATGTACATCATCACAATCCCCTGCACCGTTCCAATAGCCGTCGCAATCCACATATCCTGCCCAATGGCGCGGGCAAGCTCACCTTGTGTCACTCCGATTGCTTTGACGAAGATCACATTCACAATCATCGCAATAAACATTCCGTTAGATATTCGGATTTTCATCATTTAATACCATCTCCCGCTGCTTTCACGACTGCAGATTTGATGTTTACTTTAACCTGAACATCCGTTTCTGCCTTCGACAGTACCGTTTCCCAGTCGGAACTGACTGTCTGCCATTCTACTGGATATTTATTGCGAAACACATCACCCAGCTTAAGAAAATCGGAATGATATTGCTTCTGTGCTTTAACCAATACATTTTCTATTCTCGACTTCAACAGCTTCTCTAATCTTGTCGTGGCCTCCCCCCTCAAACTATGAACAGGCGCGTTACAACCGCTCTCTACAATATCAGCCACTGCCTTCATCCGAATGTGGAACTGAGGCGTTTGATTCTGATACGTAGGCTTGATAGTCATATGAGCGTTCTTGAATTCCAGCGTCAATCGCGCATGATCATTATTCGGACAAGTAATAACCTCAATCCCGTTTTTCAATTTTTCTAAAAAAAACAGCGTGGCACGTGCTTCCTTTGGTGTCAGCCAGCCTACCATTTTGTCATGAAGAAAAGCTGCTCCTCCAGCCAATTCAACTTGTTTGATTGAACTCAGCTTCTCTGGCTTCTTATTAGAAATCCCTCGTGGCATCAGTCTCAGCCTTGCCAGTACGGGCTGTGCTGAGTTGCTTAAATAAGCTTCCTCCAAATTCATCATGTTGCTGCCAGGTGCCACTCCGACAACCTCATTGTTCCGGAATAATTTATCTACCGCTTCACCAGGCACAACTTCAATCCCCGTAATCGTTGATATTAACTCCTCAGGCTTATCCGACGTAACGGCTACCCAAGTATTCATGCGCAGCTCATGATTACGCGTAAAGAAGTCGATCATGTCGCCTATCCCTTGCCTCGCATAATCTTCACTCATAACGATAAGGAAGTTATGAGCCCAATAAACACGTCTTGAAGAGACACGTCCCAAGTTACGGATTGCATCAAAAATAGTGCTTCCTTCTGCGCTGATGGAATAGATTGGCTGTCCGGTTCCACCAGCCGGGGCACCAGTCTGCCCTCTCGCATCCGCAGGACGAATAATTTGAGCGGCCAGCTTAATTGTTCCTGGCTTGTCTCCAATATCTAAACCCACAGCTGTTACAATGGCCAATTCATTGATTTGCCTTAAGCCAAAGCATGAAGTAAGCGATAATAAAGCGACTAAAGCAAGCAATAATCCAAGCATACGTTTCATATTCACTCACCCTTTTGCTGTGGCGTTCCCGGCTTCTGATTATCAGCCATGCGCTTCGTATCCTGTGCAAACCCCGGACGCTCATCCAGCATCCACATCGGCAGACGGAGTATCGTATCCCTCTGATCGGATGGCCGGAAGGGACTTGCCGGCGTCAAATAGGATTCACCGAAGGAACGGATCGATAGCGCATGCAGCAGCAGTGCAAAAAACATCGTAGAAAATCCAAGCAAGCCTAAAAAGCCAGAAGCAATGAGAAGCGGAAAACGAAACATGCGTATCGCTAGTGATGAGGAGTAGCTTGGGATTGCAAAGGATGAGATGCCGGTAATGGCCACAATGATAACCATAAACGGCGATACAAGTCCGGCCTGTACCGCGGCCTGCCCGATAATTAGCGAACCAACGATACTTACCGCTTGACCAATTGGCTTCGGCATTCGAAGTCCTGCTTCACGCATTAGCTCGAAGGCGAGCTCCATAATAAGAGCCTCCAGCAGCACGGGAAATGGTACAACCTCTCTGCCAGACGCAATCGTCAAAGCAAGCGCTGTTGGAATCATCTCATGGTGAAACGAGACGAGCATGACATAAATAGAGGGCAGCATAAGACTGATCATAAAAGCGAAATACCTGACAATCCGGAAGAAGGTGCCTACCCAATATCGGTTGTAGTAATCATCCGGTGCCTGTATATACTGCCAGAAGAATGTAGGAACAATTAAAACAACCGGCGTATTATCAATAAAGATGGCTACCCGGCCCTCCAGCAGCGCGGAAGCAACCTTGTCCGGACGCTCCGTACTCTGTACCGTGTTAAACATCGATAATGGCGCATCCTCGATAAGCTCCTCGATATAGCCGCTTTCGAGAATCGAGTCGATCTTGATTCGAGATAAGCGAAGCTTTACTTCATCGACCAGGCCTTCTTTGACCAGATCCTCGATATAAGCAATATTAATGTCGGTCTGCGAGCGTGTCCCAACCACCATCGAATCAAACCGCAGCATCGGATCTTTGATCCTCCTGCGGACGTGTGCAGTATTCGTGCGGATGCTCTCCATGAAGCCGTCCCGCGGACCACGGACGTTATTTTCAGAGGAAGGCTCCTCAATCCCACGGTCCTTCCAGCCCTTCGTGCTGACAAGAAGAGGCTGGTCCAAGCCATCCAAGATAACAAGCGTATCTCCTGAAAGAATGCCGTTAATCCCCGTCTTCACCTCGGCACAATCTTTCACAGCAGCATTATACAAGAGACTAGTCCGGAGCGACTCTGCTGTCGTCAGCTCCGCAGGATCTCGGTTAAGCTGACTGCCGGTCACCACTAATGCACGAAGAATCGCTTCAACAATGGTTGAATCCGCGAGGCCTTCCATATAACAACAGAATCCCGGATAGCTTGCATTACCGCATAATAGAAAGTCACGTTTCTGCATATCCGCCGCACTATTTCCTAAAATTTGCTCAAGCGTTGCCTCATTTTCTTTTGCCGACTGCTTGAAGGTCCCATTAAGCTGCTCTTGAATAGAGGACAAGAGTCCATCACCTCTTTTCTCTAAGATGGTATAGGCCTTGCCATGATCGATCACAATAGTTGGTAAACCTTGGAGTATGACGATGGAAGGAGCAATACCATGGATTTCTATCATTCTTGGTTTTATCAGAAAGTGATGAATACGGAATGGATTTTGTGGGTCATTTTTTATACCCTGCTTGCTGTTAATGTACTGTTTCCACTGATCGTCTGGTATGCCATGAAAGGCAAAAAAACAGTAAAGAAGTACCGCGAAAAGAAAAGTTCTACCCCTGAAATTCAAGTGAACGAAAAGAAAAATTGATCTATACTGGAAATAATGTGAAAATACTTCGGTAGTGTGCATCAAAGCAGTTGTATTTATTCGTCATTGTCACCTATTACGAAAACAACCCGCAGCCTCCAAGGAAGCTGCGGGTTGTTTTATAGAAATCTAATTGGCCCGAGGCCGACGGTTATAGCCGATCTCATCGTAAGGCTGAAGCTTCTCGATCCATAACTCAAGGAGTGCATCAACTTCCGCCTGATATTTTTTCAATTCGGAACGGTCGTTCAAATGCTCTTCGCGTGGGTTGATGGAATCCATCTCTTCAAAGACAAAACAGCTGGCACCATATTTGTTCCAATCCTGTTGTAATTCAAATACGGTGTTCATATTCGTCTGCTGCATAAAGGCCAGTCTGTTTTTCGCCCCATCCAGATCCATACTGCCTAATACTAGTATTTTGCCGTTCTCTACATTCCGAATTTGATAAACGCC
Source organism: Paenibacillus sp. J22R56 (assembly GCF_056269375.1). Lineage (NCBI taxonomy): Bacteria > Bacillati > Bacillota > Bacilli > Caryophanales > Paenibacillaceae > Paenibacillus > Paenibacillus sp. J22R56. The sequence continues at coordinate 37,420 of NZ_JBWDNV010000005.1, forward strand.
CATCCGTCGAAAAGATTGCGAGTAGGCTGTTCCTAGTTCTCTCTTACGCTGCTTTTCCATTGTTTGATCATCTCCTCCATACTTATTTACTAATTTACTAAATAAGTAACGAATTCAAAGATAGCATATGCCCTAGCTATGCGTCAACCACGACAAAAAAGCTTGGCCCGCGCGGCTAACGAATCTACATAACGCTATTTGCTCAAAATCGGTAGGTTTGGAATTGTAACGAATCCTCATAACGCTATTATTCATTTATTCCCATTGTTTTGCCTCCAACAAGCCAAATAGCGTTATCAGGATTCGTTAGATTCGTGAGGCAGATGTTTTTCACTAAATAAGCATCTCACGATTCGTTAGCATGGCCACGAGAATAATTAAAAGCGCCGGGATGCCATGTTCATCCCAGCGCTTTCCTTAATATCAGGCAGTCAACTTAATAATCCTCAACGACGCACTAGCAATCGGCTGGTCTGCCACCCCGCCAAACGGCGGATATTGGATAACCGCGCTAACATTAATGGCAACTTGTGTGCTCGTTGGCGGAATTAATGCCCGAAGCTCTACCACATCATTAGCAGCTAATCGTAAAATGGCCGTCGCCCCTACGTCATTAACTTGCTGGCCATCGGTAACTGCTAGACCCGAAGTTGTAGCAGGATCGAGAACACCGTTTATAAATATCCCAAACGCACAATGGGTAGGTGGCGGCAGGAACGAAACGCTCCAATCCGCTGCATAATCGCCAGCGACTGGAACAGTCAGTGATGTTGCCGTAGCCACAATTCCGCCAGCAATAATAGATGTCGGCTGATCAAATTGATTAAACCGAACAGTCTGACCATTAACTAACGTTTGAGCTGCATTGTCATAAATATTGGCGTAGGCAGGCGAGAATGCTCCAGCTGGCCCTTGTTCTCCTTGTGGCCCAACAGGACCTTGTATCCCCTGCGCCCCTTGCAATCCCGCTGGACCTTGTGGCCCTGCAGGTCCTTGCGGACCAGGAGGACCCTGATTCTCAAATATATTAATCGTATTATTAATTTGATTGATCATTGTATTAAACGTATTTTGCTGCACAGTCGTTAAGTTAACGGTCTCCATGATAATAAACAGCTCATTAATAATAAGTTGCTGCTCAATAACCTTATCAATAATGGAAACTTCTATTCTTTTAAGCAGATCAATAAAATCTCCAATCAGCTTGAGAAGCAGCTTTTTGCGGCACATATCGGATTTCCCTACAAAGTCCATCAACCGGATATTTTGCATCTTTAAATTATGATTATGCTCCGTCTCCATGTGTGTAAGTGCAGTAGGAAGTTCATTATTAATGCCTTCCAAAATACTAATTAAACGTTCAAACTCCGCATTAGTCATACTCACTCTGCAAGGCTTTCTTTTATGACGGCAAATCGCCTTGCGTTTGCAATGCTTATGCTTTTTGGATTTCCGGGATAGGGCTGTCAAACCTGCACCTCCAAGGTTGTTGTCCCGTTAATCTATGTCGGACAAGAGCCCCGTGGTATATGCACTTGTCATGCTTGGCTAAAAAAAGGCTATTCTCACACAAAAAAGCCGTATAAATGGAAGATCCATTTACACGGCTTTATCCAATTAACGAGCTTCTGCGAATCTCTTGATAGCATCCATATAATCGGACTCCGGATAGCTTGCTTTCGCATGCTCATATCCCCGATTTCCTGCTGTCCAATTACAGGTAAGCACCAAACGTGTTGCCTCCCCTTCAGGAATGAGCTTAAAAGTCATATCGCAATAGGTCGTCTCATGATTGGGGTCATAGGCTGGTGCAGCATGCTGCTCATAGGCGAATTCCACATTGGGTTCATAGAGGCGGACAAAACCATACACATGAAGAGTATTATCCCCATCCGCACCTTGACCTCGGAACTCAATACGTGCTCCTGGCTCAAAGGTGGAGTCGATTGAACAGCCAAACAAGGTTTCTCTTGTTCCTTCCGAAGTCGCAATGGCTGCCCATACACGATCTTTAGGAGCTTGAATTAGACTTTCAAATGTAAGCTGATTACGGTCTAATTGAATGTCTTGCATTCTATTACCTCCCAACATAGAAATACACTCCAGCCTAGCATAACACGAGGAATATGGTAAATTCTATAAATCTCTTATTGTTCTAGCAATCGAAGCAGCAGCACGGCTGCTTCGGCACGTGTGGCTGTCCCGTTAGGTACAAACAGACTTGAGACAAAATGTCTCAAGTCCTTAATAAATTTCCCCGCCAAGACGGGTATTGAGAATGCCATCCATAAAAGTTTACTGCGGCTGCTCCGTAACTGAACCTTTCCGTTTGATCTTGAATAATAGGCGCAGAATAGGCGGTACCGCAAAAAAGATAAAGAAAGTCCGGAACAATTGATACCCCGATACCATCGATAGATCGGCATCAATCTCATGTGCCAATATGCCCATCTGGTCCATTCCTCCAGGTGCAAGGCTAAGCAAAGCCGTTGATCTTGAGACTGGATGTAGGACAGTGAGCAGCTCACTAACTCCCCAAGCAAAGATCATGAGGACCAACCCGCTTCCAATAGCAAAAGAAAACGTCCTTACCTTCCGCTGAAGCTTGCCTGGCTTAAGTAATAAACCAACATACGTGCCAATCATCAACTGCGCAGCACTGATTAAACCCGAAGGTAGTGCAGGACCATGCAGGCCAGCGCCTTGCAGAGCAGCTGTTGCAATGGCTGGACCAAGTAGGTAAGCAGTAGGGAAGTTGATCCGGTTACCAGCTATTGCACATATCGCGCAAATTGGAGCAAAAATAAGAATATTGGGGAACAAGTCCGCCCAATTGGCCTGGCTGGTTGTGAGTGACACCGCTGCTGCCGCTGCATCATGCACCTGACCAAAGATTGGGCTGAACACAAGCAGCGGAATACCAATGACAATAATCATCAGCCTGACCACCTGCGTTACCGTAACAACCGTCAGGTTAACGCCTTCCGTCTCCTCCGCTAATGCAAGCACCTGCGATAATCCTCCGGGTATGGCGCCAAGTAATGCGGTTTTGAAATCCGTATCCGACAGCTTGGATACTGCAAAAGCGATACTACCGCATAACAGCAGCAAGATGACCGTCATCAGGCACATCGTAGGCAGCTGATGGCCCATTTCTTTCAGAGCTGCCCCTGTCATCGAAAGACCAATCGTATAACCAACAATAATCATGCCGGAATTACGAATTTGACCGGGCCACCTATATTTGCCCTTCCATACATTTGATCCGATCAATACGGCTATCATTGGCCCAAGGAGCCACGGAATCGGTGTATGAAGGACACTAAAGATCACTCCGCCGCCAACTGCTGTTACAAGTGTTACTATAAATTTGAATCCATTTGAGTCCACCGTCATTTGCCTGCCTATCGTTATTAAATTCCTTATTTGTTAATCATACAGGAAAGTAAGGACACCTGCATAATCGGACAGCGTATCCTTCGTGACATCAAGCTCACGAATTTCCTGCGTCTTAACGCCTGCAGCCGTCGTAAATTTCTCAACCTTTTCGAACATCAGCTTTCCTGGGAGTCCCAGCGCTTTCGTCCGGTAATGCATTGGAATCGCGATTGTCGGCTGAAGCTGACGCATCACCTCTGCGGCTTCAACTCCACCTAATACCATTTTACCTCCTGCCGGAACCATCAGAATATCTACCTTACCAATCTGACGCACTTGTTCCTCTGTTAGCAGATGTCCTAGATCCCCACAATGGCATATGGTCAAATCTCCTGCCTTGATAACAAAGACGATATTAGGTCCACGCTTCTTGCCGCCTGCTTTATCGTGAAAGGTTGCAATCCCTTTGATGGATACCTCTTTTTTCTTATATTCCCTTGGCTGATTAACGAGCATATATTCACCGGACGCTACCTGAATCTGATTATGATCCTTATGATTATGTGTCACAATGACAATATCCGATTCAATACCTTTAGGCATGCGATAGCCAAGAAGACGCCCGTAAGGATCGATTAATACACGTGTTCCTTCGTCTGTTGTCAGTAAGAATGAAGATTGCCCATACCATTTTATTTTCATTTCTCTCACCTTTATATGTGCTATTTTTTGCACAATTTAGAATAAAAAAACTTAGTCCAATAAATCCGCAATCGTATAATTACCGAGCACAAAATAAACCTGTTCGGATATATCCCCCATAATCTTCTGGAAAGACTCGTTCACCTTCTTGCCGAAATGATGTTTGCCCGTTGTATCCAGCATACGATCCCACGGCGGTTCTTCCTCATGAACCGTCTGATATACCTCACGAAGCGTAACCTGCTCCGGCCGTTTGGCCAGCTGGTAACCACCTGAACGTCCTTGCTTTACTTCAATAATGCCGCCTTCGACGAGCTGCGATAAAATTTTACGCAAGGCAGTTGGTTCACAATGAATTTGCTCTGCAATTTCGCTGCTAGTCAGCAGCTCCGACTGAGAAGCCAATACAATTAAAGCTTGTACGCCAAATCCAAACCGTTTCAGTGTAGCCATAGCTGCTCGACTGCTTCCTCCTTCATATTAATATGTGCTAATTTTAGCACATATTATATTTTATCACAAACCGATTACTAAAAAAGGCTGGAATCGCACGATTCCAGCCTACCCGTATATTCGTTTATTTCTTATTCATAACTCCGAATTCGGTCTGTTCGTACCGAAGATGTCTCATGATGATACAGATTGATCAGATCCTCATTCACATCATCATTAAACGTGATATGAATGTCCTGGACATCCGTGGTTTTTGGCAGCGAGACTTCCACCCATTCCTCACGCCATTGTCATTAATGACATATAGGAAAGCCCCTTCTCTATTTATTTCTTCTTTTTACAAGACTTCTTCTTATCCGTCGAAAACTGGATTGGAATTTCGTCAATCACATTACGAAGCACGTTACGGAACACAAATGCCGCTACGTTATTATAGTTGCCGTAGAAATCAGACAGATCATCATTGAAGAACTGAATGACTCTGATTCGGAACACCGGATATACGAATGTATTTCCAAAAATGCTTCTTAAGGCGACAAAATGAAAGAAACGGTTCGTACGGAATGCAATCCTGTACAGAGCTGCAATTTCTTGAGGAGATAATTCACGTTCAATTGGACTAATTACTTTCCCGTTATTTACTACCTTCACATGAATGTTAATTCCCCCAATCACTTTATCAGGGGCAATCAGTGTAGCGAGCGCTTTGGCTTTCTTAAAACCTTTGACATAAAGAGTGACCTCGAATTGACCGTCTCCTAGATCCGCTAGGGGACCGATCCGTACAAGCGGGTCCTTGCCTATCGAATACTTAATCTCGTTGAAATAAGTGAATTCAGGCGGAGATAAACTAATTCTTACCTTCTTCATTTATAAATCTCCTCTCTCACTATGAGCAGTTACTAGTATCATATTTTTAGAGAGAGGAGACTGTTACCGCATTCATCTAGGAGGTGACACCTATTTTTCTAGACAGCAGCAGAAGTTAACGTAACGAAGTAAGAGTGTCCTTTTTCCGCTTCAAACCTTCCATCTGTAAGAGTAATCTCAGTACCATGATCATCCTTAACTTGTACAGACTCGGCATATCGGATCTTGCATGAGCCGCTTTTCTTCACCTCAATAACAGCCTGCTTCAGCTTGCCGTCTGCCCACTGAATTCCAACGATATATCCACCTCTTGCCTTCAAGCCATTGATTTGACCAGCTTCCCATGCAGCTGGCAAAGAAGGCAGCAGCTCAATTTCGCCCAAATGGCTTTGCAGCAGCAGCTCAGCCATGCCGGCACTACCGCCGAAGTTGCCATCGATCTGGAACGGTGGATGGGCGTCGAGCAAATTCGGATACGTTGATCTAGCAAGCAGGGTCTGAACAGCACCATATGCCTGTTTCTCATCTTTCAATCGGGCGAACAAATTAAGCAGCCATGCACAGCTCCAGCCGGTATGCCCACCGCCATTGGCAAGCCTGCGGTCCAAGGAAGCAACAGCTGCTGCAAGCAGCTCTGGTGTGCTTTCATTAATTTCGTTGCCAGGGTACACACCATACAGATGAGAAACATGCCGGTGTCCCGGTTCACTCTCTTCGAAATCCTCATACCATTCTTGCAATTGGCCGTGACGACCAATCTTATAGGCAGGCAAGCGATCAAGTGCGGCGAGAAGCTCGTCACGGAACGTTGACTCATCGTTCTCAAGCACATCTATTGCTTCCAGACAGTTATGGAACAAGTCACGAATAATGGCAATATCCATCGTTGACCCAAACGAAACACTACATGCCTCACCATCAGCGGTCAGGAACTTATTCTCCGGAGATGTCGAAGGATTCGTAACAAGATCGCCATTAGGACCTTCAATCAGCCAATCCAGACAGAACAATGCCGCACCTTTTAGAAGCGGATATGCTTTTTCACCCAGGAATACTTTGTCCATGTTATACAAATAGCTTTCCCATACCTGCCGGACAAGCCATGCTCCACCTAGAGGCCAGAATGCCCAGCTTGCACTTCCTCCAGTTGGTGTTGTCATCCGCCACAAGTCTACATTATGATGCGCCGTCCAACCCCGGCTACCATAATGGATGCTCGCCGTACGGGAACCAACCACGCTCATCTCTTCCAGCATTGTAAAGAGCGGCTCATGACATTCGCTTAAATTACATACTTCCGCTGGCCAGTAGTTCATCTGTGTATTGATGTTTATCGTGTAGTCACTATGCCACGGAGGCGAGACATGTGGATTCCATATGCCTTGAAGATTGGCTGGCTGACAACCCGGCCTCGAGCTTCCCATCAGCAAATATCTGCCGTAATGGAAATATAGCGCTTCCAAATGCGGATCATTTTTAGTTGCCTGATAATCGATCAGCCTCTGGTCAGTTGGCTTATCTTCTTCTGACTCCTTTTGGGCTAAAGAAAAGGATACTCGGTCAAACAATGCACGATGATCCGCCGTATGACGTTCGCGAAGTACCTCAAATCCAAGTGCAGCAGCAGCTTGAAGCCGATCAGTACAACGTTCCGAGCATGCCTTATGATCAGGAGACATGTTGTAACCTGCGTAACCTGTTTCTCCAGCTAAATACACATTAAAGTACGTGGCATTACGAACTTGCAGGACGTTCTCACTGTTACTTAGCGATCCATCTGTCTCTACCTGAAGGCGGATTTCAAACGGCAGTCCAAGTTCGTCCTCATAGAGAACGTCCAGCGGATGATCTTTATGATAATTACCTGCCACATGGCTTGGTGCTTGTCCAATGAGCCACAATACGCCGTCTTCAGCCTGCTCAATCCGGTAGTGAAGCAGTGAATCCAAAGCAAGATCACGGTTCATCGTACCTTCAGATGCTTCGTATCTCACTACCAGCACTTGATCTGGCGCACTAACGAAATATTCACCACGAACTTTTACTTCCCCATCACGATAGTGCATGGATGCAATTCCATCATTCAGTTGAAGCTCACGACGATAGTCCGATAAAGCCATCTCCGAATCCTCACGCCGAATAATCGACAGACCTCCAAGCGGCAAATACGGCTCTACATCTCGCCCTTGCATGGTCGATTCGATTAAAGCTTCAGCTTCTTCATATTTCCCGGAAAATATGAGCTGCCGTGCTTTAGCCAAATAACGTTGAGCTTCATAATTAATCTGATCTCGTGGAAAACCAGCCCATAAGGTGTCTTCATTCAACAATATCTGTTCCGTATCTGTACCGCCAAATACCATCCCGCCGATACGTCCATTCCCAATCGGCAGCGCTTCTTCCCATACTGCCGCAGGCTGCTCGTACCAAAGTTTCCAATCCTTCACTATCGCTCCGCCCATCGTTCATCCTCCATCCATTACGATGCCAAAGAGAGCCCGCATAAATCGGGCTCTCTCATCGTTACAACCGTATTATTCGTTCCACAATTTAACGCGTGCTTTAACCAGGTCTTCACGGATGCTTTCTGCTTTTTCTACATCAGCCTTAACCAACTCTTGTTGGTATGCATCCCAAATTTTATCAAAGTCTGCTGGCTTAGCCAAGATTGCTTCAGGAATACGTTTCCAAGTAATGTCAGTCAGTTTTTTCTCGATAACTACTGCTTCACTGTCGCCAGGAACTGGAATGTTCCAAGCTGCACCCCAAGGTTTAACTTTGAACTCTTCTTCTTTAGGGAACAAGTCTTTCCAAGTTGTCGCATTGTAAGCTTTAAGAACTTCCTTCTCTACATCGTTAAAGCCAGCTACGATTTGCTCTGGGAAGTTTGTTGTGTAGTAGTTGCCGCTTGGATCTTTCACGCCGTCGCCGTAGTGGCCGCTCAGCAGGTTGTAGAGACCAATACCTGTTTCTTTCGTGAAGTTAACAGCATCGTTGATTTTGCGGTTGTTAACATCTTCAGGGATAACGCGTTTGCCGTCAACAACATTGTATTGCTTGCCTTCAATACCCCAGTTCATAAGCACTTGGCCTTCATCGGAAGCCAGGTAGTCAAGGAATTTGATTGTACGAACCGGATCTGGATTGTCTACGGAGATCGCTACGCCGCTGCCAGCCATGAAGCCTGTTGGCCAGAACGATGCTTCCTTCACATCTGTAGACATCGTAACTGGGTAGTGGCCGTAGCCTTGATCGAATTTACCTTCTGCTTTCAGAGCTTTCTCGCCATCGCCGTAATCCCAGTCTTGGTCAATCAAGCCAAGAACGCGGCCGGAAGCGATTTTCGCTTTGTATTGATCGTATTTTTGAACGAAGCTTTCTGGATCAAGCAAGCCTTCAGCGTTCATATGGTTCAGCCATTTGAAGTATTCTTTCTCTTCCGGACGACGGAAGTGGTACGTTACTTCTTGTGTATCCACATTGATGTTGAACTCGCCGTCATCGGAACCGCCAGTTGCAAGGAATGCTGGGTTCGTTACCGAAATGTACATATGCCAGTCATCAGCATTCAAAGTCAGACCGACATTCGGGTTGCCGTTCTCATCTTTTGGATGAAGAGCAAGGTAGTCTTTGATTGCTTTCTCATAGTCTGCAACCGTACGAATTTGCGGGTAGCCGAGTTCTTTCACAACACGGTGCTGCAGCTCGAAACCGCCGCCTGCGTTGTAGTATTGCTGTCCAATACCGTTGTACGATGGAATAACATAAATGGCATGGTCATCATCGCTGTAACGAAGACGGTTCATATTACCTTCAAACAGTTTCTTTAAGTTAGGAGCATATTTATCAATCAGATCAGTCAAATCCAGCACAGCGCCAGCGTCAACGAATTTTGCGATGCTTTGTTTAGCGCTGATCAGGTCAGGGTATTCGCCGCTTGCCGCAATCAGGGACGATTTTTGAACCGCGTCGCCGACTGCGAATTCTGCATCAAGAGTAATACCTGTTTTCTCTGTAAGGTTTTTACCGATTTCGTCCTGCATGTTTGCCCAGTTTGGTGATGGATCTTCGCTGTAATACGTCAATTTGAGCGGCGAAGTATCTTCCGGAGCAGCTGACTCTGTGCTTGCATTGTTGCTTGCATCTGGACTAGCTGTGTTTTCTTCATTATTGTTATTGCTGCCGCATCCAGCCAGCATGCCTGCAACTAATGTTGTTGACAATGCGAGGCCTGACCACTTCTTGATTTGATTCATAAAAATAACCCTCCTATATATTTATGAAATCCATATTGTATTAACGGGTTTCCCCAGGAATACCACTTCTAATCATTAGATCAGCCTTTTACAGCGCCTAATGTCATCCCTTTGACGAAATACCTTTGCAAGAAAGGATAAACCAGCAGGATTGGAACCGTAACGACGATGGTAATCGCCATTTTTACAGATTCAGGCGAGACGGTCGACATCATTTGTGTCATGTTCGAGTTGTGGATGTCCACGTTATTGCCTGATGTCGTACTTTGCAGCACTTTCATCAATTCGAACTGCAAGGTTGTCAAGGCTTCGCTCGAACCGTTGTACAGATAAGTATCGAACCAGGAATTCCATTGCCCAACGGCCAGGAACAATGCGATTGTTGCAAGCGCCGGCTTCGACATTGGAAGAATAATGCGCCAATAGATTGTGAAATCATTTGCACCATCAAGCTTTGCAGACTCTTGCAGGGCAAACGGGATACCATCCATAAAGGAACGGATAACGAATACGTTAAAGGCACTTACGAGACCTGGAAGGATATAAACCCAGAACGTATTCATCATGTGAAGGTCACGGATCAGGAAATAGACTGGAATTAACCCGCCCGATACATACATGGTCAGCGCCAGGAAGACCGAGACGAACTTACGTCCCTGGAAATCCGGCCGGCTCAGCGTAAACGCGAGCATGGAGGCACTGATCAAACCAACCACCGTACCGGCTACTGTCCGGAATACGGAGATTTTGAAACCTGTGATCAAACCGCTGAAGGAGAAGATAACTTTGTAGTTTTCCCAAGTCCAATCACGCGGGAAGATCGTAATACCGCCTCTTACACTGTCTACAGAATCATTGAATGAAAGAGCAAGCACGTTCAGAAACGGATATAAAGTGATGACCATAACGAATATGACGAAAGCGTATACGATCACACTTAGAAGCCGGTCTGACAGAGGCGCGCCGCCCAATAGTCCTTTTGATTTCATGGTTGCACTCCCCCTTACATGATGCTTTCTTTAGTAATTTTTTTGAACAGTCCGTTAGCGGTGAACAGCAGGAAGATACTCACAACCGAGTTGAAAATATTAATCGCTGTACCAAATGAGTAACGACTTAATTGCAAACCATATTCTAGTGCATACAAGTCAAGCACTTGTGAGTAATCTCGAACGAGATTGTTGCCGAGCAGGAACTGCTTCTCGAAGCCGATCTGAATCAAGTGACCGATCGACATAATAAGCAGGATGACAATCGTCGAACGAATGCCTGGCAAAGTAATGTGCCATATCTGTTTAATACGATTTGCTCCATCTACTCTTGCCGCTTCGTACATCTCTTGGCTGATACCTGCAATGGCTGCGAGATAGATGATCGTATTCCAGCCCATCTCTTTCCACACATCAGAGATTGTTATGATTCCCCAGAAGTAATGTCCCTTGGATAAAAACTGAATCGGTTGATCGATGAGCCCAAGCCACATGAGAATCTCATTGACTGTGCCATGATCAGCGGACAGCATCTTAGTCACAATGCCCGCAACAACAACCCAGGATACAAAGTGAGGCAAATACGAGATCGTTTGCGCGAACCGTTTGAATGCCATACTCCGAACTTCATTAAGCAAGACTGCGAATACAATGGGTACTGCAAAGCCTGCGATAATCCCCATAAAACTCATCGCGAGCGTATTTCGCATGACCAGGTAGAATGTATCGTCCTGGAAGAGCGTTTTAAATTGATCGAAGCCTACCCAATCCTGCTCGCCAAATGATCTGGCTGGCTTGTACTTCTGGAAGGCCATTGTCCAGCCCCATAGTGGGTAATAACTAAATACGAATACCCAGATTACGAAAGGCAGCGACATCATGTATAAGTATTTGTTACGGATAACTGTTCTCCAAAAATTTCTCTCTCTCTTTAACTTGCGCGTCTGCTGCTGAACGCTAGTTGTGACCGCTTTCATCGGTATCCCTCCTGCCTTATGCATTTATGATAACGGATTCATGGCAGATTACGGTACCCAAAGGATTTGGCATAAAATCATATAAAAATTAGTGTAAGCGGATTCAATCACTAAAAAACGCATGTTTTTCTCAGGGGAGAGAAAAACATGCGCTCTTTTTACGATTCTTTCTTCTTATACACGGAAGGCGAAGAACCTACATACTTACGGAATTTGCTGTGGAAATAGTCGACGTTTGCATAACCAACCATCTCCGCGACTTGGTAGACCTTAAGCCCTTGCTCAAGTAATATTTTCGCTTGTTCCATCCGTACTTTATCCAGATACGTGTTGAAGTTTTCCCCTGTAACCTGTTTAAACAGCTTGCCGAGATAAGCACTGTTGTAATTAAATAGTTCGGCAAGCGTCTCCATTTTGAGGTTCTCTTTATAATTCCGGTGAATGAGATCGATCATACGCTTGATTTGCTTGTCCGCCGAAGTATTATCAAGGGAATCAGTAATCTCTTCGATAATGGCGGTAACCCGTCTGGCAAGGGAGTTGAATCGATATTCCCGGTACAGCTCCGGAATCCGTAGACGGTATTCACGGACAGGAAGCTCCGGACGCTTGGAAGCAAGCTTATCGAGAACAACCGATACCAATTCTACAAAAGCAGATTTAATCTCGGCTTCTCCGAATCCCATCGCCTTCATCGCTTCGGCAGACTCTTCGATGAGCTGCCTGATAGCATCCCTATTCACAATTTCAAGAGCCAGATACAGTTTCTCTGCAGTCCCCGTCCAATCAAGTTTGGTTTCGTAGATGCTTACGGGCTGCAGAATATCCTCCTGCATGATCTTGCCGCCTTCCAGGAAGAACCTAAACCTCATCCGTTCCAGTGCTTTCTGATAAGCACCCGGAATATCAGCTATACCAGCAGCTGCCTTACCGCCCGACACGACCGTAAAGTCAGAACCATGCTCTTCACAGGCATCGGCAATAATCGCATACACATCACGACAGAAGGCCTCATTGTCCAGGCCTTTGTTCACCAAGATTAGCATGTACGGCTCCATCCCAATGGCCAGACCTGCCCCGGATTGCTCAAGCCGTTCGGAGAGTCTCCGCTTGATCTGGGCATGTCCTGCCATATCCTCTTCACTTCGTTCATGCGTCTTAATTAGGAGCAATTCGTACTCCTTCCAATCAAGGGATGTTTGCAGCTGTGACACATTGCCTAAACTGCCTTGAGCTAGGAGCTGCTTCAAATCCTCCTCCACATTCCCTTGACGCATATCCTGCTGCTTCTGCCGGGCTTCATATTCGATATCCAGCTCTTTCTTCAAGGAATTCAAATAGTCGATCAGCTCATCCTCATCTACGGGCTTAAGTAAATAGCCATCTATACGCTGGACAATAGCCTGCTTGGCATATTCGAAATCCGCATAACCACTTAAGATCAGTACATGCATATTGCCGCCATTTTCTCGAATGGTCCTGATCAGCTCAAGCCCGTTCATCTCCGGCATTCGGATATCGGCAATAATGAGATCCAGCTCATACTGCTCGCATTTGCGAAGAGCATCTTTTCCATTAGCTGCCGTATCTACAACCTCGTAGCCAAGGCTTTCCCATTCCAGCAAGGTGCGAAGACCTTCACGGATCATCGGTTCATCGTCTACAAGTAATACTTTATACATATAAATCCTCCCCAAAAGGTAAGGTAAAGGAAACCTTTGTCCCAATACCTGGTTCGCTCTCGAATTGAAGACCATGCTCCTGGCCGTAGGTCAACTGCAGCCGAAGATGAACATTGCGTAGTCCAATTCGATTGTTCTCAGCGTCTTCCGTTTCGCTTAATTGGTCAGCTACACTATCGATTTTCTCCTGCGTCATTCCCGCCCCATTATCAATCACTTCGATCCGGACAAGGTCACCTTCACTAGTTGCGCGAACGATCACAACGCCGCCCTCCACCTTATTCTCAAAGCCATGAATAACGGCATTCTCAACCAGCGGTTGAATGATAAGAGGTGGAATCGATACTTTCTCCACAATCGGATCGATATGAAGCTCGTAGGATAAACGATCCTCATATCTGAATTTCTGAATATCCAAATAACAACGGACAATATCCATCTCGTCAGCAAGGTAGGTCATGCGCTGCGTCACCTCAATACTACGCCGCATCAGCTTGCCGAGCAGACGGACAACTTGGGAAATCTCCTTTTCCCCTTTCAAATGAGCCTTCATCCGGATCGATTCCAGCGCATTAAACAGGAAATGGGGATTAATCTGGCTCGCCATCATTTTCAGCTTGATTTCATTTTGCTTGGATTCAAGCAGGTTCTTCATCTTGTTCGTTTCCTGCACTTCTTCGACCAGACCATTAATGCTCGATACCATGGAGTTAAATTGCCGGGATAACTGGCCAATCTCATCCTTGCCGTCAATTTCCATCACGATATCCAGCTTGCCTGTGGCAACCTTCGTAATATGCTTGCTTAACCGAAGCATCCTCTTCGTAATAATGGTGGATACTCCGATTATGAGAAATATAGCAATAATCAAACTGATTGAAATAACCGTAAACGCCAATGATTTAATGTGATTGGCATCCTTCACGATGGTATCTACAGAGAAGACCGAGATGATCCGAAGCGTGTTGCCGCTTGATTCCGGTACAAGAGGCTCAATCAGCACACGAGAAGCTTGGCCGTCGATATCCGCCGAATACATGCCGCTCTTCTCCTGTACAATACTTTGCTCGAAATCAATTTCTTGCAGCGTTTTACCGGTTCTCCCTATCCTGTTAGCCGCAACAATCTGGTTATTATCATCAACGATCATGGTCTCAAAGGATTCCTGATTCAAGATACTGTTCATCATCGACATATTTAACGTAATGACGAGGACACCACTTGTGTTGTTGTCTGCAAAATTTATCTCGCGCACCAGACTCAAGTAATTTCGTTTATCCCGCTCGTCTTCAAGGTAATACCAGTTTACCCCACTTCCAGGTGTCAATGCGGTCTTGTACCATGCTGCTTCCTTAATGGACTTGTCCGGCTGAATAAAGTCCCAGTTATTGAGCATCGTAGGATTCTCCATATAGAACCGGATGTTCGCTACTTCATCATGCTGCTGGCGAATTTCATTGAAGTCGGTGTACTCCCGATAAGCAGCTACTACTTCGTAGGTCGATTCATAACGGCGGTTCGTAACGGTCTCCAGCCGTCCGTTATTTTCCAATCGATAGGCACTGTCGTACGCGACATTCATTAGCTCGGTTGTTCTTGCTTTCACACGTTGAACGTTTGTATGTGTCTGCTCCATCGCATTATCCAGCGCCATATTGCGCAGCTCGTTAGTCAGGAACACGCCAACAATCAGAATTGGAATGAAGAGGACTACGATACAGGATAGGATGAGCTTTGTTCTCAGTTTCACATTATTAAGCAGGTGTGAGAACATATGAAACATCTTGCCAGCCCCCTGTCACCAGAACAGAAAATTTGATTGCGTTTACATTCTAGGCGTTTAAACGCTAATTGTACAGGGATTTTATCTCCAATTGTTCGGGTATGAACTGGAACTCCCACATGTTAGAATCGTTGAAACCCCTTACAATTAAAAGGAGCTGACCTTTTTAATGACTCAGAATTATCCATTCCAAAACCCCGACCTGCCACTTGAGCAGCGTGTTAATGATTTGGTTAACCGATTTACACTCGAGGAAAAAATCAATCTGATGTGCCAATACCAGGACGAGATCACTCATCTTGGCGTCAAAGCATACAAGCACGGAACCGAAGCTGCACACGGTATGGCATGGCTTGGCGAAGCAACTACGTTCCCTCAGCCAATTGGTCTTGCTTGTACATGGGACAAAGGTTTATTGAAACAAATCGGCAGCGTGATTGGCGATGAAGCCCGCGGCTTCTATCACCAGAATCCTTCGCATAACGGTCTGACCTTATGGGCGCCTACTGTCGATATGGAACGTGACCCGCGCTGGGGCCGTACTGAAGAAGCTTACGGTGAGGACCCACATCTGACTGGCAAGCTGTCAGCAGCAATCACTCAAGGTATTCAAGGCGACCATCCTTTCTATGTGAAAGCAGTCGCTTCGCTTAAGCATTTTATCGGCAACAACAATGAGATTAACCGAGGAGAATGCTCCGTCAGCCTGGATCCGCGCAACAAGCATGAATACTATTTGAAAGCCTTCGAAATTCCATTCAAAGAAGGTGGAGCACTGTCGATGATGACGGCTTACAACTCTGTGAATGGTGTCCCTGCCAACCTTAATCCTGACGTAAATACGATCGTCAAACGGGAATGGGGCATGAACGGCTTTGTTGTCAGTGATGCGGGCGATGTACTTGGCACAGTGAATGATCATAAATACGTGGATACGTATAAAGAAGCTGTCGCCCTGACTATTAAAGCCGGTGTAGACAGTATTACCGATGATCATCCGATCTCGAAGCAAGCCATCCGTGACGCCCTTGCAGATGGCATGTTAACGGAGAACGACCTGGATATTGCGCTTCGCAATACGTTCCGTGTGCGGTTCCGCCTTGGTGAATTTGATCCTGCATCTCGTAACCCTTATGCGGCGATCGATGATTCCGTTATTATGAAGCCTGAACATGCCGAGCTTGCACTGGATTCTGTCCGTAAAAGCATCGTGCTGCTTAAAAATGACGGTATCCTGCCGCTGCAGTCAGATAAATTGTCCAAGGTTGCGGTTATCGGCCCACTTGCCGGCATTGTATACCGCGATTGGTATAGCGGCTTGATGCCATATGCCATTACACCATTTGAAGGCATTAAAGCCAAGATGAATGGTCCTGAGCAAACCGTAAGCCTTGCTACCGCAAGCAATCGAGTTAAGCTGAAATCGCTCAAAAATGGCCGTTACGTTACGCTCACAGATGGCGAGAAAAACCCGCTTGCCGCAAATTCACAAGCATCCAGCTCAGCAGAAGTGTTCGAGACAACGGACTGGGGCTGGGACAACCATACAATCGTTGCAGAGAACAACAAGCTGTATTTATCAACGGACGATGAGAAAGTCACTGCATCCTCAGAGCATATTTGGGAATGGTTCACGAAAGAAGTGTTCCACGTTCGCCCGCAGCAAGATGAGAATGTCGTAACCTTCACTACTTGGAACAACCGCCCTGTTACGGTTAACGCCGAGACCGGCACTCTTGAAGTGCAAGACGGCGATGCTATTATTGCCGAACCATTCGCAGTAGTAAAAGAAACAGATGGCCTTGCGGAAGCTGTAGAAGCTGCCCGTCATGCTGAGGTTGCTGTCGTTGTAGTAGGTAACCACCCACTCATTAACGGCAAAGAAACCATTGACCGTCCTGACTTAACGCTTGCTGCTTATCAAGAAAAATTGATTCGTGAAGTGCATGCCGTGAATCCAAATACGGTTGTTGTTATTGTTGGCAGCTATCCATTTGCGATACCTTGGGTTCAGCAGAACATTCCTGCTATCCTCTATATGTCACACGCAGGTCAAGAACTTGGCCATGCCTTGGCAGATGTCTTATTCGGCGATTACAATCCTGCAGGACGCGTAAACATGACCTGGTACGAGTCGACCGATCAGCTTGGCGAGTTTATGGACTACGATATTATTAAAAGCGAGCGCACTTATCAGTACTTTGCAGGCAAACCGCTTTATCCATTTGGTCACGGCTTGTCGTACAGCCGCTTCCAATATGAAGCTCTTAACCTTGAACAGTCCGCTGATTCGGTTACGTTAAACTTCCGTGTAACGAATGTCAGCAATGTTGACGGCGAAGAGGTTGTCCAGCTTTATACGAGAGCGCTTGATTCACGTGTTAAACGTCCGCTCAGACAGCTGCAATCGTTCGAAAGATTGGCTTTGGCTGCTGGTCAATCGACTGAAGTCCGCTTCGAGATAGACATTTCTGAGCTGGCATTCTGGGACGTAACACGAAACAAAATGTGCGTAGAGCAAGGCAATTATGCGTTCCTCGTTGGCGCATCCTCCGGCGATATCCGCTTGGAAGGAACATTAAGTGTTGCTGGCGAAACGATCCCACCTCGTGATCTGTGCCAAGTAACTGCTGCAGTGAACTATGATGTCTATTCAAATGTTATCATCAGCGACAACACAGAAGGCGGCGACAGCGCTGCAACTACAGCGTCCGGTGCATGGCTCCGTTACGATGATGCCGTGTTTGGCGAAGAAGTCTGCTTCTTTGAAGTAAGAGCACAGGCACTAAGCGCCGTAACCATTGAGATTAGACTAGATGCGCCAGATGGTCCATTGGCCGGAAGCTGCACATTGCAAGCTGGTACAGCGAATTGGCAGACGGCATCCTGCTCTATTGAGCAAGCCGCCGGTCACCACAGCCTGTATCTGGTTGTACAAGGCGAAGGTGAAACCAAGCTTGGCTGGTTCCGTTTCGGTAAATAATATTGAGTCCGGAAGTGTGAAAGGCGTGAGCCTTAAGCCTTCCGGGCTTTTTTTATACGAATAAAGCGAATTCGCAAACAGCCGCTTACTCGATTGAGTAAGCGGCTGGTCGTGATTCAATTACAGGTTAACAATAATCTTTTGTCCGTGAGGCGTAAGCTTCAAGCCTTCTTGGCTTGTTTGTGTGCCTGCACCTTCAACTGAAGCTGCTTGCTCGATACCACGCAGAACAACATGCCATGGCTTGCCTGTGCCTTCATAGCTGATCTCGATTGTGCTTCCTGTACGAACAGCTGTTGCAGTTGCTTGCGGCTTACCGCTCAGATCATGAATAACGGCAGTAGCTGTTGCACCGTCTTCAAGCTCGAACAGGTGCAGCGTAACGTTATCTGCATAGTCGTAGTCAGGCTTTTGGTTGTCACTGCCAATCGCAAGAAGCGTGTTTGGACGAACAAGCAATGGAATCGAGCTGTAACCGTGATGCTCTTCTACCCATTTGCCGCCTTCAACTGCAGTGCCATCGATCAAGCTTGTCCATTTGCCTGCTGGTACATAGTATTTAACCGTACCTTCAGTATTGAAGATTGGAGCAACAAGCAGGTTTTCACCCAGCATGTATTGACGGTCCAAATAATGAGTAGTTGGGTCCTCAGGGAACTCCAGAACCATCGCTCGCATCATTGGCAGTCCTTTCTCCGTTGCTTCAACTGCATGATTGAACAGGTATGGCATCAAGCTGCTCTTAAGCTCGGTGAAGTAACGAAGCACATCAACGGACTCTTCGTCGAACAGCCAAGGTACGCGGTACGATTCATTGCCGTGCAGACGGCTATGCGAGCTGAGCATACCAAAGGCAACCCAACGTTTGTAGATGTCTGGTGGTGCTGTCCGTTCGAAGCCGCTAATATCATGGCTCCAGAAGCCAAAGCCGGAAAGACCAAGCGACAGACCGCCGCGGAGGGATTCCGCCATCGAGTCATAGTTCGCTGAGCAATCGCCTCCCCAGTGAACTGGGTATTGTTGACCGCCGGCAGTAGCCGAACGTGCAAACAGCATTGCTTCGCTCTTACCACGATTTTCCTCAAGCACTTCAAATACGGCTTTGTTATACAGCTGTGTGTAATAGTTGTGCATCTTCATTGGATCAGAACCGTCGAAGTAGACAACATCTGTTGGAATCCGCTCGCCGAAGTCTGTTTTGAAGCAGTCAACGCCCATGTCCATCAGACGTTTCAGATGGCCTTTGAACCATTTCACAGCTTCCGGGTTTGTGAAGTCAACAAGACCCATGCCCGCTTGCCATTTGTCCCATTGCCATACGCTTCCGTCTTTCGTGCGAACCAAGTAGCCATTTTCCATTCCTTCTTGGAACAGCGGCGATTTTTGAGCGATGTAGGAGTTAATCCATACGCAAATACGGAGTCCGCGCTCTTTCAAACGGCGCAGCATCCCTACTGGATCCGGGAACATGTCTGCATCCCACTCAAAGTTACACCATTCATATTCTTTCATCCAGAAGCAGTCGAAGTGGAAGACATGAAGCGGAAGGTTACGCTCTGCCATACCTTCGATGAAGCTGTTCACCGTTGCTTCATCATAATCCGTTGTGAATGATGTTGTCAGCCAGAGGCCAAACGACCATGCAGGCGGCAATGCTGGCTTACCAGTCAGCTTGGTGTAGTTGTCGAGAACATCCTTCAATGTATTACCACCAACGATGAAGTATTCCAAATGCTCGCCTGGTACGCTGAAGCCAACCTTCGATACCGCTTCAGAACCAACCTCAAACGATACGCGTTCCGGATGGTTAACGAATACACCATAACCTGCGCTGGACAGATAGAATGGTACGTTTTTGTAAGCTTGCTCGGAGCTTGTGCCGCCGTCTTCGTTCCAAGAATCTACGACTTGTCCATTCTTAATGAAAGGTGTGAAGCGCTCGCCAAGACCGTATACTTGCTCCCCTACCCCAAGATCCAGCATTTCGCGGAAGTAAGGTTTACCTTGGTCTTTCACATAAGCAGCAGCTTTATGCGCTGTGCCTGTCATCCTGCGGCCATTCTGATAGAACTCAAGGCCCCATGATGGCGATTTGCGAATGCGAGCCTGCAGGCCGCCGCTAGTCAGGGTTGTGTACTGCTCGTCACTTTCGACAGTAACGCTATGGTTAGCATCTTCGTTAATTTCAAACTCTGGGCCAATTTGTTTAACGCCCGCATGATGGATCCAGCGTACTTTGATAACGTCTGGAATTGGAGAGCTGATCTCAGCTGTCAGCAGGGTGCCGTTCAGCGTATCCCCTTTAATATTAATCGGCTTCGTTGCACAGTAAGCTGTCAGCTTTCCGTTCTTTTCTTTCACTTCACGTACATCTACCGGATGCTGCATCTCTACGCCTTCGCGAATTTGCCAATAACCATCTGTAAATTTCATTGAATGGAAACCTCCCAGCATAAGTTTGCCCACTTAGTAGCTTCTCGTACCTTGTAAGCGGTTATGTTATAATAATATTGTCTTATCTTGTTTAACTCTGCCTAAATATTGCCCATTATTATCACGATTTTGACATTTGTCATCCGAATCGTTAGGAGTTCTTATAAATGGATAAATCAAGACTAAAAGAAGCACGAAAACATGGCAATCCGATCTATCCGGTAAGCTTGTATGACATCACTTGCCCACCGGATGCACCACTGCTCGACCTGCATTGGCATGATGAACTGGAGCTTCTGATGGTGACGGAAGGAACGGCTGTATTTCGCGTCGATATGAATGATTACGAGCTTCAAGCAGGCGAAGCAATCTTCGTAAATTCAGGGGAACTGCACTCAGGATATGTTGTTGGAGATCAGCCGTGCTCCTTCTCCGCTGTCGTGTTTCATTCCAGCTTGTTCAACAGCGGATCAATTGATTATTTATTTGACCGTTATATTTCTCCTGTATTGGAGAGAAGATATGATGTACCTGTTCATCTGCGGCGAGAGCCTGGAAACATGCAGGATTTATTGATCCTGTTGGATCAACTGTTTGCAGTTAATCGTATGAGTCTAATGGCTCCGGAGCTTACGATTAAAGGATTGCTGTACGGCATTATATCTAGGCTGATCAACCTCGGCGGAACGGCTGCCCGGGCAAAACCTGAGCAGGAAGGGTATCGGATTGAAAGGCTCAAGACTGTAATCGAATATATCGAGCAGCATTACGCCGATCCTATCCCCTTGCAAAAGCTTGCTGAGCTTGCGCGAATGAGCGAATCTTATTTTTGCCGATTTTTCAAACGGATAACAACAAAAAGTCCAATCGAATACATGAATAATTACCGCGTACAACTGGCGGCGAATCGCCTGCGGCAGTCCGATGCGAAAATTATGGAGGTTGCCCTTGATGTAGGGTTTAACAGCCTTAGTTATTTCAATACCGTGTTCCGCCAGCGATACGGCTGTACGCCGCGGCAGTATCGAAGCCGAACTGAGGGACAGCGGTCATAATTCACTAATTGGTCCAAATAAAAAGAGCCGATCCTTAATGGATCGGCATGATCTATTCTTATTTGATTAATTCGAACAGCGCACCTTGCACTTCCTTGGAGTTACCACCGATATATACTGTAAACTCCCCTTCCTCTGCGCAATAACGAAGCTGCTTATCATGATACTTCAAGTCTTCTTCTGTAATCTGGAAGCTTACTTCCTTCGTCTCGCCTGGTTCAAGATAAACCTTTTGGAACCCTCTCAAACGTTTTACCGGTCGTACGGTACTGCCGTAATGATCTCTGATATAAAGCTGAACCGTCTCTTCACCTGCATAATCTCCGTTATTGGTAACCGATATGGTTGCTGTAATCGTCTCCGTTCGCTGCATAGCCGTTTGATCCAGCGTAATCTCCGAATAAGCAAAGGTCGTAAAGCTAAGACCATAGCCAAACGGATAGAGTGGATCATTAGGTCCGTCAATATATTTTGAAAGGAATGTCTCATGTTGATTGCTCTCTGTCACTGGTCTGCCTGTTTGGAAATGGTTATAGTAAACAGGGGTTTGTCCTTCACTACGAGGGAAACTCATCGTCAGCTTTCCGGTAGGATTGTATTCGCCGAACAAAATATCAGCCGTTGCCGCACCAGCACAGGAGCCGAGGAACCAGGTTTCCAGAATGGCATTTACTTTCGTATCGAGCCCATTAAATACTAGTGGTCTGCCCATTAGTAAGAACCAGGACCGTTGGCTTGCCCAGCTCCAAAATAAATTCAGCCAGCTGTTGTTGAACCTCAGGAAGTCCGATATCCATCCGGGAAGCCGCCTCACCGCTCATGGTCCATGTCTCACCAAGTGCAAGCACGACCACCTCAGCCTCTTTTACAGCAAGCTTCCATCATGCCGTCTTCGATTTCCCCATTCACTTCGCAGCCTTTTACAATGTCCAGCTCCATATGGGGAACAAGCTGGCGAATACCTTCCGCAAGTGTGATCGTCTGCTCATGGTATTTTGTTCCTTGCCAAGGGCCAAGCTGATCCTTACTGTCTCCGAATGGTCCAATAATGGCAAGGCGTTTGATCGTCTTATCGAGTGGCAAAACGCCGTCATTTTTCAATAGAACTGCAGATTTAAGCGCAAGCTCCTTGCTTTCCTTCAGATGATCAGGATGGAAATGATACTCCGCTTCCTTCTCCGGCCGAATATATCGGAATGGATCATCCATGATGCCGATCTTATATTCGAAAGTAATGATTCGTCTAACGGCCAGATCGAGCTGCTCTTCCTTCACTTTACCTTCAGAAATCAGCTTCGGAAGATAAGCAGCATATGCGCGGGTCACCATCTCAATATCCATCGTTGCATCCAGCGCAAGCTTCGCAGCATCCTTGCTGTCTTTTGCCGCACCATGAGCAATGATCTCCTCAATGGAGCCAAAATCCGAGATTATCATCCCATCGAAGCCAAGCTCGCCCCGAAGCAATTCCTTCAACAAAAACTCACTCGCCGCACATGGGATCCCATCATATTGATTGAAGCCATTCATGACGGACGCTGCTCCTGCTTCTATCCCGGCTTGGAATGGAGGAAGATAGACATCACGAAGCGTTCTTTCGGAAAAGTCGACCGTGTTATAATCCCTGCCCGCTTCCCCAGCGCCATATCCGATAAAATGCTTCAAACAAGCAAGCATCGTCTCTTCGCTGAACAAGCTGTCCCCCTGATAGCCCTCAACTTGAGCTTTTGCAATCAGCCCTCCCAGATACGTGTCTTCACCAGCTCCTTCAACCACACGCCCCCACCGCGGGTCACGCGAGATATCTACCATTGGAGCATGGTTATACGTAATGCCAGTCGCGGTTGCTTCTTTTTCTGCGATTACACAAGCACGTTTGATTGCTTCCGGGTCCCAGCTGCAGGACCATGCTAGTGGAACAGGGAAAATCGTATGGAAGCCGTGAATAAGATCGGAGTTAAACAAGAGTGGGATGCCGTGCGGCGACTTCTCGACTGCCATCCGCTGCAGATCAAATACACGCTCCGACTCAATTGCGCCAAGTACCGTCCCTACACGTCCCTGCTCCTGCAGCTTCTCTACACTTTCTGACTCGACATCTCCTCCAAGTGAAACCTGGGAGCCAAGCACCTGACTCATTTGTCCAATTTTCTGATCTATGGTCAGCTGTCCAAGCAGCTTGTCTACTTGCACCGCAATATCTTCATCCGTCCGTGGCTTGATTGGTTCCATTGGGCGATAAGCTTGCAGGGAAGCCTGCCAGGTTTTCGTGGTCTGCCTACTTTCGTTCAATACAAACAACCCCTTCCGGTTGTAAACGCTTAATTCCATAGTAGAAGAGTGTCATGCAATGAACTATCCCTAATATTCGGTTGTAAGAGGGAGGATTTTCGGAACATAAAAAAGGACCGAAAAGCGATTCGCTTTTCGATCCTTTTATTCTTGCATTGCTGCTTAATTAACAGGCTTGTATTCCGAATTTGCTGTATCCAGCATTGATTTCCAGCTGTTAAATTTCGTTTCTCTTGCCACATGACGATCAAACAATTCCTCATGGATGTTATTGATTTCTGCTTGCGTCGAAGCTTGGAAGTTACCTTTTTCCAGAAACTCCGCAAAACTATCGAAACTCGAATGCTTTCTCATAAACGATCCATTAAACAATTTGTCTAATGAAATATTGTTCGGGTCTTCCTGCATGTTTTTTTGTCCTTGAAGATCCTTCAACAGGTCTTCCATCGACATCGGTTTTTGTTTTCTCAAATAAACACTCCTTTTCGTTTTTGTCTAACCTATCTTTTGGATAAAGATGCCCAAGTCGATTCCAGCCAGTTATCAAAGTCTGCGCCCTTGACACCATCATAGGCATCATACACATCAAGTCGCATTTTTCTTAGCTTTTCTTTAAACTCTTCATAAGAATGACCTTCTGGCAAGCTTTTCTTAATACGAATCAGGATTTTTGCGGTTCCTTTAATCGGATCGCCTTTTTTCTGTGCTGGCAGCTGAACATCCTCACCAAATGCCCTAAGCTTACGATAAGCAGCTTCTTGAACGGTGTACACGGAATCGTTATTCAATCTATGCGTTAGTACATCGATGATTTTCGGATGGCTCGACTGGCCCAGCTCTTCAACTGCATCCAGACGTTCTCTCCAATTAGATCGATTAGCTGCTGCTTTTAATTCATCATAATTCTCAGGCAATTCATTGTTAAATCCACGTTGACTCAAATGATCCCATCCGTTCTTTAAATATTTCACTTTTATAATTACCGGATATTACAACGTTATCCTTAACTTGCGCCGTTGACAACCCAATGTAATTTATCCTTCAGTTCTTTATAGTAACACACAATTCATCATCAGACTTGACTATTTGGTCATTAAACTTTTAAATTTAACAACTTCTTGCTGCTTCGCTATGTCTTTCTTTCCATTATCGCCATCCAAGCAGGCAGAATAAACTTTGCAACTTATATTTTGGCAATGTTTGACTGTATCCTCACGCTCTCCCTATGGTAAAATTATCTAATATTATTTACGTAAAGAAAGGGTGGCTGCTTTTGATAGGAATAGATAGAACCCAAACCATTCATACGGAAGCTGAACTTCGATCACTTATTGGTTTTCCAAGCGAGCTGGTTGAGCATAAGGTTATTCCTGCCATTGATCATAACTGCCGGGACTTTATCAATAAATCACCTTTTGTATTCCTTTCAACGTCTGATTCTCATGGTAAATGTGATGTCTCACCTAGAGGTGATGCCCCCGGATTTGTACATGTCCTGGATGACAAGCATCTCGTAATCCCAGAGCGTCCAGGCAACAAAAGAATCGATACCTTACGCAACATTCTGTCTAATCCTCATATCGGTATGGAGTTTTTGATCCCTGGTCTCGGCGAAACACTTCGAATAAATGGCCGCGCATCTATTACGAAAGATATGGAGCTCCTGAAGCAGCTGGCTGTAAAAGACCGCATTCCTCTGATCGGAATTATTGTTGAAGTTGAAGAATGTTATTTGCACTGCGCCAAAGCCTTCTTCCGCTCCCAGCTCTGGAAGCCCGAGACATGGTTAAGCAAAGAGCAGCTGCCTTCGCCAGCTAAGATCATTTCCGAGCATGCGAAGATTGACGGAGCAACTCCGGAAGTCATTGCTGCAAGGCTTGATGATGGATATAAGAATCGGTTGTATTAAAAAATAAGCAATCTGATACAGCCCAGCGGCTCGTCTGATTGCTTGTTTATTTTATCACTTCTTTAATTCAACAATGATATCTTCTAGTATAACCTCTTCTTGTTCATTATCTTTTCCCTGTTGTACCGTACTTTCCTCATCAGATCCTTCTCTCGTCATTTCCACTGAACCATGATTATCAGAGGTATGATTATATAAAGAAAGCTGAGGAGTAATAATAAGCTTCGTTGCTTTTAGATCTAATTTCTCAAATGTTTTACTCCAGCTCATATTATATCCCTCTTTATCCCCCGCACCTCCATTACTTTGACCTGAGTAAAGATTCCCTAAATCATCTTTCACTTTTATTCCAATATCTACGGCGTCCCACTTCGCTCTAATCTTCTGGTTAACCACTTGATCGTAATAAATAATAAAAGATATTGGTGTGACCGTTATTTTATCAAGATGAACCGTAACGCCGTCGTGCTCTATACTGCGATCAATCCGTTGTGTGCTGCTTTCGGTTGCTTTTAGCTTCAGCGAAAAATTCCAATCCCCTGTTATTTCCACCCTACTGTCTTGCTTCCATATAGTTCCAATATCCCATTTGATATTTGCAGTTTCTCGATCCTTATCCTGACTAAAGCTGGTTCCCGTCATTAAGCCTACGTATTTGTTATTTCCTACTTTAGATATTTGGTTGCTGCCCGCTACACCATCTGCACCCTTCATATCCAATAAACTGTGTACAATAGGATGAGTCCCTAAATCCTGATTACTCTCTAAAGAATAAGTTAAAAATGCGGTTTCGCCGTCAAATACCGCATCATTTATAGTGATTTTAATCCCGTTATTTTCTTCTGCTACGTTCATTGCGCTGGAATACTCCTTATAGTGATCAAAAAGCCCCGATCTTCCCACATCCAAAAATCTGAAAATATTATCGATTACAGGGATGCTGTTAGCGTAAGCGGGGAAAGTCATCCCAAGCAAGGCAGTTGATAAACCGGCTAAGAGGAGAGCTGCCGCAGCATTCCTTGTCCATCGTCTTTTCCGTGGGAGAATGGAGGACATCACTGCTCTTTTAACTTTAGTTCGTTCTAATTCACTTACTTCCATTTCCTCAAATTCGTTCTCATCGATGTCCATTTCATTTATTAATTCATAGATATCCTTCATCATATTTGACCTCCAGGATTAACCTTGTTATAAAGTTTCTTCTTCCCTCTATAGATTCGATTGTCTATCGAGGCTCTGGTCAGACCAAGTTTGCTGGATATATCGTCCGTCTTTAAACCCAGAAAAAATTTCATAACAAAGATATTCCGATCAACTGGCTCTAACAAATTAATGAGTTGGATGAGTTCCTTTTTATTTTCGCTCATAATAAGTTCATCTTCTGCCGACATCCCATGCTGGAGCTCCACATCAGTTGAGGTAAACTCCACTTTTTTACTGGCCCGTCTGTAGTAATCGATAGCCTTAAACTTAGCAACCGCACAAATCCATTTCTTAAAATCAGTGGAGTCTCCATCAAATTTACTCGAATTATTCCATACAGAAAGAAAAATATCGTTGATACATTCCTCTATCATGCCATCGTTATCCAAAGGGGAAAGAACCTTGTAAGTTACCCCTTTTATAAGCGGTAAGTATTTATCAATGATGAATTCTAATGCATCTTCTTTTTTACGCTTCAGCCGCTGGATAAAGTTATCCTCATTCGATCTCAATTACGGTCCTCCTTTATTTGTAAAACCAACACACCCTATATAACGAAGGAAATAGCAGTTTCTCTCATCTCAAGTTAATTTTAAAGGCAAAAAAAGCACCTCTTGGATAGGAGGCACTTTCTATTTTAGAAGCTATATTTTAACATATATTTCATCTGTATCGTCCAATCCTTTGTTTAACCTGCTCCAGCAATGGCTGAGCCATCGCCCTTGCCTTCTTGGCTCCTGCACTTAGTATCTCGTCAATCTCATCTCGAGAAGCCATAAGTTTATGGTACTTTTCCCGCGGCTGCTCCAAGTACGCGTTCATGACTTGGTATAATTCTTGCTTAGCGTCTCCCCAACTGATACCGCTATGGAAATTGTCTCTTAACTTTTCTACTTGAGCCGCTGATGCAAACTCTTTGTACAATAAGAAAATATTCGACGAATCAGGATCTTTAGGCTCATGAGGAGCGGTGGAGTCTGTTTTGATTCTGTTAATCAATTTTTTTAGATTCGCGGCCGATTCGAAAAGCGGAATCGTATTGTTGTAGCTTTTACTCATTTTCCGGCCGTCCAATCCTGGGATAACCGCTGTTTGATCATCAACGATATAGCTAGGTAATTTAAGCGTGTCTCCATAATTTCTGTTAAATGCTTCTGCAAGATCTCGCGCGATCTCTACATGCTGGATCTGATCCTTGCCGACCGGCACTTCATCGGTTTGGAACAGTAAAATATCCGCCGCCATCAAAATCGGATACGTGAACAACCCCATATTAACGCCAGTGTCCATATCGAGTCCCAGTTGTTCGTTCTTATCAACGACAGCTTTATAGGCATGAGCACGATTCATCAGTCCTTTTGGTGCAAGGCAGGATAGGATCCAGCTAAGCTCAAAGATTTCCGGTACATCCGATTGTCTATAGAAAATGACTTTCTCCGGATCCAGACCTAAAGCCAGCCATGTCGCGGCAATCCCGTATGAAAGTTCATTAAATAATTCCCGATTCTGAATGAACGTAAATCCATGATAGTCCGCTACAAAATATAAAGCGGTGCAATGGCTATTCTGGGCAATCTGCAAAGCAGGCTTAATTGCGGCAATGTAGTTTCCTACATGGACTTGCCCCGTTGGCTTAATTCCTGTTAATACGATCTTGTCGCTCATGTTATCCTATCCCTCCTCGATATAAATAAAAAAGGGGCTCCCGTCCTGAAAAGGACGAGAAACCCCGTGATACCACCTTAATTAGCCCGAATTTTGATCGGACTCACTTTAACGTATCGAAACCTAATAAAGGTTTGAATACGCGTCTCTTGTAACGACGAGACTTTCGCCAAAGCCTACTCAACTTAACTTTCGGTTTGGATGCTCAGAAGCCCACTTCGGCATAATCCCTACACTGATTCGCACCATCCATCAGCTCTCTGGAGTATTCATTATGCTTACTCTCTTCATCATCGCAATTTGGTATAAAATTGTATTAGTATATTTTTACAACAAAATGCGTCGTTTTGTCAAATACTTCCTTATCTGTTTTTAGGAAATAACCTCCATCAAACTTTCATTAAAACTTAAGGCCCTTTCTGGACCTTAAGTGACTTCATTTTATATGTACTCAGCAACTTAAGGCCCTCCAGGGACCTTAAGTTTTCGATAACATCCTTTTTCATCTTATATTCAGATATTCTTGATGACTTAAGGTCTCTTGGGGACCTTAAGTGCCCTACTCTTGCCTTCTGGAAGAGATTTAAGGCCTTTTAGGGACCTTAAATCGAAAAAAATCAGTCCCAGAAGCGTCGCTGCTTCTGGGACTGATTCAATTCTAGCTATTTCGTGTAAATCCGATACAGCACAACGGCTGTTTGGGCTTTCGTTACCTTGCCCAGCGGGTCGATCTTGCCGCCGCTGCCGAGGAGAATACCCGACTTCACAAGTGTCGCCATATCCTCTACCGCATACTTGGCAATCACCGATTTGTCTTTGAAACCATTCAGGTCCGACGCTGTGCCAGTTACTTCTATTTTACCTGCAAGCTTCAAAGCATGTACGATAAACGCTGACATCTCTTGTCTCGTAATTGGCGAGTTCGGCTGGAACTTACCATTGCCTATACCTTTGAAAATCCCCAGTTGTCGAGCGATCCCTACCATGTCACAGTAAGCATCAGTCTCTAAAATATCGTTAAAGTTTGAATCGAACTTAGCTGTAAGGCCCAGCGCCTTAATTAATCCGTCAATAAACTCCGCTCTAGTGATCGGAGCAGCTGGACTAAAGGTTGTTGCCGATGTACCGCTCATTACACGTTTAGCCGTCATCACTTCAATCGCATGGTTGCCCAGCTGATCAAAGCAATATCACTAAATAGAGTAGAGCTATAAGCCACGGCATATTAACTAAAGTGCGTAGTTGTGAACGTCACTTTCCCGGTTGCTGATCGTATTTGCCGCTTGGAATAGAGTGAGGCTTACCTTCGCCATCCACATACCAGACCACAATTAATCAAGGCACTACCGTGCTGATCACATTGCCGATTCTCTCTGATCTATAGTACAAAAAAGGCGATACAGGTGTTAAACCTGTACCGCCTTTTTCGTTAATACCTTTTCAAAGGCATCATTAAAGTATTGCATCACATACTTCGCGACATGACACTCAAAGGATGCGTAATCCGTCAGTACCTCGGAAGGATTCTCGATAAAATCATAGACCTTATCTGATACGAACTGAGGCTGATCGATAAACAACGTATTCGTTGCGTCAGGAACAACGATTACAGATGAATGCATCAGAAGCTGCGATGATAAAGCAGTAGACGATAAATAGATGGAATCATCGGCACCAACCAAGGCTAGTGTAGGATGAGAGAGCGAGGCAAAATCCTCATTCGTCCCGGCTCCTGTATACAATTCAAGAGCTTCAAAATACGTCTCCGGCTGGACTGACATATAGGCCGTTATCATCTTCTTAAATAATGAGCTGTCAGGTGGCAGCTTGGAAATCCCCTGTACCATACTTTCCGCTAGTGTTAGCATATTCCCATTACTCGTCAGCTGCTTGCGGCTTTGGATAATGGAGCCGACCGTTTCCCTCGGTAAAAAGGCCGGAACTGCAAGCAAAACAAGACTTTTAACCAGATCTGCATGCTGTAGGCTGAACTTAACCGCCAATGTGGCACCGAAGCCATGGCCCATCAGATGAATAGGACCTAGCTCTACATTGATAATGAACTGGAACAAATCTTGTATAAATAAATCCCAGCTAAGCTGCTCTGCACCTCTCTCTGTGTTGCCATGTCCGCGCAAATCGAGTACAACAACCCGATAATGCTGCTGGATATAAGGAAGGATTGGCTCCCATACATCCTGGTTATGCCCCAAATCATGTATAAATACAATGGTTTCCATCTTAGAATTGGCATTATAGATCTGATAGTTGATCGAGATCTCTCGCACTTGGATAAGTGGCATAGAATCCTCCTACGAATATGAACTTCATTTGAGCTTCACTTTATGATATCTCGATTCTTCCTATACGTCTGTTGACTTTAAGTCACATAGCAGATAATCTCAAAGTAGACTACTAGATTCTGGAGGTCCTGTTTATGGATATTCGCCTCGAGTTTGGACAACGGATTAAAGAGTTACGGGCCCGGAGCGGAATGTCGCAAGAGCATCTCGCCTATCGCGCCGGATTAGATCGGAGTTACATAAGCGGAGTTGAACGCGGTGAGCGGAATGTCAGTATTGTGAACATTGAGAAAATAGCCGCTGCGCTCCAAATTACAGTAGCGTATTTGTTCTCAACTGAACGCTTCTCTCTTACTCAAGCCTATCAACCTAAAGAATTTATAATCCCTTTTAAAGATAGAGTTCAATATACGCTGGATCCAGACAAGAAACTACTTTCCTTCCAGGTCAATGGATTAGCTTCCGGTAAGCAGGATGTTGAATACATGTCCTCCATCGTTCTTGGGATCTGTTCAGCTTTTGGTAAAGATGAGCTCGATGTGTTGGTTGATCATCGCGGCATGATCACTTCTGATGGCCAGCCCGTTGTCTACTCACCTGAGGTTGCAGAAAGAGCTGTACAGTTCCAGCAAGAGCTTACAGCTTACAGCAAAAAGGTTATTGTTCTATGTAATTCAGAGTTTATGGTTGAGCAATTAAATCATGTAGCGAAATTCAGCGGGATATACGATAAAGCGACCCATCTATTCGAGAAGGACCGGGATATGGTCGGCAAAGCCTATGAAATGCTGGATATTCATGATCATCAATTTATCCAAATGAACAAATAAAACCGCCTCCCAGGCGGTTTTATTTGTTCATTTTTCTATACAGAAGAACGTTGCAGGCGGCGTGGCCGGTTCACCATGTAGATACTGCAAAGTACAAATACAAGCCCGATCAAAAGAGTAAAGGTAAACGGTTCATGAAGGAATATCGTTCCGATCAGGATCGCTACAAGCGGGATCAGGAACGTATAAGAGGCTACCTTGCTCGCTTCCCCTGAATCCATCAGCTTGTAGAAGACAAGCCAGCCAAGTGCAATAACAAAGATCGAAATAAATAACAGGCTGGCGATAAACCCGCCGCTCCATTCCACATCCGACCAGCTTTCCGTCACAGAACCCAGCCCCGTCATGAATAAACCGCCGATCATTAACTGAAGGGTAACTAACCATATATTGTCTACCTTAGCGCTGGACTTCTTCACATAGATGGTGCCAAGCGCCCAGCTTAGCGCCGATCCAAGTGCGAGCAGAACACCTGCAATGGAGATATGGCCGGATGCGCCACTCGCTCCACTAGATATAACCCCCACACCAGCAAAGCCCAGAACAAGACCCGTCACTTTCAACCCGTTCATAAGCTCACCGAGCCATAACCAAGAGAAAATACCTACAAGAACCGGCTGCAAGAATACGAGCGCCGAGAACAATCCGGCAGGCAAATATTGAATACCAATCGTTTGCAGACCATAATACAGCACAACATTGACGATAGCAGATACCACATAAATGAACCAAGTTTCCTTAAACCGTAAACGGCGGTATCTAGGAATCGCAGCAAAAAGGAGAAGCACACCACCTAGTAAGGTTCTGACTCCGGAGAACAGCACAGGCGGCATGTAATCTAACGCATATTTGGATAATGGCCAATTAATACCCCAGACCAAAACCAGAAATATAATAAGGAAAACGGTCTGTTGTTTCGATAATTTTTGCACATGAACTCTCCCTTTCGGATGTAACAATAGCAGCATTAATGCCCCAACACAAGTGGCGTCAAGAATAACGTTATAACGGCGGCTAGTATCATGGACACACTGGATACGGTACCGGAAATACTACCCAGCTCAAATGCCTTGGATGTACCGGCTCCATGTGCACTTGTACCAAGCAGCACACCTTGTGCAACAGCATTCCGGATTCGGAACAAACGTATCATAAGCGGACCAATTAAGGAGCCGAAAATACCCGTAATCATTACCGCAACAGCCGTGATTGTCGGAATCCCTCCGATTGATTGTGACACATTCATCGCAATAGGTGTGGTTGCAGAATGAGGAATCAGGCTGTATGTTATTTTATCGTTTAAGCCTAATCCTTTTGCAAGCCATAAGGAGGATGCAACAGCCGTCGCTGATCCCGCTAATACACTCACAATAATTTGAGCTGCATGTTTCTTTATCAGCTCATAATGTCTCGACAGCGGAATCGCAAAAGCTATTGTGGCCGGGCCTAACATATCGGACAGCCAATGTGCACCGGCATTATAATCATCATAACTGGTTCTCGTGACCACCAGCAGGATGATCAACACGACGGGCGTAAGTATAATTGGTGATAAGAGCATATGGCTTTTTTGCTTATAAATCCTTTTTGCAACTACATACACAATGATCGTAATAAGTAAGCTTGCTGCTGCAATTATCATAACCGCGAGCCCCTCTTCCGCTTGGAAACCTGCTGAGCAACCAATCCGCTGCACAACATAACGATAATTGTCCCTAATCCAATAACCAAAGCAATTTGGACACCTTCATTCAGGATGAGCTGACGGTACCCTATTATTCCAACGGCAGGCGGGATAAAAAAGAGCAGCATCGTAGCAATAAGCCAATCTGAACCGGATTCTATATATTTGCGGGGAATAATCTTCATTTGAAGCATTACAAACAATAAGATCATGCCTAGAATACTGCCAGGGACCGGTATGTGAAGCCATAGGACAAGCCGGTTCATAATCCATGAGAATACTATAAAGAACAAGATTTGAATGATGATTTTCGATAAGAAACGCATAACAGCCAACTCCCTTTAATGGAAGTGTACAGCAGCCATTATCATAGGTAAAATACATTTACAGAATGTTTTTCATTCCATTTATCTATGGATAAGGAGAAGTTTACGATTGGATATCCGACATTTACAATATTTTGTTGAGGTTGCCCGCCTGCAAAGCTTCACGAAGGCAGCTCAATCCCTCTATATCACTCAGCCGACCATTAGCAAAATGATCAAAAACCTCGAAGAGGAGCTTGGCGTCGTCTTGTTCGAGCGTACCGGGAAAAGAATTGCGTTAACCGATGCTGGCTCTATTCTGTTGACGCAAGCTCAGCAAATGGTCCAGTCGTTCAGCAATATGAACTCCAGCCTGTCCGAATTAATGGAGCTGAAGGCGGGCCATATCCGTATTGGCCTTCCTCCGATGGTAGGCGTTACTTTTTTTCCTCGTATTATCGGAAAGTTTAGGGAGAAATACCCCAAAATTACGATGCAGCTGTTTGAGCATGGAGCCAAAAAAGTTGAAGCCGATGTAGGCTCAGGGGAACTGGATATCGGGGTTATTTTGCTGCCAACTAATGAGGAAAAGTTTGAATCGTTTTGTTTCTTACGACAAAATCTGATGCTTGTTGTCCCTCCCTCGCATAAGCTCGCGAATCAGAACGAGGTGTCTCTTATTGCGCTAAAGGAAGAGCCCTTCCTGCTGTTCCATGAAGACTTTACGCTGCATGACCGGATTATTGAGGAATGCGAGAAGCTTGGATTCCAGCCGGATGTCGTGTACAAAAGCACGCAGTGGGATTTTATCAGCGAAATGGTAGCGGCGAATTTGGGCATTGCTCTCCTGCCTGAAGCGGTCTGTAAGGAACTGGATCAGAAACGTCTGCGGGTCATCCCACTAATCTCACCAATCATTCCGTGGCATCTTGCCATGATCTGGCGCCGAGACAGCTACCTGTCGTATGCCACGCGTGAATGGATTGCTTTCGCGAAAGAGACGCTTCAGAGTATTCCGTAAAAAAAAACAAAGACGGTTTCCCGAAAAAGAAGGAAACCGTCTTATGTAAGTTATTGGACTTGCTTATTCTGCATCAGTCAGGTGGATATAAACTGTAGACCCCCACCACATAGTTAACTTGTAATCTTCACCCGGCTGGTAGCCCGTTGTATCAAATGAGTAAGTCTGATCTGCAGCATCGTCTGGAATTGCAACCTTGCCTCCGAAACCTCCCGTAACTTCTTCTTCATAATTATTCGAATCATCAAGTACGAAGTATACGGTACCGCCATGACTTACTGTAAAGTGCAATGTAGTCCCAACCGGAACGCTTAGCTCCATTTTGCCATTTTGTTCATTATGGCTAGCTCCATCAACTTGAATGAGCATAAAGGAATCGTGAGAACCCGTTTGTTCTTCCTTGTTTACAGAATCACCATTCAGCGTTTGAATCGAACCTGCAGCAATTTTGAACTGTACACTTTTTAATTTAAACTGCTTTTCAGGTATATAGAAGAGGTCATTCCCTTCTATCTCCACACTATCACCGGCACTGATAGGTAGGAATTCACCATTGCTTTCACTTGTAGCTACTGTGATAACATCGTGCAAATTCACTCCATCAACTGCTTTAATCTCACGGTTGAAGTCAATTCTAAATTTCTCTTGCTCAACGCTTGCATTGCCGCCTTCATTTATTTTTTTAAGAGGCGTTCCTTCAGTGTCAAAAATTGTGATCCAGTAGTTATAAGAATAATTCCCTTCAGTATCTACAATAATTAGCGTAACATCATCTGCAGAAGTTAATCCTGTAGTTTCGAAGTTTGCTGACTCATTGGCATGTACCTCCATCTTCTTAGCTATGCCACCTTCAACAGCTGCCTCGAGGTAATCAACATTATGAAGGTCGCCAATGTATTCACTGAGTAAATAAGCGGTACCGTTCCGAGGACTTGTTAAAGTAATCGAATCTCCGCTTACAACTTTTGATGTTGTTATCGAGATCCAGAAGCTACCCTCATATGGATTTTCATTACCATTGTCTCCGCCGGTACCATTATCCCCACCAGTGCCAGTGCCAGTTCCACTGCCGTTACTATTTCCGGTCCCGCTTCCACTGCTTATTCCTCCGGAAGGTGTAGTATTGCTAGCAGACTGCTCTTGTCCGCCAACGTTTACTTTAACGTCTGCAGGAACATTGCTGCCTGTTTCCATTTTTTTCGGAGCTTTGTCCATCGTTACTCCTGTGGAGTTAACAACTGCCTTCTCAACTGTGCCTTCACCCAGCATTTTGACGGCTGCATTTAGAATCGCATTCACAATGGTGGCTTCCTTATCGGCTTGTACACTGCTTCCAGCAGCTGTATCCGCCACAACCATTTGATCAATAGAACCTTTTGGTATCTGAACAATAACGCTTTGTGCTTCAACATTTACCGTATCAAAGTGTCCCGTCAACACAACACGAGAGTTATTCGGCAATTGATCAGAAAGGGTTACTTTATTGATATCCGCGCCTTCAGCCGATTCTACTTTTGCCCCTGTTTGAACGGTGATTTCCTGTACTGTCGTTTTACCCTCTGCTACAATGCGCACGGTTCCATCTGCTTTGTTGACAATAACGGTAAGAATCACAGAATCTTCTAGATGAATACTGTTCTCGCCGCCGCCATATACAAATGTCTTTCCGTGTACCGTAACATTCTTCAAATAGACATCGCCATCGCCTACACCCTTACCGATGATCAAATCGCCGGCGATATCCATGTTTTGTAAAGTGGTGCCAGCCGAGTTAATAATAATACTGCCAGCTTGTTTTTGTACGCCTTCCGCAGGTCCGTTGACGCCCGCTTCAGCCCATGTTCCGTAAGTATTAAACGCACGGTCTAAAATACTCGTTGCTTCAGCACGGGTTACTTGCTGCCCTGACTTGAATGTACCATCCGTATAGCCCGTAATAATACCTGCCTGTGCGGCAGAAGCAACACCTTGTAACGCCCAGTTGGAAATCTTATTCGCATCACTGAAAGAAGCATTTGTTGTGGATGCAGGAAGTGATAGCAGTTTCGCTATTGTAAGCGCCGCTTCTTCACGTGTAATGCTTGCATTGGGATGGAATGTTCCATCCGTATACCCTTTCATATAGCCTGTCCCATAAGCAACTGCTACATCATTTGCAAACCAGTCTGCAGCCACTACATCCTTGAAAGTTATCTCAGCTGCTTGACGATATTGGAACAGGCGGTTAATTAAAGCTGCCCATTCTCCGCGTGTGATAGCACGTTCCGGTTCAAACTTTTCCGAAGACACACCATTAATTACTCCTCTTGTACTCCAACGATCAATAGCTGATTTTGCCCAATGTCCAGATACATCCCCAAAGCTTGAACCAGCATCAGCTGCTGCATTCGTTATCGAAGTTGCTGCACTGGCCGCTCCCGCAAACAATGTTCCAAACATAAGAAACATGGCTAGCAGGAGGCTCGTTACTTTCTTCATTATTATTCCTCCCTTTCTGGTTATAATTTCCTATAAAAATCACATCTATTAAAATACCACAGCTCATACTAAAGTTCTATAATTATTTTCAAGATATTAGGATAATACGAATTTAGTAGATTTTCGAATAGATAATAACAATAAATAGACGAATGTCATCCTCTGTTTGGAGGATACATTCGTCCTTATATTGGAACTTTTATTATATCTATAAAATTTATTTTGAATTTATTTCACTTTACTTCCTGCTAATTCGTGGTCCTGGCGGCATTCCGCCTGGTCCTCCTGGACCACCTGGACCACCTGGACCTCCAGGTCCTCCAGGTCCACCATGCCATTGGCCAGGTCCTCCTGGTCCGCCTGGCCCCCATGGACCACCCGATCCTGGACCAACCCACGGTCCTCCCCATGGCGGACGCGGCGGTGGCCCCCAACCCCACCATGGTGGACGAGGTGGCTGCCAACCCCAAGGTTGGGCCTGCCAGGGCTGCCAGCCCCATGGCGGGCGAGGCGGCGGGAATCCGCCACCTGGAGGGAAAAATCCCCGATGCGATTTCGTCATTTGAAATTACTCCTTTGTCAAAAAAGTAATTTAATGCATGCGTTAGCGTATGTGAATACCCAATGGGATGTATAGGCAAACATAACACCTTCCAAGGATTAGGTGAATATCCTGTAGCAACTTGGTTTGTTTGGAGGAACAAAATGATCCCGATTTATCCTTATTACAGTCAGGAGACAAAATGTAAGCAAGTTCCCATTACTTTCCCGCCCCAGCATCAGGATCAGCAGCCTGGTCTCGAATATTTAATGAATCCTACACCTATTTCGGATAACCCCCAATATAAGGGCAGCGGTAAGCTGAAAGGTAAAGTTGCCATTATTACAGGCGGTGACAGCGGAATTGGCCGTGCGGTTGCCATCGGTTTTTCCAAAGAAGGTGCTGATGTAGCGATTGTCTATCTCTACGAAAGAGAAGACGCACTTGCGACGAAACAAATGGTTGAGAAATACGGAGGCCGCTGTTTGCTGATTGAAGGTGATTTGAGGAAGCCGGAGTTCTCCTCGGAGATTGTCCGCCAGACATTGGAGTGCTATGGTTGTCTTGACATATTAGTGCTCAATCAAGGCGTGCAATTCCCGCAAACTTGTATTCTGGACGTTACAAATGAACAGCTAGAGGACACGTACCGCACGAATATTTTTCCTCATTTCTATTTAACCAAAGCAGCCCTGCCCCATCTCAAACCGGGAAGTTCCATCATCAGCACGGCTTCAGTTACGGCTTATGCGGGTGCCCCCTTACTTGTGGATTACTCCTCCACAAAAGGGGCAATTGTCTCCTTCACCCGTTCCTTGTCGCTCCAGCTTGTAAGCTGCGGCATACGAGTAAATGCTGTCGCTCCAGGTCCAATCTGGACGCCGCTTATCGTATCCAGCTACTCTGCTGAATATGTCAAAACGTTTGGTCTTGAAACGCCGATGAAACGTGCCGGCCAGCCGTTCGAATTGGCCCCAACTTATATCTATCTCGCCTCCGATGACTCCTCCTTCGTTACGGGCCAAGTGCTCCACGTAAACGGCGGAGTAATGACGGAGACATAGGAGAAGAACGTCAAAAAGCCTCATAATCCACATTGTGTTGGGATTGAAGGCTTTTTTATCTTGCATGCTATACCGAAGTCTAGCTCTTCTTCAGCACCAGACTGG
Organism: Paenibacillus sp. J22R56; assembly: GCF_056269375.1. NCBI lineage: Bacteria > Bacillati > Bacillota > Bacilli > Caryophanales > Paenibacillaceae > Paenibacillus > Paenibacillus sp. J22R56. Next base: position 76,381 of record NZ_JBWDNV010000005.1, read on the forward strand.
ATCTTGTACAATAGAATTCTACCCCAACGCGAAATATGTACGCTATGTTTTTCATTGTACGTAATCCAACGCAGACATTAAAGTCTACACCCGCTGCTACTCGTACTAAACACCTTGTTCCATCGCATCCGCCAAAGCGACAAGCTTATTAACGGTATTCCAATTGCGGACAGTCGTATGACCGCCAAGCTTGTCCGCTTTGACTGCGAGCTTGGAATTACGGACGCTCTGTTTAAACAAAAGGTACAGATCCCGCCCAACGATTCCGAATGTCTCCTCTTCCGATTCGAACGTGCGGAGCTTCTCAATCTGCTCGAGGGTTGGTTCCTCATGCATCATCGACACATACAAATATTCACCTTGCGCGCTTGCTGCCGCATCTGCAATTTGCTTCTCCGTGAAGGGGCAGCTGGAAGCAATCGCGCGCATCTCATCTGCCGTCCTCATAATCACTCTGATCGACAAGCCAAACACTTTCTCAATTTGCTGCTCGATACGCTGCCGAAGTGCTGCCTCATCCTCATCAGAGGTGAACAAGATATTCCCGCTCTGGATATAGGTCTGAACATCAGATAAGCCTATAGAAACCAGCGCCTCTCTCAAATCTGCCATCTTTATTTTATTTTTACCACCGACATTTATCCCTCGCAATAAAGCAATCCGTACGCTCATACAGCACCTCATCTTTTCCTTATTGACTTTCAGTGAATGATTTCCGTTCAAACTGCTTTGCATGTAAATCTTTGTATACCCCACCAAGTTCGAGCAGCTCGTCATGTTTTCCTTCTTCTACAATCGTCCCCTCCTGCACGACCAGAATATGATCCGCCGCCATTATGGTGGACAACCGATGTGCAATAACGATACTCGTCTTATCCTGCAGCAGGACACTCATCGCCTTCTGAATATAATACTCGGATACCGTATCAAGCGAAGAAGTTGCTTCATCCATGACGATAATCGCCGGATTTTTGAGAAGCACCCTCGCTATGGAAATACGCTGCTTCTCACCGCCCGACAGCTTCATCCCCCGATTACCAACAACTGTGTCATAACCATCAGGCAGACCCATTATGAAGTCATGAATATAGGCAGCCTTGCATGCATTCTCCATCTCTTCCTCCGATGCTCCATCATTGGCATACATCAGATTCTCTCTTATGGTCCCGTTAAAAAGATAGCTGTCCTGCGTCACTAGTCCAATCTGCGATCGAAGCGACTCCAGCGTCATATCGTATATATCCGTACTGCCGATCCGAATACTCCCTGAAGAACGTTCATACAGCCGCGGCAGCAGATTCGTAATCGTTGTTTTCCCCGCTCCACTTGGCCCAACAAGGGCTGTCATCGTACCAGCCACAGCGGTGAATGAGATATGCTGAAGTGCTGGTTTATCTCTCTGATAGGCAAAGCCTACATCCTCAAACACAATATCTTGTCTAGAAATATTAACCGGCAGAGCTTTGGGCTTGTTCACAATAACCGGCTCCATATCGAAATAATCAAAAATCCGTTCAAATAATGCAACCGACCGGTTAATATCGACATACAAGTTCGTTAGCTGACCCACCGGACCGTAAATTCGGCCAAGAAGCGCGACAAAACTGATGATAGCCCCGATCGTAATCTCGCCTTGTATAAAAAGATAACCCCCATATAAGTAGATCAACATAGGCCCTATCGTTGTAAAAGTAGACAGCACCATCATAAACCAGCGGCCAGCCATCGATTCTCTGATTTGCAGGCGAGTTGATTCGGCGTTAACTGCTGTGAAGCCGTCAAATTCCTTCTGTTCCTTCGTGAACAGCTTCATCAGCAGGTATCCGCTAATGCTAAGCGTTTCCTGGATGATATGGTTCTGATCGGACATTTTCTCCTGGGTCTGCTTGGCAATATTCCAGCGGACACGACCCATTTTCCGAGTTGGCATAATAAAGAGCGGAACAACAAGCATACCCAGAATAGCTAGTTTCCAGTTCATGAAGAACAAGGTGCCAAGCGTTGTCGTCAATATAAATAAATTGCTGGAAAAATTGACTACCGTACTGCTGAATACCCCCTGAATCCCGGCGATATCACTCGTCATTCTCGTAATGACCTCGCCTTGCTTCACATTGGAGTAGAACTGCAGCGGCATTTGCTGCAAATGCTGGTACATCTGATTTTTCATATCATAGACAATATTTTGCGAGATATAGGAATTCAGATAGCTCTGCAGCACACCAATTAAGCCTGAAGCTACGGTAGCAGCAAGTGAAATAAGCACCAGCTCCACAAGCAGCCCCATATCTTTATTCGGCAAGGCATCATCCACAATATGCTGAATAAAGATCGGCGGCAAGAGGCCAAGCCCCGAGGAAACAAGCAGGATTAGCAGCACAACGATCGTCTGTTTCCAGTAGGGGATAAAATAACTGGCGATACGGGCAAGCATAGCTTTCGTAATGTTGGGTTTAGCTCCATCATCGAACTTCAGCTTGTTAAACCCCATTCCTCCAGGTCCTCCATACATTTTGGACATTACGGGACCCCTCCGTTCATAAATGTTTTAAAATTTGCTGATGCAGTTCAGAAAGCCGGTCAACGTCTTCCTTCCGCAAATGTGCAAGCGCAGCACTCAGCGCCTTATACGACGCTGCTTCCTGTTTATATACCTGACATAACTCTTCTCCGGCAGGCGTAATAAACAGCTGAATCTCTCTCCGATCCTGCTCGGAAGGCTCACGAAGGACAAGCCCCTTCTCCACAAGCTGGTCGATATAAACACTGACCCTGCTTTTCGCAAAAACAAGCTTCTCCGTTAAATCCTTTTGCTTCTGACCCGGATTCAAACGAACGGACTCCAGAATGTTGATCTGGTGAACCGTTAAGCCTAAATCAGCAGCACTTTGAAAAGCCAGTTTTTTTAATTGACGTGCTATTTTAAAAAACGATTGGTATATATCCATCTCTTTCGCATTTGAATCCAACAGCCACTCCACCTTATTAGTTATGTTTGTAAACAGTTACGGTTGTGAACTAATTATACATAAAAAGAAGAGAGCTTTCCAGCTCCCTTCCGTGCTTCCTAATATAGTGGAAATTTCTGACGGAGATCTTCCCGATGGAGGACATGTGAATCCTCTCGAATGTAGTGGCAGACATAGGAACGGCGCCATCTGTCTATGCTTCTATTCTTATTCGAGGAATGAATGAGCAGCTCGCTGAACAGGAGGATATCACCCTTCTCCATGATGACCGGTATTTGCTTCGTTGTATCTACACCTTCTGTCTCCTCGGTCCAATGCTCATGCTCTTCGATATTTTTCACAGCTCCATGCGGCAGGAGACCTAGCTTATGCGTGCCCGGCATTACCCATAAGCAGCCATTCTCGATATCAACGACATCCTCCATGGCTGTCCACGCGGCAATCATCGTCATGGGATCATTTTTAATATAGTAGTAATCCTGATGAGCGGCCTGTCCGGGGGAACCTGGTTCCTTGTAAAAATACATACTTTGCACGCATACCGCTTCTTTCCCCATCAATTGCGCCAGCGCCCCGCGTACAATCGCATGCTTCATCAGCTGTCTGGACATGCTGTCATGCTTATGTGGATTAAAGAGTCGCAGGGAATATTTCTTACTCTCCTCACATGCCGCCCATTCCGGCATTGGAGATTCATTTCTTATATCATAGATGTGTCCGTTAAAGGCATCAATCAAATCGCTGGACATGCCTTTTTTCCATAACAGATAACCATTTTCCTTAAAAAATTCAATTTGTTCTTCCGAAAGGGGAGTACGAGGAGCTGTATACGTTATATTCACTGTTCATTCTCCTTTATCATTTATTTGCTCGAGCGATAGCTTTATCGTACTGCTCCTCCTTAGGTCGGAACAATGGCTGCCATTTGCCTTTTTGTATCTGTAATTGATATTCAACTTTACATAGCAGTAGAATATAGACAAGAGGTGATTCCATGATCGTGACATCAACAGTAGCAGGCTCCGTTGTATATCCGCCTGGCGGAAAATTTGGTCCTCGCATACAGCCGGATATCCAGCTCGTTATGCTCTACACCGGAGAAATGTGCGTATCCATTGACGGCCGGGAAATCCATGCTCAGCCTGGTCATGTCGTGATTCTTCTGCCCGGTCATGAAGAACAGTTTGTCTTCTCCAAAACCGAAGATACCTGGCACCGCTGGATTGCCATACATGTACCCGAGTTTGATGAGGAGGCGCGGAAAGCACTCCAATTATTACCCGAATGCCTGCCGCTAACCGAAGACATGAACCGACTAACGGATCTCATTCTTCGCTTACAGCGGGATACATCCGCAAGTGATCCTCTCTTACTCCAGCTTGGTCTCGCGGCCTTACATCTGTACCCGGTTGAATCAAAGCGGGTCTTGCAGCAGAGGGAGAAGCATCCTGCCATTTACTCTGCATTGTCCTGGATTCAGGAGCATTATGCCGAAGACATAGCTTTAAAAGATATAGCTGCTTCCGCGAATGTTTCTCCAGAGCATTTGGTCCGGCTGTTTAAGCAATATGAGTTGACCACACCATTTCAATACTTGTGGAGCTACCGCGTTAACAAAGCAGTCGAATTGCTGAACAATACTGGTCTTACGATTACCGAAATCGCTTCGCGCTGTGGATTTAAGACTTCACATCATTTTGCAAGACAGCTTAAAGAAGCAACAGGCCGAACCGCGTCTGAGATTCGCCAATTATCCTGGAGTGGCCTGCGGAAAGCATAAAAAAACACCGGGAGTCCCGGCGTTAAAGAATCGCTTCCTCTTGCGTTTGCAAAGGTGCGAGTACCCCTTCCAAATACGCTTTATTATGTAGAACGGATGGATGGTTCGGGCGATAGGCCCGGGCAACCTCGTTATGTTCATAAGCTTTCAGCCATTGGCCAAGCTTATCGTAACAAACACAAAGCTGCAGGTGAGGCAGCCAGGTGGAACAGGATGTATTTTGCAAGGACCATGCCTCATCCTGTTTGGGAGTATGCAGTGCCGTATTATACCAGTACGCCGCGGTTTCGTAAGCGCCAGATTGAAGATGATAATAACCAATTCGGCAGCAGTTCTCAGAGCGTGGACTCCCATATTGGAAGGAGCGAAGCGCAGATTCCATAGCAGACTCCTGATTGCCTAGAGCCGCGTAACAATCCGACAGCTTTCCGCATGCCGCAATATTATCCTCTACCCAGCCTTTTTTTGTATTAAGGAAAAGATTATAGAATTGGATAGCTTTCTCGTTATGACTGTGATCCTTCAACTCATTTGCATAATAATACAAATCCCTTGGACTAAATTCTTCCCCCTTGGCCAGCCGTTGCTCATAAATACGCAGATTTCGATCACTATCATGTCGTGTGCTGGCATGTGTAACGGCGATATCTGATACAAGCGAAACCCCATATACCTCTAAATACTCATGAACAGCACCTATCCAACGGAACTGACGGTCTCTTCGAACTAATCGATTGCGGCGAAGCCTGCTCGTTATCATTCCGTTCTCGTCCTGCGATAAATAATAGAACATCGAAACGGTATCTACCTCAGAGGAAAGGGTTGCTTTCAGCTCCAGCAGCTTGATCTGATCCAGCTCCAGAAAAATATCGTCCGCATCCAGCCACAAAATATATTCGGAAGTCGCTTTATCAAACGCAAAGTTACGCGCTGCAGCAAAATCATCTATCCATTCAAAGTCATATACGTTATCCGTATAAGAAGAAGCAATCGATCTGGTCTCATCCGTTGATCCCGTATCGACTACGATGATTTCGTCCGCAATTCCTTTTACTGAATCCAGGCAACGAGCGAGAACATCCTCTTCATTCCTCACAATAAGACAAAGACTAATACTTACCATAGCCGCCATACTCCTCCTTTAGAGTTATTCCACCAGCAATCGACGCCTTTCGATGGACTTGCCCTCTTTTTACTTCAGAGATAAAGAATATTACTAATTTATGGAACATAATTTTCATTATTCCATTATTCAGGTATGCCATGAGGTGAAAGGAAAGGAAGCTGCTCACCACTGCCAAGATCTATCGGCCTATCCCGCAGCATTGTTAATTTTAGAGGAGTGAATGAGGATGGCGAATGGTTCAATACCGATTACCGCTCTACAATTAAGTGCCTTACGAAATCTGCTCACTGACCTGTCGAACCTGCTACCAAATGTACTTGCAAACCCTACATCAAGTCGGGTTGCCCAGCTCAATACCATATTGACTGAGCTTCGGGCGCTGGTATTGGAAATTGACTTTACTGCGACGGAACAAGCGACATTGCTTGGCCTGTTCGAGAATCTGATTACACACGTTGAGGTGACGCCTTTCTCCCCGCTAGGCACCGTTATTCTTATCGAAGATTTGGTGAATTTACTCGGAGCTTACGGTCTTCTGTTTGCAATAGCGCCAACAGAAAAAGATGCCCTCATTGGTCAAATTCGTACGATCGCTCGTCAGCTTGCTATTGTTATACCTACGCTTAGCGCGGAAGGAGCAACAGGTCCCACTGGACCACCGGGACCTGCTGGACCGGTTGGATCGGTCGGACCAGCGGGAGCTGCGGGAGCCGCTGGAGCTGCTGGATCTGCTGGATCTGTTGGTGCGCAAGGCCCTACGGGAACGGCTGGAGCCGTTGGTGCGACAGGTTCTACGGGGGCAACTGGGGCAACTGGGGCAACTGGTGTAGGTTTGCTTGGCATTACGGTTTTTAATCCGGTTAACTCTCCTCTATATCCGCAAGGCCAAGTTGTCGCTTTTGACAGAAGCACTTACTTAGCGCTTGTAGCAGGACCTTCAGGAATTCCTGGGGCATCACCCGATTATATGGAACTCGCTGGAGGTGCGACTGGACCAACAGGTGCGACTGGCGCTGGCGATACTGGCGCGACGGGCGCTACCGGAGCTACTGGGCCGACGGGTGGCACTGGCGCTACTGGCTTGACTGGCGCCACGGGAGCTGGCGCTACTGGCACGACAGGAGCAACCGGAGCGACGGGCTCTACTGGAGGCACTGGTGCGACAGGCTTGACTGGGGCCACTGGTGCTGGCGCGACTGGCACGACAGGAGCAACTGGAGCGACGGGCGACTCTGGGGCTAATGGCGCGACGGGCGACACTGGGGCTACCGGAGTTACTGGGGCAACCGGAGTTACTGGGGCAACAGGTGACACTGGGGTTATCGGAGTTACTGGGGCGACGGGCGACACTGGCGCGACCGGAGCTACGGGGGCGACGGGCGACACTGGCGTGACCGGAGTTACTGGCGCGACCGGAGTTACTGGGGCGACAGGTGACACTGGCGCGACTGGAGTTACCGGGGCGACAGGTGACACTGGCGCGACTGGCGTTACCGGGGCGACAGGTGACACTGGCGCGACTGGCGTTACCGGGGCGACAGGTGACACTGGCGCGACTGGAGTTACTGGCGCGACCGGAGTTACTGGGGCGACAGGTGACACTGGCGCGACTGGCGTTACCGGGGCGACAGGTGACACTGGCGCGACTGGAGTTACCGGGGCGACAGGTGACACTGGCGCGACTGGAGTTACCGGGGCGACGGGCGACACTGGCGCGACTGGAGTTACCGGGGCGACGGGCGACGGCGCGACCGGGGCTACTGGGGCGACGGGCGACACTGGCGCGACCGGAGTTACCGGTGCCACGGGTGACACTGGCGCAACTGGAATTACCGGTGCCATGGGTGACACTGGCGCAACTGGAGTTACCGGGGCGACAGGCGACACTGGCGCGACCGGAGTTACTGGGGCGACAGGCGACACTGGCGCGACTGGCGTGACTGGCGCGACTGGCGTCACCGGGGCGACGGGCGACACTGGCGCGACTGGAGTGACCGGTGCGACAGGTGACACTGGCGCGACTGGCGTGACTGGCGCGACTGGAGTCACCGGGGCGACGGGCGACACTGGCGCGACTGGAGTTACCGGTGCCACGGGTGACACTGGCGCGACTGGAGTTACCGGGGCGACGGGCGACACTGGCGCGACTGGAGTTACCGGTGCGACAGGTGACACTGGCGCGACTGGAGTTACTGGGGCGACGGGCGACACTGGCGCGACCGGAGTTACCGGTGCCACGGGTGACACTGGCGCAACTGGAATTACCGGTGCCACGGGTGACACTGGCGCAACTGGAGTTACCGGTGCCACGGGCGACACTGGCGCGACTGGAGTTACTGGCGCAACAGGCGACACTGGCGCGACAGGAGTCACCGGGGCGACGGGCGACACTGGCGCGACTGGAGTTACCGGTGCGACGGGCGCGACAGGAGTCACCGGGGCGACGGGCGACACTGGCGCGACTGGAGTTACCGGTGCGACGGGCGACACTGGCGCGACTGGAGTTACCGGTGCGACAGGTGACACTGGCGCGACAGGTGACACTGGCGCAACAGGCGACACTGGCGCGACAGGTGACACTGGCGCGACTGGAGTTACCGGTGCCACGGGCGACACTGGCGCGACTGGAGTTACTGGGGCGACGGGCGACACTGGCGCGACTGGAGTTACTGGCGCAACAGGCGACACTGGCGCGACAGGAGTTACTGGCGCAACAGGCGACACTGGCGCGACTGGAGTCACCGGGGCGACGGGCGACACTGGCGCGACAGGTGACACTGGCGCGACAGGTGACACTGGCGCGACAGGTGACACTGGCGCGACAGGTGACACTGGCGCGACAGGTGACACTGGCGCAACAGGCGACACTGGCGCGACAGGTGACACTGGCGCTACCGGAGTCACCGGGGCGACGGGTGACACTGGCGCGACTGGAGCTACCGGTGCGACGGGCGACACTGGCGCGACTGGAGCAACTGGCGCGACCGGAGTCACCGGGGCGACGGGTGACACTGGCGCGACTGGAGCTACCGGTGCGACAGGTGACACTGGCGCGACTGGAGCTACTGGCGCTACCGGAGATACTGGTACGACGGGTGCTACGGGTGTCACTGGCGCTACGGGCGTTGCTGGTCTCACCGGAGCTACTGGTGCTGCCGGCGCTGGCGCCATACTTCCATTTGCTTCAGGGACACCAGCTGTACTAACAACCGTTCTTGGCGGATTGCTTAACACTTCCACTTTAATCGGATTCGGAAACAACGCTGCCGGAGTATCCATCGTCGGCGGAACGATTGATTTAACGGGAGCCGCAGGACTCCTCCTTAATATGGCCTTCTCAGCACCTCGCGCTGGAACGATAACATCACTAGCCGGTTACTTCAGCATAACTGCAGGATTATCACTTGTCGGCTCGACAGTAACACTAACTGCCCAACTCTTCCAATCGACAGCACCAAATAACACCTTTACAGCTGTTCCTGGCGCCCTTGTTACTTTGGCTCCCCCTTTATCAGGCACCCTTAGCTTAGGCGCCATTTCTTCAGGGCTTACAACTGGATTATCCATTCCTGTAGCTGCTGGCACCCGCTTGCTTCTCGTCTTCTCAGCAAGTGTTACTGCAGGTATTGACGTCGCAACAACTGTTGCCGGTTATGCTAGTGCTGGACTAACGATCGTTTAATCTCAACACTTCAATTGAACTACAACAAAAAAAGCACGGAGCAGATGCTCCGTGCTTTCCCTATTAGTTATTGTAAGGGTCAATCGTCTGGATTGTACCGTCTTCGTTATACTTAAGCTCAGTGAATTTCACACTGCGCTTATGATCCACGCCGCCGGACAGCGACGCATCATGGTAGAACAAGTACCATTTGTCTTGGAACTCCACAATGGAGTGATGAGTTGTCCAACCCAGAACAGGCGTCAGAATCGTTCCTTTATAGACAAACGGGCCTTGCGGAGTATCGCCAATCGCATAAACAAGCTTATGCGTCGAACCTGTAGAATAAGACAAATAGTATTTGCCGTTATATTTGTGCATCCAAGGACCTTCAAAATATCTGCGTTCTTCGTCGCCAGCCAGAAGCGGATTGCCTTCCTCATCAACGATAGAAATTTCAGTAGGCTTATTCTTGAAGGTAAGCATATCGTCGCTCAATTCTGCAACAAGAGGTCCAAGTGCAGGTCCATTCACATCCGGATCAGCAGCGTCAGCTACAAACTCGCCTGTTGTCCACTTCTCCAATTGTCCGCCCCAAAGTCCGCCGAAATAGATATATGCTTTGTTATCTTCATCCACGAGAACAGCCGGATCGATACTAAAGCTGCCTGGGATATAGTTTTCTTCTGCTTTGAAAGGTCCCGCAGGAGTGCTACTCGTCGCTACACCGATACGGAAGATTCCATCCTTGTCTCTAGCAGGGAAATACAAGTAATACGTATTGTTCTTGAAGGCCGCATCTGGCGCCCACATTTGCTTCGAAGCCCAAGGTACATCCTTCACATGAAGAGCTTCACCATGATCAACACATGGGGAATTTACATCGTCCATAGACAGGATGTGATAATCCTCCATTTGATATTGATCGCCGTTATCGTTCGTTGGGCCGTCATGATCCAGGTCATGGGAAGGATAGATATAAATTTTACCTTCAAATACATGCGCAGAAGGATCTGCTGTAAAAATATGCGTTACAATTGGTTCATTAGGTTTTGTCATGATCACGTTCTCCTTTTCGCGCATTACGAATTCCATTCTAATTTATCTTTTTCATTCTAATCCGAAATCGCTTGCCGTAAACTACATAAATTAAAGAATATAGCGTAGAAAATATAGTTTTGCCTATAAAAAAAGCCGCGCAATCTCATAGATACGCGGATTTTGTATATGTTTTACAATAAGAATCTATTTATTACCAACTTGAAGAACAATCCGTCCTCGACCATGGCCTTTTTCCGACTGCATATGTGCCTGCTGAGCCTCACTAAGAGGCAATACAGCTTGAACCACTGTTTGGACGATTCTCTTGTCCATCAGCTCAGCTATGTCGATTAAATCCTGCTTGGTTGCAATCGCTGAACGAAGAACACGAACACCTTCTTCTTGTCCCCGCTCAAGCGGCGGCTGACCTGCAATCGTTAAGAGAGCACCTCCCCGCTTCACAACAACCCAGGAACGTTCAAGCGTTTGTCCTCCGATCGTATCCAGGACAAAATCCACCTTCTCCTCAATCAGCTGCTCAAAAGACTCAGCCGTATAATCAATAGCCATATCTACACCGATGGAACCAATATATGCCATATTCGACGGTCCAGCCGTCCCGATTACATACGCACCTCGCGATTTGGCGAACTGTACAGCGAACAGCCCTACCCCTCCGGCAGCGCCATGAATAAGGACACGCTCACCCGGCTTCACATTTGCATTTTTAATGGCACACCATGCTGTTGTTGCTCCGCCCGATAAAGTCGCTGCTTCCTCAAAACTGATGGATACCGGCTTAAGTGCAATGGATTCTGCGGGAGCTGTCGTATACTCGGCATAGGTCCCGTTTGTACTTCTGCCAAATACCTCCTGCCCGACCTGCAAATCGTTCACATCCAGCCCTACCTCCTCAACAATACCTGCAAATGCTGTGCCTGGAATCACTGGGAACTTGACCGGCATCGGGAATAAGCCTTTACGAATCTTCCAGTCGATCGGAAGTACACCTGCGGCTACAATACGAATAAGAACCTCACCTGTTTGCGGTATTGGCCGAGGAGCCTGCTCCAGCCGCAGTACCTCCACTCCTCCATGCTCATGATAGCGGATCGCCTGCATCATTTGGGTCATCTTTGAACATCCTCCCTATTCGAAATATTTGAAGAAACATTAGGATTCGTGTAAAATCAAATTACAGAACTAACACATATTGTGTATACTCAGTGTTTTATCGATATAGCGAGTATAGTTATTTTGCTTGTTTAAAGTCAAGGAGGATTTATGCCTACATCCGAATCAGTACCTGCAGCAGGCCTTGTATTGGAAACATTGCTACGAACAACTCATCAGCTGCATCTTCAATTTGAATCACATCTAACAGATCTCGATATCCCGGACTATTTGTCAGGACCGCGGCTGCGCTTTCTCGTCTCTGTATCGGAGGCTGGACAAATCCGAATGAGTGAGATTGCTGCCAAGCTTGGTATTAAACCACGCACGGTTACCCAATTCGTGGATGCCCTTGAGCAAGAGAAGCTTATTGTGCGGATTCCGGATCCGGATGACCGCAGAGCGACTTTTATCAAGCTATCCGAGACTGCCCCGCCACTTATACAAAAAGCCAGACTCGCCATGAGCGAATCTGCGGATATAGTACTGGCTTCTTTATCGCCAGAAGAACGAGGTCAACTGCTGCGCTTGCTGCATCAAATAACCGAGCACAAAGAAAGGACTCTATAACGATGAGCTTTCAATATACGGATGATGATGTCCGGGTATTGTGCGGCAGATTTGCTTTTGAAGAAGGGGAATCAATCTGGCAGTCCGGCGGCGTAACCATTCTGCGTTATGATCCGGACAAACCCTTCTGTGAGGCGAATGTCAGAACGAATCGCGATCTAATCGTAACCGCAACGAGCAGCCGTGGTGAGATTATCGCTACGTGCACTTGTCCGGACTTTGACCCTGAAGACAAATATTGCGAGCATGTTGCTGCTATGCTGCTGCATCTATTGGAACTGCCAGAGCTGCCCGAAGAGGCTCTTAATCTCGCCCGCATATCTGCAAGCGACCAGCTGTTGTCTAACAGCATTCTAGACTTATTTAATAGCCATGATCGTGAACAGCCTTCGCTCATCAGCCGCACAAGATACGTTAGAGACACTCGAACTCCTGTTGAAGTTCAGTTTACTTGTGTGATCTTCACAAGCGGCTACCGGAATTACCGAATCGGGATAGAGCTTAGAATTGGTCTTGGCAGATTGTATGTCGTACCGGATATCCGGGCTTTTATCGAAGGAATGGCGCTGAATGTCACTCGGACATTCTCCAAGCATTTCACCTTTAACCCGGCAGAGCATTGTTTCAAGGCGGAAGATCATGCTGTGCTAAATGAACTTGCCCGGATCAGCAGGAATGAAGCGCTGTACCAGGAGGGCGCACAGCCATTACCTGGGCGAGCTCGCCTGAAAAATGCCGATCGAATGCTCATGATTCCGCCTGCAGATTGGCCAGCTCTGCTGCCGCTTCTTGCTGCATGCCCTTCCGTTCTGATTGATCAGGAGGGCACCATCACCGCCGGCTTGCAGATTAGTGATGAGACCACTCCTATCCAATTTGGATTTGGCGATCATGACGGGAATGGCTTTCAACTCGAGGTCGAAGGACTTGACCAGATTATTGTTTTGTCCGCCTACAATATGGTTCTTAGCAAAGGCCTGATCATCAAGTTGTCCCCGGATGCCTGTAAACGGCTAGCGGATCTCAAAAATATGCTGGATGCCTCCCGCAGGCAGCATGTCATCATTTCCTCGGAACAAATCGAACCGTTTATGGAGAAGGTTGTTCCCGAGCTGATGAAGATTGGGCAGGTTCAAGTTACTCGAAGTGTATCGGAGCGGATCGTGCAAACACCTCTGAAGGCTAAGCTGTATCTGGACCGTGTCCGGGAAAGACTTCTGGCCGAAGTAGAGTTCCAATACGGGGATATTAGAATCAATCCTCTGGCGGCAAACACTGATTATAAGAACACGGACCGGATTTTACTAAGAGACGGCGATCGTGAAAATCAGATCCTAGATATCATGGACCAAAGTGGTTTTGTTACAACCGAGCTTGGTTACTACATGCAGGATGAAGACAGCGAATTCGAGTTCCTGCGGCATACCATTCCAAAGCTTGAAAAATGGCTTCAGATCCATGCAACAACGGCAGTTAAGACAAGGATAGTTGTCCCTAACTCGCCTCCTAGCTTAAAAGTTGAAGTCGATGAACGAACAGACTGGCTGGAGTTCAAATTCGAATTGACGGGAATATCGGATAACGAAATCCGTAGTGTGCTGCGCTCTATTGTGGAGAAACGCCGCTTTCATCGCCTTCAGGATGGAGCTTTTCTGCCGCTGGAGGGCAAAGAATATGAAGCTATTACTAGGATTATTAATGAAACAGGCTTCTTGCGTTCGGAGCTCAATAACACCACGTTCCGCATCCCGCTTGCACGGGGACTACACCTTGCGGATATGGAAAATGACGGCCGAATTATACAGCTCGGCAAATCATTCCGTAAGCTGCTTGCCCATATCCGTAATCCGGATCATCTGGAGTTCGAGGTTCCTGCAAGCCTTCAACACGTGCTGAGGGATTACCAGAAATACGGTTTCCAATGGATGAAGACACTTGCTCATTACCGAATGGGCGGCATTCTGGCCGATGATATGGGACTTGGTAAAACCATTCAAAGCATTACTTTCCTGCTGTCCGTATTACCGGAGATTAGAAAATTCGATCAGCCAGCCATCATTGTTACGCCAGCTTCCCTGATGTACAACTGGTTAAGCGAGCTGAAGCGCTTCGCTCCGGAGATTTCGGTCATTATCGCAGATGGAACACGGCCGGAGAGAGCTGCCAAGCTGCGTTCGTTAAAAGGCGTCGATGTGGTTATCACTTCCTATCCCCTTTTGCGGCGGGATATTGATCTTTATGTCACACGCTTTTATCATACGGTCGTACTGGATGAAGCTCAGGCATTTAAGAACCATACGACTCAAACCGCACAAGCGGTAAAAGCTCTTCAAGCCAAACACCGTTTCGGATTAACCGGAACGCCGCTTGAGAATAAGGTGGAGGAGCTATGGTCGCTCTTTGGAGCCATTTTCCCGGAGCTGTTCCCTGCCCGAAAAGTATTTGCAGATATGCCAAGAGAAAGCATCTCCCGCCGTGTACGGCCCTTCCTGCTTCGACGCTTGAAGTCCGACGTGCTCAAGGAGCTGCCAGAGAAAATCGAAACCATGCAGGCCACCAATTTGCTGCCGGAGCAGAAAAAACTCTACGTCTCGTATTTGGCAAAGCTGCGGACGGAAACGGTCAAGCATCTGGACAATGATCGCAGCTTCCATCAGAACCGAATCAAAATATTGGCGGGCATTACTCGACTTCGCCAAATCTGCTGTCATCCTGCACTGTTCGTAACGGACTATGAAGGCAGCTCAGCCAAGTTCGAGCAGCTGTTCGAGATTGTGGAGGAATGCCGAAGTACTGGCAAACGGATGCTGATCTTCTCCCAATTCACACAGATGCTTGGTCTAATCAGCAAAGAGCTTGTCCGGCAAGGTATACCATACTTTTATCTCGACGGCAGTACAAAAGCTTCTGAGCGAGTGGAATTATGTAACCGATTTAATGATGGTGAGAGGGATATCTTCCTCGCTTCTCTGAAAGCAGGCGGCACGGGACTTAATCTGACTGGTGCGGATACGGTCGTCTTATACGATCTGTGGTGGAATCCAGCGGTTGAGCAGCAGGCGGCAGACCGGGCTCACCGGATTGGACAGACCAAGGTTGTCCAGGTTATCCGTCTTGCTGCTCATGGCACGGTTGAAGATAAGATGTACCAGCTTCAGCAGCGGAAGAAAAATATGATAGACGACATCATTCAGCCTGGTGAAGAGCAGCTATCTTCACTTACCGAATCTGATATTCGGGAGATTCTCGCGATAGGCGCCAATGAACGGGATTTATAAAAGAATCGAAGAAGCCTCCAAGTTCACTTTACTTGGAGGCTTCTTTTGGCATGATGGCTTGCATACCAGCGTAAGTTATAAGGTCAGATCGTTATAAATTCCGACATGAGGGGGAGATTGGGATGCTTAAGGAAGAAGTTTGCAGGTATGAACAGCATAGTCATTTCCCCTATTTCATAAGCAGCAATGAGGGTAAAGAAACAATTGTTATGCTGCATGCTGCCTTTGCGGACTATACCTTGTTCCAGGAACAAGTCTCTTTTTTGCAAGACAGCTATCAGCTTATCCTTATTAATCTGCCTGGGCACGGGGCTGGAGCTTCTGTCAAATCCAAGGTTACGATAAAAGATATACCTGCTGTCATCAGCCGTATTTTGGTGGACAACCGGATCGAAGCCTGTCATCTCCTTGGTGTATCGCTTGGCTCGCTGATCGCACAAGCCTTTGCAGATCGCTATCCGGAGCAAACACAATCCGTTATCGTTGTCGGAGGTTATTCCATACATAAAGCAAATAAGCGGATCAAAAAAGAGCAGCAAGCTGAAGCGCTCAAATGGATTGGCTACATCCTATTCTCCATGACAAAGTTCAAACAGTATGTTCTTCGCGTATCCTGTTCAACAGAACGAGGACGTACATTATTCGAGCAAGGGATCCGGCACTTCAAGCGGCGGTCATTCGAGACAATGAGCGGTATGGGCTCCTTCTTTACCGATCGATGGAAACCCATGCCGTATCCGATGCTCCTAATTGTGGGTGAGCATGACCGAGAACTGATTCATGAAGCCTTAAGTTTACTTCACCAGTTGGAGCCGTGTTCACAGCTTGTAACGATCCCGGGAGCAGGTCATTGTGCAAATGCAGACGCACCGGAAGCTTTTAACCAAGTTATTGCCGATTATTTATCTACAATCACACTTTCACCATCGGCTGGAATCAGAACCTGATCCATCAATCCCTCAGTTTGCAATGCACGAGAGAGATCCTCTCTTGTCACCAAGCAGTGATTAATAGTATCCATATGAACCGCGATAACTTTGGAATAAGGCGCATAGCTGCAGACGCGAATAACATCTTCAACATTCATCGTAATCGGATCCCCTACAGCAAATTGTGCACCACCAGCGTTGACGATCACCACATCCGGCTGGAAGGCGTCCAGCGCCTGCCTTACCTCATCGCACCAGATCGTGTCACCTGCGATATAAAGGGTCGGATGTCCTTCTGCTTGAAGGACAAATCCGGACACCTTCCCCATTTTTTGTCCGATCTCACCTGTACCATGCTGGCCGCTTGTTCTTGAAATTGTGATGCCTTTATATATTGCCGACTGGTCAATCTCTGTAACAGAAGAAAAACGCTGGTCTGTTATACTGTGAGCATCACCAGGCTGACAAAATATGACCGTCGACTTAGGCAGTGCTTCTGCTGCAGCAGTGTCCCAATGATCTTGATGAAGATGTGTGACGAGAACAGCATCCGGCTTCACCAGCTCTTCCTTAGGGAGTGGCAGCGGAACAAGCGGATTGCGCCTCTCATTCGTCGAGTTGTTGATTGGCGGATTCACTCCAGCTTCACTAAACATGGGATCCACGAGCAACCGTACTCCTGCGTATTCCAGCCATAAGGTGGCATGTCGAATCAATTGAATGTTCATATTTGTAAAACCTCTCTTCCCTTTACGTCTACCTTAATTATAAAATAAGGTTCATCTAGCATGAATAACCTCATGAAACAAAATGGCCTCGATTATTTTCACAATGAAAGGATTTCCTATTACATGTCAAATCAATACGGAATCGATGATGTTGATATTCAGATCTTAGATAGCTTAATTGCAGATGCCAGCCAGTCTCATAAAGCAATCGGAGAACATGTTCATTTGACCGGCCAGGCCGTTGGTGCTCGTGTTCGGAAACTCCAGGATCTGGGCATTATTGAAGGCACAACCGTTCGTTGGAATCCTAACAAAATCGGCCTGACCGTCCATGCTTTTGTTACCGTCTTTATGAAATCCAGCACCGCCCATCAAACCTTCCAGGCCTTCGCTCAGCAAAGCAGTCATGTAATAGAAACCCATCGGGTCAGCGGAGAGGGCTGCTATTGGATGCGGGTTCGTGTAGGCTCACAGCTGGAGCTGAATGATTTTCTAGATGAGTTATTAACGTTCGGGAACTACAAGCTTAGCTTGTCTATTGGACAGGTAAAATAAAAATTGGAGGTTGTACATAATGAGTACAAGCATTGAAGAACGATTAAGAGATTTAGGAATTATCCTTCCAGAAGCCAGTGATCCAGCCGCTAATTACACAAATTGTGTTATGACGGGTTCACTACTGTTTGTAGCTGGTAAAGGTCCATCAGGGAAACCAAAAGGAAAGCTGGGACAAGCCTATTCCACAGAGGAAGGTTATCAATTTGCCCGAAGCGCGGGGATTGAAATTCTCGCTGTTGTGAAACAGGCTTTAGGCAGCTTGGATCGAGTAGCTCGAGTGGTTAAACTGCAAGGGTTTGTTAATGCGGATCCTGCATTCGAACAACATCACCTCGTACTGAATGGCTGTTCCGATCTCATGCGGGAAGTATTCGGGGATAGCGGCATTCACAGCCGCTCCGTCATGGGAGCTAATTCCTTACGAGACAATCTGCCTCTTGTTATTGATTCGATATTTGAGATTAAACCATGATGATGTGCAGCATCGTTTAGCACAGTAAAAAGCTCATTCCACCTATCATTCAGGTGAAATGAGCTTCTTTATTTAATCAAGCACGGTCTTGTAACGGTCCGGCTTATAGCCTGCTTTTTCCGCCATTATTAGGGTCAAGTCTTTGCCCTGCTCACGTAAATCATCCATGTAGAGGTCCGCCTCAATTCGGCCTCTGGACATAATAAGCGCCCGGTCAATGACCGTTTCGATCTCGTCGAGGTGATGAGTCACGATCAGGATTGTCTCATCGCCCTTCAGGTTGCCAATCATCAGCTTCAGGAAGTCCCGCCGGGTGAACATGTCTTTTCCAAGGAACGGCTCATCCATCAGTATATATTTAGCACCCTTCGCCATACCCGCGCTAATCTCCAGCTTCGATTTCTGCCCTCGCGAGAACGTCCGAATTCTCTTGTTTGGTTCAAGCTCGTAAAATTTCAGCAGCTTATTATAGTACACAAGATCAAAGTTTGGATAAAAAGCCGCTAAGAAATCGGCATATTGGAGAGGAGTCAGTTTTGGAATGTAGCTGCCCTCTTCCGTTATAAAAGCAAGCTGATCATACTGCTGCTGCACCGGCCTGCCGTTAAGGAGAATTTCACGGTACTTCACTTCGCCGAGGCCCATTATAGCCTTGAGCAAGGTTGTTTTCCCGCTTCCGTTCTCGCCTAGTACGCCAACAATCTCTCCACTTGGAATCGTTAGATCCCTGACATGCAGGATAGGCCGCGATTGTCCAATCGATTTCTCCACATACTTTAGTTCGAGCATGTGCTACTCCTCCTCTCTTGCCTGCAGCTTCAGATGGTCGAACATACGGTAATCATCCGAATTTGTATCAAATAGCTGGCCATCTGCAAGGTTAAGCGTATTAATGCTGTCATCATTCAGATCAGACACAATCTCACCTTCATATAACAGCAGGTTCTCCTTGTACACCCTGATAAACAAATGAATCGGAAGGTAGCTGTCTGCATAATATTGGTCATCCGGTCTTGGCTCCGTTGACGTATAAACAAAGTAAAGCTGACCACCCTGATATAACATCGCCATCCGGCTGCGGAAAGTATCATGACCATTGTAATCATAATCTAAATTTGTCTTGTCAATTAACTGCATACCGTTGCTGAAATCAATCGTCCATACTGATTTATGAGCACGGATGTTAAAGTCGCTGACGGAATTCTTCTGAAAAACCAGATTCAAAATCTGATCATTAGCGTAGGCTTCATATTGGCCGGAATATTGGATATCCGTTTGATCTAGCACGATATTACCGAGCAGCTTCCCGCTATCTGGATCGTAGCCCCGCACGATAGGATGCCCATTCTCCATAAGAATAAGGGCCAGCTTATCCCCCACTACCTCAAGCCCCCACACTTCAAGAGAACCACCATCTTTATTCTGGTCAAGACTGTATTCAGCAACAGTCCGGGTCGTTCCGTCTTCTTCAAAGGAAGGCTCATAAATGCCGTTTGTCCCTGTAGTTTCAGCCGATGTTGGTACAGTAAAATACACATGATCGCCAATCTTGGCAAGTCCACGCTCTAATGAATTGGAGTAAATATTTTCGCTTTGAAACACTAGTCCTGTATTGATGAAAGAGGATTTCCTGCCACCAATATAACTTACAGAGTAGGTATATCCGCCTTCAACCTGATAATCAAGTCCGTCCATTCTTTTTTTCCATCCTTGGATGTACTTATAATGATCCGTGATAAGAGCAGGAGGATCATTCACCTCTGTATGCTTGTTTAATTGGCTATTCGATATTTCAAATCTTGTACTTGCATACTGATCACTGATATCTCCTGAGATCATAATCGGATCGATCGCTGAACGGTCTCCTAAATGATCCTTCAAATATAAAGTTCCCGCATTCACATGTGTATAATTAAGTCCAGCGACGACTCCAATCAGCAATAGAGCTGCCAGGAAACAAGGTATGGCCAGATGGCGGGACAGCTTCTTTACTTTATCCGTCATTATAAAAGTCTCCCCCTTACTTCATCGATTGCACAACGATATGATCGAACTCTCTGTTGTACGCAGGGTCATAAGTGAAGGAGTCCCGATTATAATTAAGGAATTTTATAAGATCATCATTCTGATCGGTTACAAGCTCTCCTTCATAGAGAAGCTTATGCGTTTCGTAAACTTGAATAATGAGCTTCTTGGGCTGGTAGGGATCGAACACTACCTGATCATCCGTCTTCCCTTCCAGTTCCAAATTGCTATAAATAACATAGAGCTTGCCATTTAGATAACGGATGGACTGCATATTATGTTTATCGGTTTCTCTGAGATCTTTATAGTTGATATCCGTTTCATCCAACAGTTTCACTCCGTCTGAAAAATCAAAGCTCCAAATGGTTTTATGAACTAGTCCCTGGTCATAACCGCTCATTAACGCGATACTCAATCGATTGTTTTGCACGTCAGAATAAGCTTCATACGATTCATTAAACGTTCTCTTAGATTCAGCCAAATAAGAATTAGAAACGGTAAAATCATCAGCCGCCGCTTCACCTAAGAGCTCCCCGCTCTTGCTGTCATAGCTTCGAATGACTAGCTTCTGGTCCTCCTCTAGGATAAGAGCTAGCTTGTCGTCAACTGCTTCGAGTCCAAGAACCTGAATTTCGGAAGGTGCCTGCTCCTTATTCTTATCCAAGCTGAAAGTGACAAGCGCTTCCGACGGAGGCGTCTCACCTAGATTGCTTCTGGCATCTATGAAATTCAATTTATAAATGCCGCTTATTCCAACATAATGATTCGTTGAAGGCACTACAAAAAAAGGTTGATCGCCTATCTTTGCAAGTCCGTATTCAAGCCTATTTGTATAAGTACTAGTGTTATCCTGTTTGAGTTGGCCCGTATCATCATATTCTGTAATATTAGGCATAACGGATGCCGTCCAATAGGAATTAGAATCTTTAGGATCCCTTACCGCGATGGAAGACGGCTGGTATATGAGATCATACCGGAGATTCCCTTTTAATTTATCAAGGGTAAGATTGTTGTACCAGACTTCACGAGGTGGATCGTAAACCTCTGTATGCGTTACAACATGGATATTATTTCCTGTCAGATGAAACAACGTTTTATGAAACCCATCCCCCAGCTCCCCGCTAATTGTCACATCCGCTAGTGCCGAACGCTCTCCTTGATGATCCTTTAAATAAAATGTTCCTTTATCCCGGTCCGCATTTACTTGCATGAATTGGGATCCGATAAGAAGCAGCGCAATTATGAGCGCCGGAAGCGCCAAGTGCCTTGCTGATTTCTTCCATAACGCCTGCATCAGGAGATAACTCCTTTCCGGATTAGCCGTATGCTATGCCACACGAAGAAGCCGCTCATTACTAAAAGAATAGTGCTGTACGTATAAAGCTTGCCTATTGTCCATTCCATAGAAGGCGCGGAGAGCTGAGCATTCACAATATGCCGTATGATTAAGCCAGCAGCAAATACGAAGATAATAAACCAATGGTTTCTGCTGCGCTCACAGAGGAACGCGTAATATAAGCCGATAGCCCCTGTGAGAAATACGCTGATCGACGCGAACCATCCGCTAATGCTCCAAGGTAATATCAGCTTCAGGAAGTTCGAGCGGATAAAAGCTAGGAACAACCCATTGTGCATCACGAACTTGCCGCCACCGTAACTGCCAATATGATCAACAACAGCGGAATACCCCCATCTAATTGCAACCAGATGAGCCGCAAGAAGAAGCAGCAAGCCTATGATAAAAGACAGCAGATTACTCCAGTAATATGCTTCTCGTCTCACCGGCAGCGTTAAATACGTATAAATACTTTTGCTTCCCCAATACGCGTTGTACTGCTTCACAAGAAAATAAATGCAGAACGCAGCAATAAATCCGTATAACGCCGTCTTGCAGCCGGACGAATAATACAAACTTTCAAACCGCGGATGCATCGAATTCTCATTCCAATGTTCAACCTCAGATTGCAGCAACATATAGGGTGTCAGCAGCATCCCTGCCGTCAAAATCAATAAAACAGGCAGCATCGACGCAAATTGAATATTCAGAAGCCGGTAAAATCCTTTCACTTTCCTGCACCTCCTGTATTAATCGACTAATACAATGAATGTATAAAAAGCTTATTCCCAAAGCTCGCTAATTAGCTCCACCGTTTTCTTAAACGAAAGATTTGCTTCCTTAGCTTGAGCGATAAACTCCGCCACCATTTCTTTTGTAAGCTCTGACTCAATTCGGCCATAGATCTCATCTTCCAAATAAATGACGCTTCCTAATGTACTGCTCGTTCGAACATAACCTTCATCCTCCATTAGCTTGAATGCTTTCTGGACTGTATTCGGATTAATGTTCAACTGCATGGCAATATCCCTCCTTGAAGGAAGCTTATCGCCCGACACCGCCCATTTGAGCAAAATACGCCTCTTTACATACAAGGCAATCTGCACGTAGACCGGCATTTTATTATTTAATTGTAAATCCTGAAAAGTCAGCAACTCCATCACCTGCCTCATGCTATGACTGTATTATGGCAGTAATACAAGAAGACCGCAAGAGGCAATTGGGAAAAATCCTCTGTTATAAAGTGTTTGCAAGACATAGAGGTTTTGTTACTATTAAACTAAAACAGACAAAGGAAAATATCACTATGTCTTCTACTTCTCTGGAAACCGTTGCTTATCGTGAAATACGTGAACGAATTATGCGTGCGGAATATATGCCCGGCTCCATGTTGTCCGAGAATGAGCTTGCTGGACTTCTCGGCATGAGCAGGACGCCTATCCGCGCAGCCATCTCCTTGTTAGAACGGGAAGGACTAGTTGGATCTTTCCGAGGGCGCGGAGTTATGGTGAAGGAAGTGTCCGCTCATGATTTCAGCGGAATGTATGAAGTACTCGTCTCGATGCAGCTGTTCGTACTGGATACCGCTGTGAAACGCCAGCTTAACTTCGATCTGGAAACACTAAGCCAATACCTCGAACAGCAGCAGGCGGCTATGGAGAAAAGTGATTTCTACAGTTACTATAACAGCACCCTGCTCTTCACTGAGACTATCCTTCGGACCATTCATAATGAGAGTATGCTGCAAATTATGGAGCTTTACCGCGGCAGATATGTATTCCATACCGTCTCTTACCGCAAAAAATATCCACAATACCAACCAAGCCGATCTGTTCAAACGAACCGCCGGATTTATGAGGCGATTAAGATCGGTGACATCACCGCAGCAAAAGCTGCCGTCACCGAGCAATATTCGGATGTCCATGAGCAGTTTATTCTTGGTGGATTATTGAAATAACCTCCTCATAATGATCAAACCGGAAGCCAAATGGCCTCCGGTTTTTTTGAGTTGTATTTACAAATACTTAAGCTCGCTATTACACACAACTTACATACAAGTTGCATACTTAACTTGAAGTTAAGAGGACGACAAAGGAGATTAGATAAATGACAACTAACATTCAAGAATCTCAAAAGAATAGAGTAGTTAAGCTGGATGGCGCCTATAACATGCGTGATCTTGGCGGTTATGAAACAAAAGACGGACAAGTGACAAAGTGGAGACGATTTTTCCGAGCCGATGGTCTTCACAAGCTGACGGAAGCCGACCAACGTTATGTTCTGGACCAACAGGTAAAGTTGATCGTCGACCTGCGTCATACCCAAGAGCTGGAGAATGATCCTAACGTGTTCGCAGCTTCCGAAAAAGTTGCTTACCATCATGTCAGCCTTATCAATTCTGCTACACCAGACGTCCTGCATGTGCAAAGCTTGGGTGAGCTCTATGTAGACATGCTGGATAAATCTCAACCTCAACTCCGAGAGGTGTTTGAGCATCTTACAAACGAAATTGAAGCTGTTTCACTCTTCCATTGTACCGCAGGCAAAGATCGGACCGGTGTTGTCTCCGCCCTGCTTCTTGATACCGCTCAAGTTCCTCACGAAACGATCATTAACGACTATAGCCTGACAGCAGAGTGTCTCGCACCGATGGTCGACGAAATGCGTCTGAAGCATCTTGGTAGCGCAGATGCCGCAGCGATTGAGATGTTCGAACGCTTCATGGGCAGCGCCCCGGATAATATGGTCATGATGCTCGAGCATCTGTACAACCGTTATGGTTCAGCAGAAAAGTATTTGCTTACGATTGGCCTAACAGAAGAGCAAGTAGCGGTATTGAAGCGTAAACTGCTTAACTAAGCAGGGCTGAAAGATAAAAGCCTGCACCGGACTTGGTGCAGGCTTGCTTTTTGGACTTTACGCTTTGTTGCCCCCTTGTACTATGTTGTATTCTGTACAGTAAAATATGACTGATTCAAAACAGTCTTAGGCTATGTTGTATTTTCTACAGCCTATTTCATCAGTTTGAACTACTAGTGTTCAAAGCGGCGGATTATACTGTACGTAATACAACATAGCGCTAGTTGCATGGTTGAGATTCCTCATTATGCTGGATGGAATCCAATCTGTGCTTAGTACACAAGAACCGCTCAACCCCAGGATATAGCTCCCCAAGACTCTCAATATGAAAACCGCAAGTGCGATAAAATCCTACGGCATCTTTATCCGTCTCCGCTTTCAAAGTTGTCAGCTCATACAACGACATCACTTCATCGAGTAAAGCACGGCCAATGCCCTTTCCTCGCATCTCTTCTCTTACTGCGATATGTGAAATAATGGTCTCCTCAGGTTTGATCAGAAGACCAATAATCGCAGCAATACGGCTGCCATCATCGTAAGCATATAACACCCGGTTAGCATCCGATTTATATAGTTGAACGATCCCGTTCATTTTCTCTTCTGTAGGGTTATATACACATTGTGCGATAACGGAGACAACTTGTTCTGAAAATCCCTCTACCTGTCTAAGTCGAAGCATCTATTTCACCTCTACTTCATTTCACCTTTTATGGGGCTGCTGGGCAGATTAAGTGTTAATTCATTTTCCGAATCCTCTTCATTCCACAGAACGCTCACAGTTGTTTCATTAAGAAATTGTTTGAGATCTGCTTCGTTTGCAAAGGTGTATGTCGTGTAATACTCATGCGATTCGTTTTTCTTGAGAATACCGTTCGTATTCCCCTCACTTCCCGAGCTATGTACATATTTTATCGGAAGCGGTTCATTAACACTAATCTTAATAGACTCAGCGATTTGTTCTCCTTTATTAGTTATCTCTAAAAACACTCGGATCATAACCGGATTCTTTAATGAATCACTGACGTGATCTATTTCATTGATACTTTGCTTATCTCTAATAATTTCGTAATTAAGTGAAGTAAACAGACTAACACGATCATCCCTTTGATCTTTAAATGAAGTAACATCCGTCTGATTGCTGCTGCAGCCTGTTAATAGCGATAGCAATAATAGAACGCTAATTAAAATCTCTCTCACGATAATACCCTCTTTGTTAATAAATATGGTATTTATTTCAATTATGCAGATGCCTCAGCAAAAAGAAAAGCAAAAAATAACTATAATCCTGTCTCACTGCCTCCGTTTTAGGAGAAAAGCATTAATCCTATTAAATATATTTGATAGATATTACCTAAACTGGTTCCTTCTTTTGAACTGTGCCTATATACTTGAGTTGTGAGTAATTTCATAATTTTCTCAAAATTAATCTTATGCTTACGATGCAAGAATTTCCAAAAGCAGAAATTCTTTTAGCTCATGCTTACGAAGTAAGAATTGCCAAGAGCGCAATTCTTTTAAGCTCATGCTTACGATGCAAGAATTTCCAAAAGCAGAAATTCTTTTAGGAGGGTACAGATGGAAAGAACCTTTTCGATTTCCCGCTATCCTGATGTAAAGGCAGTGACGAGCCAGCTCGATCAGCTCATCTCTAAGCCTATTTATTCAATCAAACCCGAAGCATTAAAGCACTACGAAAAGGATTATTTTGAAGCCAAATGTGCGAAATCGAAGGACATGATTGACGTTGCCAAGGAGATTATTCCCGGCGGCGTGCAGCATAATTTAGCGTTTAATCATCCGTTCCCACTCGTATTTACAAAGGCCGAAGGTGCCTACCTCTATGATCTTGACGGCAATCGTTATTATGATTTTCTGCAGGCAGGCGGCCCAACGGTACTGGGAAGCAACCCGCCCGAAGTACGTGAGAAAGTCATCGAACTTCTTAATGATTGTGGTCCCTCCACCGGACTATTCCATGAATATGAATATAAATTAGGAAAAAAAATTGCCGACAGCATCGATAGCGTCGAGATGTTCCGTATGCTAGGTTCCGGCACGGAAGCTTGCATGGCGGCCATTCGTGTAGCACGCCTCGCTACTAAGAAGAAAAAGATTATTAAAATGGGCGGCGCTTATCACGGCTGGAGCGACCAGCTTGCTTACGGGATCCGGATTCCCGGCTCCAAATGGACCCAGGCGCATGGCGTTCCTCGCTACATCTTTAAGCATACGCAGGAGTTTTTCCCAAATGATCTTAACGACCTGGAAAGAAAGCTTCGCTTCAACCAGCTTCGCGGTGGAACAGCAGCCGTGCTGATCGAACCGGTTGGCCCGGAAAGCGGCACAAGACCGGTTGATCTGGATTTCAATAAAGGTGTAGAAAAGTTATGCCGCAAATACGGCGCTCTTCTTATTTTCGATGAAGTGGTTACCGCTTTCCGAATTGGCATGTCCGGTGCCCAAGGCTATTATGGCGTTTCGCCGGATCTTACGATCTTTGGTAAAGTTGTTGCCGGTGGATATCCGGGAGCCGGTGGTCTTGGCGGCAAGAAGGAATATATGAAATATTTGTCCGCAGGTATTGAAGCCGGCAGCAAGTATAAGAAAGCACTTGTTGGAGGTACGATGGCTGCCAATCCACTGAGCTGCGTGGCCGGTTATTATACGCTTTGCGAGATTGAGCGGACAAATGCCATCCAAAGATCAGGCGAAATGGCCGACCGGCTGACGACAGGACTGCAAGCCTTGATCAGCAAATACAAGCTGCCGTTTGTCGCCTTTAACCAAGGGTCAATCTGTCACCTCGAAACGGTAGGTACAATGCATTTTTCCATCAACTGGTCGAAGCCTTGGCAAATTCCAAAGGTGCTTTCCGAGACATCTAAACGAAAAAAAGAAATGGAGCATATGGGCGCGGCTTATATGGCCGAAGGCCTTGTAACCCTGGCAGGCAGCCGGCTGTACACAAGCGGCGCGTATACGGAAGAAATGATTGATGATGTACTGGTCCGCTTCGAAAATATTTTCAAAAATGTAGCCTTGATTTAAGGAGTAAGGAGACGACTATGACCGCTGTCCAAGAAGCCAAGCAACGCGTCATTCAAGCAGGAATTAAGCTGATGGAAACAGGATTGATCGCCCGTACATGGGGCAACGTCAGCCATCGCATCGATGGCGGGCAGTTCGTCATTACACCAAGCGGCCGGGATTACAGATCTCTTAAGCCAGAAGATATTGTGACCGTTCAAATCGCTGACTGCAGCTACAGCGGCAGCATCAAGCCCTCCTCCGAGAAAGGCGTTCATGCCGAGGTGTATAAACGTTTTCCAGATGTTAATTTCGTCATTCATACTCATCAAGAATACGCTTCCGTTATCAGTGCCTGCGATGTGGATGCAATCCTTATTGAAGAAGGGCTGCTTGCAGGGAAAGTCCAATGCGGAGCCTATGCACTCCCAAGTACAAAGAAGCTTCAGCGTAACGTTGCCAAGGCGCTTACTCACTCCGTGAACCAGGCGGTTATTATGAAAAATCACGGTGCGGTCTGTTACGGCGCTGACGATCAAGAAGCTTTCGAAGTGGCACTAGAGCTGGATCAAGCTTGCCGACAATATATCGATGATACTTACAAAAGCTTAAGTGGTGAGCCAGAAGCAAATGCTGCCCAATTAAGCTGCTTTGCCCTTGGACTTGGTCAATCTGCTAACTTGCAATCGAAGTCATCAGCAGACAATCAGCTCTATCATAGTCGTCGATTGGAAGACGGTTTCATTCTCTTCGATGACTCCGGTTCCGAGATTCAGGTCCGTTACGATGAGCTGGACGGCACAATGCCTGAGGAGGCATGGGTCTATCAGCAAATCTATCGAGCACATAAGCACATTCATCATATCCACTGGAGCGGAAGTCCGGAGGTTATCGCCTTTTCCCAAACGGCACAGCCTTTAAAGCCGCTGCTGGATGACTTTGCTCAGCTCATTGGAACTTCAGCGAGAAGTGTTGAGCTCTCTCCTGCAGAGGCTGCTGCTGCTTTGAAGAGATCGTCGGCTGTCTTAATCCGCGGTATGGGAGCATTATGCTGCGGCAGCACTCATGACGATGCCCTAGCGACACTCATGGTCCTTGAGAAAAACTGCAAAGCCCATATCGGAGCTAAGCTGCTTGGTCATGTGAAGCCTATTCATTACTTGGAAAGCCTCTTAATGCGATTCGTTTATTTGAAGAAATATTCGAAGCAAGCTTCAATAACCTCCTAATAAGAATTATCACACAAATTCTGGCTATTTGTGATGATTCTTACAACGTAAGCAATCGCTAAGAAAGGTGGAATTTATATTAAAAGAATCGATCATTCACACATGAAATGGATCATTCTTTTATCGATCGTACCGATCATCGTATCAACCGAAATGATGTGGCTCTCGCTCGCGCCAATTTCAAGTCTTGCAGAAGATTTCTACGGAGTAGGCAGCATGTCAATCACTTTATGCTCCATGAGCTTTATGATTATGTTCATTCTGTTCTCTTTGCCCGCTTCCTGGGTCATTGATAAATGGGGCTACAAAGCCTCTTTGTTAATCGGTGCAGGTATAACAGCCGTGTTCGGAACGCTTCGCGCTCTTTTCGCAGATGATTTCACACTCGTTCTAATCATGCAGTTTATTCTGGCAATCGGTCAGCCTTTTCTTCTCAATATAGCGACTAAGGTAGCCTCCGACTGGTTCCCGCTTAAAGACCGGTCAACGGCGGCAGGTATTCTGACGTTAGCCCAATATATTGGATTTATTGTTCCAATGGCCATAGCACCTGCGATTGCAGAATCATCCGGCATCCCCACACTCTTCAAGTGGTTTGCCAGCTTCGCGATCATAGCCGCCTGTTTGGCTGCTGCCTTTGTAAATTTGAAACCTCCTGCTTCCCTCACCAATGACTCTCCTGCTAAGCAAGAGGTTTTACGATTCGAATCGATTCGACTTCTTGTAACGAACAAAAGCTACGTCCTTATTCTATTAATCAGCTTTATCTCCATTGGCATATTCAACACCATACTAACGCTTCTTGAAACGATTCTTATCCCACGTGGATTTACATCCGAAGAAGCCGGCTTTGTTGGAGCCGCTTTCATCGTTGCCGGTATCATAGGGGCTGTTATTCTCCCTATTCTATCGGATCGATACCGGATCCGAGTACCATTCTTTGTTTCCGCTATCGCCATACTGATTCCCTCCTATGTTGGTCTTACCTTCGTCGATCAGCCTATTCTGGTGTCCATCATCGCCGGAATTGCAGGCTTTATGATTATGGGTGTAGCACCAATTTTGTTCCAGCATGGATCGGAGGTTGCTTATCCCGTCCAGGAAGGAACATCTCTTGGCATGATTTTATTAATGGGGCAGGTATCCGGCATCGCCTTTGTCTACTTATTCGAAGTGCTTAATGATGCTTTGGGCACGATTGTCTGGCCGATGCTTCTGTTTGTGCTTTTAACCATCATCATGCTTCCTATTACCTTCCGGATTAAGGAATCTACCTTACCGGTTCCCACCACAGATATAGGAAACAATCAGCCTATGTAAAGGCAGGTGCAAGCTATGGGTACTTATGTACTCACTTATGATGTAGGAACTTCTGGTGTCAAAACCTGTCTCTATCATCTTACGGATTCGATTACACTTGTCGCGAGCGCTTTGTTTAGCTACGAGCTCTCTATTCTGGATAATGGGGGCGCTGAGCAGGATCCGGCCGACTGGTGGAACGCCATGCAGCATACGACCAAGCAAGTTCTTCAGGACAGCCTTATTCCAGCTGAGCAGATTGGAGGTATCTCCTTCTGCGCTCAGATGCAAGGGATGATCCTCGTTGATCGTGAAGGTCAGCCCATTCGCAAAGCGATGAGTTATATGGATACCCGTGCAGCCAAAGAGCATCGAGAAGGTATTATGCACGGCATGAAGATAGCAGGCGTTAACGTCTTTAAGCTTGCCAAGTCGCTTGCAATTACACGCGCTGTCCCGGCTAGTGTGAAGGACCCCGTCTGGAAGTATACCTGGGTAAAGCGTAATGAACCAGAGTTGTTCCGCAAGGTGTACAAGTGGCTGGATGTAAAGGAGTATCTCCTCTATAAATGCACGGGAGAATTCGTTATGACGGAAGATAGTGCCTATGCAACCTTGTTATATGATTCGAGAAATGGAAGGAAGACGTTCAGTAAGCAAATGTGTAAAATGTTTGGCGTCGAGATCAATCATTTCCCAAGGGTCATAAAGTCTACGGAACAGGTTGGAAATTTGTCCACACAAGCCGCTGCTGAACTTGGACTCTCGGTAGGGACACCGGTATTTGGTGGAGGCGGGGATGCTGCGCTGATTGGCGTTGGAGCTGGCGCTGTAGCTGAAGGCGACACCCATATCTACCTTGGCACCTCGGGCTGGGTATCCACTGTCGTCAACAAGCAGTTAATTGATACAACCAATATGATTGCATCAATCGTAGGAGCCATCCCTGACCGTTATCATTATTTCTGTGAGCTTGAGACAGCAGGCAAATGTTTGGAGTGGGTCAAGAATCATCTTGCCTTGGATGAGATCGGAATCTATCTGGAGAAAAAACAAATCTCCGAAACCCAGGAGACAATGTACCGGAGCTTGTATGACTACATGATGCACGCGATCAAAGACGTACCTGCCGGAAGTAACGGCGTCATTTTCACACCATGGCTGCATGGGAATCGCTGCCCGTTTGAGGATTCGAACGCTCGGGGACTATTTTTCAACATCAGCATTGATACAGGTAAGACCGAGCTGATTCATGCGGTGCTCGAAGGAATCTGTTACCATCTTAGATGGCAGCTGGAATCACAGGATCGGAAAATCAAGACATCCCAGACGATCCGTTTTGTTGGAGGCGGCGCATTAGCTCCTCTCACCTGCCAGATTCTTGCCGATATTCTCGGACGAGAAATTGAAACGGTGGACAGCCCGCAAAATGCTGGCGCCATAGGTGCAGCTCTTGTCGCAGCTGTTGGACTAGGTATGATCCCAAGTATACATGAAGCCAAAAGCTTGGTGACTGTCCAAGCAACTTACAAGCCAAACCCACGGAATAAAGCTACCTATGACATCTATTTCGAAGTATTCAAGTCCCTCTACAGCAGGAACAAGAAAGCATTTGGCATCCTAAATAATCTCAGCAGCCGTCCGGATGTTTTTCATGCTTCTCTGTGATACAATACTGGAATTGATGGGCTTACAAACTAGGGGGCTTTTAGAACAATTATGCTTATTATTGGTATTGCAGGCGGCACTGGTTCGGGGAAAACCTCAGTGGCACGCTCTGTTATAGAACGCCTTGGCGCAGACAAGGTGACCTTCATCTCGCAAGATAATTATTACAAGGATCATCCCCATTTGACATTCGCTGAGCGCGAAGGGCTGAACTATGATCACCCGCTTGTCTTCGACAATGATTTGTTGGTAGAGCATTTGAAACAACTGAAAGCTGGAGAAGCTGCCGAGGCGCCTATTTACGATTTCGCGTCGCATTCCCGCTTTAAGGATAAGACAGTAGAGCTAAAGCCATGCAAGATCGTGGTCATTGAAGGGCTTCATGTCCTCTCCGATGAGAATTTGCGGGCAATGCTCGACATTAAAGTATTCGTGGACACCGATCCCGATGTCCGAATCCTGCGCCGTGTATTGCGGGATATCGAAGAGCGCGGACGCTCGATTCAATCCATACATGACCAATACCTTAAGACGGTCAAACCGATGCATGAAGCTTTCATCGAGCCGTCCAAAAAATACGCCGACATCATCATTCCCGAAGGCGGAAAAAATGAAGTCGGCATCCAAATGTTATCGATTCTGATGGAGAAATACTTCTAAAATAACAAAGGACGCAGCCATGATGGCTGCGTCCTTTGTTTAATCATGTTAATTACCCGGGTAATACTACCCACCTTAAACAAGCTTATGAGCTTGTACTCTTTTACGATAAGACGAGTAATACCAGCCCAGCATCACAATCGCAATAACCGGACATAGGAATAGCAGCTGGTACACATGGTTATACGCATGTTCCAGAGAGGTATTGCTCATCTTATGGAGCAGCAATCCGCAGAGCGCCACCGACAATGATCCCCCGAAAAACTGAATAAGCTGCATCATCCCCATACCAGAACCAATCAGATGCCGCGGCAAAATGCTGGACGTCTGATTATTCAGCGAAGCCAGCGTTGCCGAGAAGGCAGGAGAGAAGAGCAAGTACCCGCACATAATGACAAACGGCGATCGTCCTACAAAGGTCATGAATAAGGCAACGACAGCTGTCAGGATCACTGTTCCAATAAACAGGAACCGGATATTGCCGTAACGGTCAAGCCAGCGCCCAACAAACGGTGTAAGCATCGCGGACAGGATTGCTCCTGGTGCAATGAGGAAACCGATCAACAGCTCTGATTTGTGGAACAAATTCGCGAGAACTAGCGGCATCAGAAACAAATTGCCCAGGTTAATAATCAGCAGACAGAATCCTACAACAAGCAGGCGGTTATAACCAGGCTGTCGGAATACTTCCGGATTAACAAAGGTCCCTTCGCCTTTCGACTTACGAATATGAAGCACATGCAGGACGATCGTCACTACACTTGCTGCAAACCAAATCAAAGACTGCTGGGTTACGGCAAGTAATAATGTCGTCGCGTTGATGACTGTCCATGCCGCCCCGAAGTAATCAAATTTTGCAGGCTTTGGATTTTCTTTTGGCAATAGCTTCAGCAAGATCGGCAGGATGACTAACACGAGGCAAGTAACGACAAACAAACCATTCCATCCAAAGTATTCGCTGATCACACCACCAACGATTGGCCCAAGTCCAAACGCCATCGCACTGCCGGCTGCTATCATCGAAATCGCCTTGCCTCTTCTCTCGATCGGGATATATCGGCTTGCCAATACAAGTCCAAGCCCCGCCATCGCACCTGCTCCAGCCGATTGCAAAATTCTTGCTGTCAGCAGCAGAGCGAAACTATGAGCAAAAATACCTAGAACGGATGATAATCCTAATATGAGCAGCCCTATCGCAACCAGTCTGCGGATCGGAGCAATGTCCGACAAGCGGCTGTAGATGACGGTTGATAAAGCATATCCAATCGAATAACTGGATACAATCCATGATCCGAGATCGGATGAGATACTCAAATCGTTAATAATACTTGGTACTGAGACGTTAAACATTGTCGTATTCATGACAACGACAAACAAGCCCAGCATCCATACGGGCATTACAATTCTGTCATTCAAGTTGTCCACCTAGTTTCCTTACGAAGTTACTTTACTTTGTTTAGTATAGCACAAAAAAAGATGAAGCAAGGATCGGCCCCTTGCCTCATCTTCTATTGCGTTCCTTTAAGAATTCGTTACTTGAGGGGCATGACTCTGACGATATGCCAAAGGGGTCATTCCCATCTTTCTCTTGAATACTTGGAACAAATAGTTGGTGTTCGTAAAGCCGTGGTTGACCGCAATTGATTCTACCGTATTCGACGTCTCCACCAGTTCTTCGCAAATACGCTGCAGACGGAAATCCTCCAAATAACTGCTAAAGGAGCTTACCCCATAACGGTGAAATACTCGTTGCAGCTGTCTTGTGCTGATCTGGATACGATCTGCAACCTCCTGCAAGGTAAGCGGCCTTGCGTAATTGTCGTAAATATACTGCTGGGCCATCTCGAAGCGATGCGCCTGAATATCTCGGGATGGCAGCATCTGCTGCCCTTCCCGATCAACTGTCGCTTTTGCCGCACGAAGCAGAATTTGAATTAGGGCCTGCCGTATCGTGGTATAAGCGCCAAGTTCTCCAGATCGCCAAGCTATATACGCCTGCAGGAAGCATGTCATCGCATCATGCTGATCCATGAATGGACGAAGAGGAAAATCAATCAGCGCCTGCATGCAGGCTTCCGATTCCTTATTCTCCCACTCCGCTCCCCATTCTTCTGTACCTGGCTCATCCGAAAGGCGAGTAATATCGACATGCAGGCATAGCTCTTCCATTCCAGAGCGAGCATCGGCTGTCTGTTGATGGACAACACCGGGACCGGTCAAATAGAACATGCCGCTGTTCAGCTTATAGATATGGTCGATAAGGGTAACAGTTCCCTTGCCTCTAGGTATAAAATGAAACTCAAACTCCGAATGTTTGTGAAATTTGATGACATGCCCCGGTTTGAAGGTGGTCAAATGCCATTTCAATACCCGAATGCCGTAACGTCCCCATCTAAAATGCAGATCAAGCCGTTCAAGCGCATCCATCTTATCTTTCATTATTGCATAAGGATACGGTCTCGCATTCACTTTGCTGTCTGACTCTGCTGCCTGCTCCCGTTCATCCCCACTAGACATGATTTCAGTTGAGCTCTTCAAG
This sequence comes from Paenibacillus sp. J22R56, assembly GCF_056269375.1. Lineage (NCBI taxonomy): Bacteria > Bacillati > Bacillota > Bacilli > Caryophanales > Paenibacillaceae > Paenibacillus > Paenibacillus sp. J22R56. The sequence goes on from NZ_JBWDNV010000005.1 coordinate 111,308, forward strand.
ACGTACAGCTCTCTTCTCTGCAACCGAGCGGTTAGAAGCTTCCATAAGCATCGTCAGCTCTTGTGCCATACGAATGTTATCTACAGCTACTGTATTGCTTTGAATATGCTCTGCCCATTGCTCGAAAGCTTTGTTACGGTCGCTTTGCGGCTCCGCTGCGATCCACTCTGATTCGCCGTTTTTATTGCTGCGAACTAGTACTTTGGCATCTGGTGTTCCATACAGCAGCGAGCCTTCTGTACCATGCACCTCAATTGTAAATGGAGAATGCGCATTAACAAAGCCCGCTTCTACAATACCAAGCGCACCATTCGCCGTTGTAAGAATCGATACCGCGTTGTCCTCGACTTTTTTACCAGTCACATAGCCGAATGAAGCTTGAACCTGTACAGGCAATTCGCCCAGGAACAATCTTGTCAGATACATCGGGTGGCATCCCAGATCAATCAGAGCGCCGCCACCGCATTGTTCGAGGTTGTAGAAATGCTCAGGAAGCCAGTTAGCAGTTGCACCGTTATGCGACAAACGAACACGGACCATAGTAACGGTTCCGATATCACCTGACTCCAGTACCTTCTGAATAGTTGCTGTATACCAATCATTTAATCTTGGCAGCGAAACGGTCAGCTTCACACCTGCTTCTTCTACAGCGTTTACAATTTCGTTCACTTCTTTTGTTGTAAGCGCAAGCACTTTTTCAGTGAAAATATGCTTACCTGCCTGAGCAGCCTTCACCATTACGTCACGGTGGATGTTTGTTGGTGTATCCACGATTACGCCGTCAATATCTTCTCTAGCAAGCAGTTCATCCAGGTTTGCAATAAAAGGAACGCCTAATTTAGCCGCTGCTTCTTCGCCTCTTGCCGGAATTTCATCCCATACTGCTACAATTTCCGTATTCGGATGTGCTTGTGCCTCTCTCGTATAATCCCATGCATGTACATGCCAATAGCTTAACATTGCGACTCTAATCATATAACGTCCACTCCTTAAATTAAATGATTGCGATCACTTCATATTCGCGACTTATTTCTAAGGTAGCACACCATTCCCCAAAGGAAAACTAGAACATAAAGACAATCTGACTATAATAATGCGACATAGACAAGAACATTTCTCTAGACTTATTGACTCCAAATATCGGTCAAACCTATAGTAATGGCATAAACATATTTTACTTATAACGGAGGCTGAACATGAGTAAATTATTGAAAATTGGTATTATTGGCTGCGGCGGTATCGCCAACGGCAAACATCTTCCAGCTCTTAGCAAAAACAAGAACGTAGAAATCGTTGCTTTCTGTGACATCGTTGAAGAACGCGCTGCAGAAGCACAGCAAAAATACGGCAAAGAAGGCTCGAAAGTATATTCGGACTACCGCGAGCTGATTGCAGACCCATCTATTGATGTCGTGCATGTATTAACACCAAACGACTCCCATTCCTTTATTGCGATCGATTCGCTGGAAGCTGGCAAGCATGTTATGTGCGAGAAGCCAATGGCGAAGACAGCTTCTGAAGCAAGAGCGATGCTGGAAGCTGCCAAACGTACAGGCAAAAAGCTGACGATCGGTTACAATAACCGTTTCCGTTCGGACAGCCAATACCTGAAGAAAGTATGTGAGCAAGGCGAGCTGGGCGAAATCTACTATGCACGTGCTCATGCGATTCGTCGCCGCGCAGTTCCAACTTGGGGCGTATTCCTTGACGAAGAGAAACAAGGCGGCGGACCACTTATCGATATCGGTACACACGCACTTGATTTGACGCTTTGGATGATGGACAACTATAAGCCGGTGTCGGTAACAGGCTCCGTATTCCATAAACTTGGTCACAAAGAAAATGCCGCTAACGCATGGGGCCCATGGGATCCTGCTAAATTTACAGTTGAAGATTCGGCTGTAGGCTTCATTAAAATGGAGAACGGCGCAACGATTACGCTTGAAGCAAGCTGGGCGCTGAATACACTTGATATCGATGAAGCAAAATGTACGCTTTGCGGTACAGAAGGCGGAGCAGACATGAAGAATGGTCTCCGCATTAATGGTGAAGAGAACAGCCGCTTGTTTGTGAAAGAGGTTGACCTCTCCGCTGGCGGTGTAGCCTTCTACGACGGCGCATCGGACCGCGATATCGATGTTGAATGCGCAGCTTGGATCAATGCGATCCTGAATGATACGGATCTGGTTGTTAAAGCCGAGCAAGCACTTGTTGTAACGGAGATTTTGGAAGCGATTTACGAATCCGCTCGTACAGGCGAGACCGTCTACCTCAATCGCGAAAAAGTAGCGAAATAAATCATACAAAAAAACACGTCCGGAAACGGGCGTGTTTTTTTGTGCTGCCGTTATTCTTCATCCTCATCCTCCAGCACAACATCAAGCACCGTTGTCTGATTCGCAATGATGATCGGATGACGTAGTGCCGGTTTTTTATCTGGATACGTAAATACAGCAATAAGAGTACCTGCAGGAAGATTGGTCAGCGTATACCTGCCATTCACATCACAAATGGTGGATCGTAGGAAGGTTCCACTCACAGCTGGAGACTGCTCAAGTGCTTTCGTATTGACCCGCTTGCGGCTTCTTGAAACTGGCTGTGCCGGAATGGGGTCAGGAATATAAACCTCAACAAGCGCCTTGTAAAGAGGCCTCCCCTCCGTATCCCGAATCGTACCAGTCAACGTCCCATATTCCGTTGGCATTCGGAATTGTATAACCGGATCAGCCGCCGAATTGCTGCTTACCGTAACTCTCTGAGCTTGTGACGCGTAGATCGGTGAAGTAGCAGTGACGATATAGCTACCGGGACTTAACGTCAAGAAAATGAAATTCCCCTCTTCATCACTGGATATGGATTCAATCGCAATTAACTGCTCCGTTAATACGGTAATAACCACGCCCGAGATCGGAGCACCGCTGTCTGCGTTGAATGTAATCCCCCGCAGCTGTGCGGCACCTGGCTTCAGTTGTAGATTTACACTTGCTTGCTGGCCAGGTGGAAGAACGGTTCGGACAAGGCCATACTCATAGAATCCTAGAATGGCAACCACCGTAATAGGCCCTTCCGTTCCCGTTCCTAATGCATAGAACCCTTCTTGGTCAGTTACGCCCTGGCCGATAATAACACCGTTATCATCAATCCCAACAACCAGAGATTCTGGAACGCCCGCTCCCGTATTGGTATCCGTTACTTTGCCGATTACTCCTGCTCCAGACGGTCTTAACGTAAAGTCAACACGGGTCACTCCCCCTTTGCCAACAAAGAAAGAAGACTGCTCCAGCTGAAATCCAAACAAGGTCACATTCATCGTGTAATTACCTTGCGGTAGATCCTGAAACAAATAATTGCCTGAGCTGTCTGTCGCTGTAAGAGCTAAAGGAGCTGCAAAGTTATTAAACGGCCGTAAGACAACGATTACATTAACAAGTGGAGCACCAGTTAAGGCATTTTTGATCGTTCCCGCCACAGAGCCAGGAAGCGGCTGCAGGGCAAAACTAAGCTTCGATGTTGTACCAGGTGCAATCTGAAATCCCGATTGGCTGGTCGCAAAACCGTTTGCAGATGCAAATAAGAAGTAGTTGCCGAAGAACAGCTGGTTATATTCATAGCTTCCACTATTGTCTGTCAATACGGTCGCCAATTGCAGCTGACTGCGGTTAAACAATTTAATTTCCGCACCTGCAATAAGACTTCCATCCAGCAGGTTTGTCACAAAGCCAACAACAGAACCAGGGTTTGGGCTCAGCTCGATCGGAATATTTTGAGTAACGGCAGATATGGCATTTACCGCAACAGCATTAGTAGAGAAACCAATCAACGAAGCAAATATTGTGAAACGTCCTAAAGGCAGAAAGTTAATAATAAAGCTGCCACTTCGGTCAGTATACGCCGTTTCAACCGGTATCGCTGTCCTTCCGTTAATCCCAATCAGCACACCTTCAAGCGGCTCTTTCGTAACGGCGTTGCGAACAGTTCCAGATAAGGATACAACCTCGGGGTTAAGGATAATCGTAATGAGATTACTCATATTCGCAATGACATTTATCGTTTGAGAATTTGTCGTAAAACCTGGTGAAGTGACGCTTAGTTGATACGTATCTGGCAGGATGCCCTCTATAAAAAATAATCCATCATTATTAGCGAATAAGGTGTTGACCAAGGTCCCGTTAGCGGTAAACAGCTTAATGGAAGTTCCGTTATTGTTCAGCGGGGTATCATTGGAGCTTCTTATTCGTCCTTCGATGGAGCCTTTCAAGCGTGTCAATTGAAGTGATGCTCCTGTGATCATGTCATTACGGACGATAGCCCCAACCGAATTCGTGGCATATCCTTCCGCACTGACAATAACGGCATAGGAGGCAGGCCGCAAATCATCTACGATAAAATTACCGAATTGACTCGTCGTAGCAATCGCTATGATAATCCCAGAAGCGTCGGCTGACCGGATTTCAATACTTGCACTGATCAGCAGTTCTCCAGTATCTGCATCCGAGATCTGACCGCTTATCCCGCCTGCTAACGAGAGGAGAATGTAGCTTATTCCTGTCTGCTGTTCACCAGGGCCAAGTCTGACAGCACCAGATTGATCGGCAAATCCTGATGCTGAAATAATAATGGTAAGAAAACCAGGGGGGAGAGTGCCTACAAAATAACTACCCCATTGAGAGGTTTGCCCGTTCCCACGCAGCGTTTCGGTCTGATCGAATATCAAGACCGCCGCATTCGAGATAGGCTCCCCTGTATCCGCTGTAATAATCCCAGAAATGGAGCCAGGGTTTGGACTTAATTGAATGACGGTTTGAGCTGTCTGATTAACAGCTACCCTTACTCCCACTGGGGATGAGGAGTAGTTGTTCGCCGATGCTGCTAAGATATAATTACCTGCTCTTAGTTCAATAAATCGGAAAGTCCCTGTATTGTCCGTTAGTGTAGAAGTTAGTGATAGATTGTTATTCAAAGAGAGTCGAACAAGCACATCCGGGATAGGCGGGTCTAGTATCCCTTCAATGTTCCCCGTTAACTGCGATAAAGCAAAGTTGGTCTCGGTAATCGTATCGGCAACAATGGTTGCACCAACAATGACAAAATCATAATTATCAGCAGTAGCAAGAATGTTATAGTTGCCTGGCTGCAGACCACTTATTTTGTAAAAGCCCGTATTGTCCGTTATACTCGCACTTATCGTCAGTCCATGTTGGGTTGAAACTTTGACAAACGCTCCTTCAACTGGAGCTAATGTTACGTTATCCAACACCCTCCCTTGAACAGCCCCGGGTAAAGGAAACAGAATCAAATCACCATTAACTGTCGAATCCGTTAAGACTTCTACCGTAAGCTGATTCGTCTGAAATCCATTCGCCTGGAAAGTTAACAGGTAAGAGCCTGGTGCCAGATCATTGGTTACATAGCTGCCAGACAGCTCAGTAAATATCGTCGAAACAATTGTCTCGGTTGAATTGGTAATGATAATAGATACGTTAGCTGCTATGATCTCTCCTGTGCTGCTAGTGACCCTGCCCGCAATCCTACCGGGATTAGGCAGCAGTTGAAATGCAGTTTGCGTCTGCTGACCGGGCTGTACGACAACAATGGTAACCACATTCTGAAAACGTTGAAGAGCAGCTGTCAAAATATATTCACCTGGTGTCAACCCGCTAATCATAAATGCTCCTGTAGTATCGGATATCGATTGCGTGATGACTGTTTCAAGACCGATCACACTAAGCGCTGCACGTACAACTACACCCTGAAGGGGATTACCTGATGGATCTGTAACCGTGCCAAGCACACTTCCGTTGTCCGCTTGAAGAACAAAGTCAAGCTGAGTAGCTTGAAGAGGCTGAATAAGAGCACCAAGTTGCTTGGCAGCAAAGCCTGCTGTTTCGGCAACAACAACATAGATATCAGTAGTCAGGTTCGCAATAAAATAGGTGCCTGACTCGTCAGTAAAGTCTCTAATAATCGGTCTGTTGTTTAACAGAATTGTAATAAGAGCATCAATAAGGGGGCGCCCCCCTTCATCCGTAACACTTCCGCGCAAGGAACCACTTAGACGAGTCAGGAAAACTTCAATGGAAGTATTCATCCCCATCGAAATCGTGACACTAATCTCTCGATTGGAAAAAGTTGTGGAGTTAAGAAGTAACGTGTAAGTCCCTGCGGCTAAAGAATCTATAGAGAATTGCCCTAAATCGTCTGTTGAAAAGGTATCAAGCAGTACCCCATTCAGCTCTTGGATGATGATCGCTACGTTACTAAGAGGAAGATTGGAACCTTCTTCCCTTACCGTACCGGACAAACTCCCAGGCAGCGCAGCAAGCTGAAGATTAATCGTCTCGGTTGCTCCTGGAGCCACACGTACAAAAGCATTAGCCCCAGAAAAACCACCGGCTGTCACCCGAACGAGATATAAAATTCCTGGTACCAACAAATCCAGAGAGAATTGTCCATTAGCATCAGATCGTGTCTCGAATTGTAATCCTCGCTGTTCATTAATCAAATTAACGGCGGCTCCGGCAATCGGCTGTCCGTTTGTTGATGTGACCTGACCAGTCACGCTGCTTGGATTCGGTACAAGAACAACATCAATAATACGATCATCTGCTGGAAGCAGCGAAATAACAAAAGAAACAAGCATATAGCCTTCTGCTCCCGCACTTACACGCAGCTTTCCTGCGGGCAGATTCGTAATCGTATATTGCCCATTGTTATCTGTGAACGCTTCCGCGATGAATACGCCAAGAGGGTCTTCAATCGCAACCCGAACATTTTCGATTGGTGAACTGTCAATTGAAGAGACAATTGTTCCGTGTATCGCCGCAGGTAAAGGAACAAACAACGGGTTAAGCGTTATACTTTGCCCTTCCGCTATCGTAACGGCTATAAGCTGCGTCTGAAAGTCTGTCCGTGACAATTGAACGGTATAACTTCCTGGAGGAATACCTGTTATGCCAAATTCACCGTTAGCGACTGAGACGGTTTGGAAAGCACCTGTTGGAAGCAGAACAACACTAACTCCATCCACTGGTAAACCGCTGTAAATATCTTTTATAACCCCAGATATACTTCCTGAGGCTTGAACCGCAATCTTCTGTGACAGCTTCAGCTCGGGAAGACTGTTTCCCGTAAACTGATCAATCCCTCTAACAACAAAGGTGTCGATCGTAATCTGCCCCGGATTTGGAAAAATGGTCGTAAGGTCAACGCTATAAGAGGCAGTCTGTCCGTTTGCCAAGTTCCCGATATTCCAGCTTAAAGTATTGTTAGCTGCATCAAAGGCGGCGTTTCCAACGGATGGCGTACTATTAGAGGCAGAAATAATTGTATAATCGCCAGGTGTTACCGTAACTGAAATCGATTGCGCTGGGCTTGTTCCCACATTGCTGACTTGAAGATTCCTTCGGAAATTTTCAATGCTGCCTGATGGAATCACGGCAGGAAGGGTATTTTGTGCATTAGCGGTAAGCTGAGCCCGTACGTTCGCCTGATTAAAGGTAACGCTGTCTGAGAAGGGCAAGGAATCTTTATCGAAATTTTGATTCGTCGTAGCGGTGAAAAAGAGCATACGCACAGGAGAATTGGGAGTGAAGTTAATACCGTTTATTGTGAGCTGACTAAAAAAGGTCCCCGTATCCACGAAGAAATCAAGAAAGTAATTACTCGTCCCGCCAAACGATGAGCCGTCATTCGTAAGGCCTGCACGGGCTAAGTCAAAGTTATTGATTGGACGTTGAAAGTTAGGAAATCCATTACCATCGGATCCTTCAGGCCTATCGGACAACGGATCGCCTGATGTGCTTTGATTACCATTACGGACGAGTGTAATCCAGCTTCTTCCACCATCAACGGCCATCATAAATTCATAGGATGGAACCGCCTGATAATCAAATAACACGCCCCAAATCCTATTCTGAAAGCTGTTATTGGATCTTGGATCACCCTGTAGTCTTATTCGGAAATAAACGTTCTGTCCGTCATACGCATAATAAGCTGGCGGGAACTGTGCATCTCCAACGATGTCTACGGATGCCGGCGTTACATCGCCTGCCGGGTCAGATGGCGGAATGCCATTCACCTTTATAGGGACAAATTGAATATTAGAGGGGAACGCCATATTAGTACCTCCTTCATTCTCACGCGCAAATTTCTCACTTTTTCAAAGGTATGCAGCGGGAAATGAAGTCATTATTAAATAAAGAACCTCCAGCCAAGTGGCAGGAGGTACTTGTTATCTATTGTTATGCATTGGGCAAACTCAATTGCCACGATATACCGAACCGGTCGTTCAGCCAGCCGAACCGTTTGGCGAATGGATATTCACCAAGAGGCATTAATACGCTGCCGCTAGTTGAAAGGGCATCAAACAACCGGTCTACTTCCTCTTCTGAGTCGCAGGTTAGAAATATGGAGAACGATGGCGTGAACGTAAATGCATGTTTCACATAACTGTCGATGCACATAAAAGACTGACCTTTTAAGGTAAAGCTTGCCTGTACGACGCTTCCCTCTTTACCAGGTCCTTCTGCGCCATACCGCGTGATGTTTGTAATCTCCGAATCTTCAATTAAAGAAGTGTAAAACGTTATCGCTTCTTCTGCATCATTTCCTTGAAACATGAGGAATGAACTTACAGCCTTCATTGGGCTCAACTCCTTACTATTCATTTTGTTTGCAGCTTCGTAAGCTTTTCCGGATTCCGTACAATATAGATTTCCTGTGCCTTGCTTTGCTTCAATTGAATGAATGTCGCAGTTGTTATAATTCCATCCTGCCGTAAGAGAATACCGATTTCACCACCAATTGTGACGAGCTCCACTGAAAAGCCCCCTTCCTCCTGCTCTGCTTTACGTATAATACCAAGCAGGAACTGGACCACGCGTCCAGCAGATTGAATTGGCCGAATAGCTGAAGTAACTTTTCCGCCTCCATCTGAGAGTAGGATAGCATCCTCATGAAGCAGGGATAAGACCTCTTCCACTTTGCCTTGAGATAGTGCACCAAGAAATTGCTCAATCCATTGTTGCTGGACAGCGCCATGCTCAAGCAGGTCTTCTTCTGTTATTCCCATCTTTGCCTTTGCCCTGCTCATGATCTTGCGGCAATTTTGTTCGCTCTTGTCAGTTAGCTCAGCGATTGCAAAATAGTCGAAGCACAGCGCTTCGCGTAGAACAAAGACGGCCCGTTCAGCAGGCGTTAGTCTCTCAAGCAGGACCAGCATCGCATAAGAAAGCGTTTCATGACGTTCAGCTTCTTCAAAGCTGCTATCGTCAAAAATCGGTTCCGGCAGCCATGGCCCGATATACAACTCTCGTCTTTTACGTGCGGACCGCAGCTGGTCAATACAATGATTGTTCATTATTTTACACAGGTAGGCTTTTGGCTCCTGCAGCAAGTCTACACTAACGTTCTGCACTTTGACGAACACATCCTGCACGGCGTCTTCCGCATCTGCAGCCGATCCTGTTAATTGATAAGCCAGGCGGAACAGCAGTTTTTGATACTGCTTATACAGTTCTACCATGTCATAGCTCCTTAAGATTTCAGCATACTGGAATAATCCCACACATAGCTCTTAATTTTGTAAGCAAGCCTGCCCGAGATGATTATATCAAGCCCCCATTTGTGCGTCCACAAAAGCCCGCGTCCCGGACCAAGCCCAATGACAAAGGCATCCATAATTGCTTTATGCTTAGGCGCCTCACCGCCTGTCAAATCTGCTGCAACAATTTTACCCAAACGCTGTGCTTGCGGAATCGCCTCTTTACAGGTCATTTGACTCGCTTTGCCGCTCGCCCGCTCCACAATAAAGGCATTATCGCCAATGGCATAGACTCCGTCGGCGTCAGGAACCCTGTAGCTCTCATCTACAATTACCTGCCCGCTGTCTGTTAGAGGCAGTCCCATTGTACGAAGAATAGGATTTGGCATAAGGCCAAGCGTCCATACGGTGAGACCCACCGGCAATGAATCACCATTGGATAAAAGAAGGCGGCCTCCTTCCTCCCGAAGTGCTTTCCGCTTATGGTGCACCGTAACTCCGCATTCCGCAAGATCCTGTTCCAACTTGTGGCTTACTTTTGCTGGCCCCTCCAGAAACAACCGTTCCTGCGCATTAATGAGATGAACCTTGACCTCTGAGGGATGAAATCCATATTTGCCAGCTTCCGCCCGCATAGCAAAAGCAAGCTCAGCGGCTGTCTCAACACCGGATATACCCGCACCTGCGACCGTAGCTGTCAGTAAACACTGCCGTTCTTCCTTGCTTTTCCCTTCAGCCGCTCGTCTCATATTATCCTGCCATAGGTCGTAAATCTGTGAAGCAGCGCTCACACCGGATAACGCAATTCCTCCATGCTCCGGCTCCAGCCTACGGGCAACACTCCCGATCGCCATAACAAGAACATCATAAGCAAGCTGCTGCTGGTTCCCTTCATAATCGGTATATAAAAGACTTTTATTCTCCGTTTCTATTTGCATGAGAGAGCCCTGAATAAATCCTGTACCCTCTGGCAGCAGCTGCTCCCAAGGAACGGTAATATTGCTTCTGCTGACGGCAGGACGAAATAATAGCACTTTCCGTATATGATGCGGCTGCTGATCAAGCAAGATCAGATTAAGCTTTAGCCCACTTCCAACTGCTTTATAAGCTTTCTGAATGGCCTTCATCGCATGAATACCCGCGAATCCTCCTCCAACAACTATACAGGTCCGTTCTTTCATAGATAACCTCTCCCTTATTTCCATTTGCACATGTAACGAGAAGAGGCTGTTTTTTGTGACAGTCGTTATATAGAATTACATTTAATAGCACAAAGTTAACGTTGACGTAAAGATTAACTCATATTACATTGGTGAAGTTTGCAAACCATCTACAACAATCACTGAAAGGGAGAATGACTAACATGTCTTCACCAGCAAAAGCAATTGCTCATGAACCATTACAGAAGTCTGAATCTATGTTTAATCAACCAATTGCCGTTTGGGCCATTGCGTTCGCCAGTATTATCGCCTTTATGGGTCTTGGCCTGGTCGATCCCATCCTGCCAATGATGAAGGATCAGCTTCATGCCTCAGACAGTGATCTCACCTTGCTCTTCACCAGCTACAATGCCGTTATGGCCATTGCCATGCTCGTAACCGGCGTTATATCCTCCAAGCTTGGCACGAAAAAGATGCTGCTCACCGGTATCGTCATTATTGCCATATTTTCCGCTCTCGCAGGCAGCGTGGATAATGTCATGTCAATCGTATGGCTTCGAGCAGGCTGGGGTCTAGGAAATGCCTTCTTCGTAGCAACGGCATTGTCGGCCATCGTTTCTTTGTCCCGTGTTGGTGTTGCCAAATCGATTATTTTGTTCGAGGTTGCTGTAGGTCTTGGTATCTCCGTTGGCCCTTTGCTGGGCGGTGAGCTTGGCGCAATCTCGTGGCGCAGCCCGTTCTACGGTGTTGCTTGCCTTATGGTTCTCGCTTTCTGTCTTATTGCCTTCATGATGCCTAAACCTAAGGCGCCGGCTGTCGCAGCTGTTAAAAAGAAAGCATCTATTCTTGATCCGTTCCGGGCGTTAAAGCATCGTGCTCTACTCATCTTTGGCTTGTCTGCTGCCTTGTACAATTTCGGCTTCTTCACCTTGCTTGTATACGCTGCACTCGTTCTTGGCCATATCCATCATGTCGACGTTCATGGACTAGGTTATGTATTCCTTGGCTGGGGGCTGCTCCTTGCCTTTACTTCCGTCTTTATGGCACCTAAATTGCAGAAACGTTCGGGTACAATCAAATCGATGTGTATCCAGCTTACGCTCTTTGCTTGTACCTTGTTTGCAATGGGCTACTGGACGACGGAGAAAGCCGTTGTCATTAGCATGGTTATTCTTGCAGGGGCATTCCTTGGAAACAACAATACGCTGATTACAACTGCCGTAATGAACGCTGCACCAGTTGAGCGTCCAACCGCATCTGCAGCTTACAGCTTTCTCCGGTTCATAGGCGGCGCACTTGCTCCCTATTATGCCGTGAAATTTGCGGAATGGTTTGATTTCCATGCGCCATTCTACATTGGCGGCGGCTTCGTTATCCTTGCGGTTATCCTCATCGCGGTTAACCATAAGCATCTGAAGCATGTCGATGATGTTGAAGGACATTAAGAACAAATAAAGAACAAATTAAGAACAATTAACATACAAGTTGGCTCTGATTATTGAGGGCCAGCTTGTTTTTTTATCTGATGGGCTACAATATAGAAATATGACATTACATGGAATAGAGGTTACCTATTGAAAAAGATCGTTCTGATCCGTCACGGACAAAGCAATTGGAACGTCGAGAACCGATTTACAGGTTGGACCGATGTAGACTTATCGACTCAAGGGCTGGATGAAGCAAGAGAGGCTGGGAAAATATTAAAAAAACATGGCTACGTCTTCGACACTGCCTATACTTCCGTCCTGAAACGCGCCATTCGGACATTGTGGATTATCCTTCATGAGATGGATCTGGTATGGATTCCCGAGCATAAGACATGGATGTTAAATGAACGGCATTACGGCGCTCTCCAGGGGCTGAACAAAGCCGAGACAGCTGCGAAATACGGAGAAGACCAAGTATATCTATGGCGCAGATCCGTTGATATCCGCCCTCCCGCATTGGACAAATCCGATAAGCGATACGAGGCAGCCGATTCACGTTACAAGGACCTGAAGGACGGAGAAGTTCCTTTAACGGAAAATCTGGAGGATACGGAAGCACGTGTGCTGAGATACTGGAATGCAGAAATAGCTCCCGTCATCTCCGCTGGAGGCCGCGTTATTATTTCTGCTCACGGCAACACCCTCCGGGCATTAGTGAAATACCTGGATCAAATTCCGCCTGACGGTATAGCAGACCTGAACATTCCAACAGGCATTCCACTTGTCTATGAATTAGATGATGAATTAAAACCGATCCGCCATTATTATTTAGGCTGGGAAGGTCCCTATCCTGAGGGCCAGATTCCATCGCATATGACCCATTAATTATAATTGGAGCCGGCAGCAAGCCGGCTCCAAGAATACTACCCGAATATGAGAATTATGCTATTACCTTCCCACGAACAGCTTACAAGTTCATACCGCCTGACGCTTCGATACGTTGCGCATTCACCCAGCCGAGCTCTGGCGTACATAATGAGGCTACAACTCCGCCGATATCATCAACTTCACCAACGCGGCCAAGTGCCGTCAGCGAGCCGAGATGATCACGAATGTCCTGATTATCCCTCACAACTCCTCCTCCAAAGTCTGTCGCAATAGCACCAGGTGCAACCATATTCACACGAATGCCGCGTTTGCCAAACTCCTTCGCCATATATTTCGTCAGTACTTCAATTGCACCTTTCATAGCGGCATAAGCACCATAGCCATCTGTTGTAAATCGCGTTAATCCGGTAGACAGATTGACAACACCACCATGATCGGCAATACGAGAGAGCAGCTTCTGCGTTAAGAAAAAGACTCCTTTGAAATGAACATTCATCAGGGAATCGAATTGCTCTTCTGTTGTACTTGCAATTGGCGCATTGATGCCAAAGCCTGCATTATTGATCAGGAAGTCGAATTGGTCACGATTCCACTTCTCTTTCAGCAGATCGCCTAAACGCTCGGCAAAGCTGTCAAAGGTAGACACATTGCCCGCATCAAGCTGCAACGCCGCCGCTTTACAGCCATTTGCTTCAATTTGCTGTACAACCTCTTCGGCACCTTCCTTACGAGAAAGATACGTAACGATAACGTCGATCCCTTTCTTCGATAAAGCTATAGCCGAATTGCGCCCAAGGCCTCGGCTTCCTCCTGTGACAAGTGCGATTTTATGATTAGTTTCCATGATTGTAGTCTCTCCTTTAACCCCGAAATTTGAACCCTTGATTATTGTAACCAGTTGTTCTAAAGTGAGATTACTCCTTCGAGTTAACTCTAAGTCAAGCCAAAGGGTGAAAAAAAATGAATTATACGATTAATGAAGTCGCAGCCAAGTTTGGACTGTCTGCCCATACGCTCCGATTTTACGATAAAGAAGGCCTTCTTCCCTTCATTACAAGAACCAAATCCGGTAACCGCACTTTTACGGAGATGGATCTGGACTGGGTCGCTCTGATCTGTTGTCTGAAGGATACTGGCATGCCAATTAAAGAAATCAAGCTGTACAGCGATTGGTGCAAACAGGGACGCGGAACAATTGATGAGCGTAAAAAAATGCTTGCTGACCACCGCAGCGAGGTGCTGAAGCAGATCGAAGAGCTTAACAAAAACCTTGAGCTGATTGATAAGAAGCTGGATTGGTACGAAGACCCTGAAATGCTTCTCAAGATCGATGAACATGTAGAAAAAGCAGCTTTGGAAAAATAATGCTTTGAATTTCCGTTATTCTTCCCCTACAATAGGTACTAATATTGCGTATAACCTCGGCAATACGGGCCGAGGGTGTCTACCGGGAACCGTAAACTCCCGATTACCAGCATGCTTATTTCAGCATCGATGGTGATCGGGAGTTTTTTTATTTTCTTGGCAAAAGAATTGCTCTACCTTGGCACAAGGTGCCGATAATCTCACAATTCTTTAGGCTTATGCTTTCGAAGTAAGAATTGCTCTACCTCGGCACAAGGTGCCGATAATACCACAATTCTTTTTAGGCTTATGCTTTCGAAGTAAGAATTGCTCTACCTCGGCACAAGGTGCCGATAATACCACAATTCTTTTTAGGAGAGGATATAAATATGAAAACAAATGAACGGCTTAAGAAGCGAATCGAGGTTGCGAGCAAGCGCGCCGCCGCGGATGTTGTCATCCGAAATGGCAGCATCGTTAATGTATTTACAGGTGAGATCATGACAGGCGATATCGCCATTGTTGATGGTGTTATCGCGGGGATTGGCGAGTATACAGATGGTGCAACGATCGTTGACGCAACGGGTCAATGGATCATCCCAGGCTTAATTGATGGACATGTGCATATTGAAAGCTCGATGCTTACTCCTCGGGAATTTGCCAAAGTTGTTCTTCAACATGGAGTAACAGCAGTCGTTACCGATCCGCATGAAATCGCCAATGTAATGGGCAGCGTAGGTATTCAATATATGCTCGACCAGTCTGAAGGGCTGCCACTCGACATTTATGTCAATCTGCCGTCCTGCGTGCCGGCAACTCCATTTGAAACAAGCGGCGCACAGCTGGAAGCTGCGGATCTTCGACCATTCTACCAGCATCCTAAAGTGCTAGGTCTAGCTGAAGTGATGGATTTCCCCGCCCTTGCCGCAGCCAGCCCCGGACTAATTAATAAATTGTCTGACGCTATCGATCATCAAGCCCATATCGACGGACATGCGGCCGGCATAACACGCGAGCAATTAAATCTGTATATGACAGCAGGCATTCGTACAGACCATGAATGTATTAATGCTGAAGAAGCCAAACACCGTCTGGACTTAGGTATGTATTTGATGATACGTGAAGGAACTGTCGCGAAGGATTTGGAAGCCATCCTTCCTGTCGTGACGACGAGGAACAGCCGGAGATGCCTATTCGTAACCGATGACAAGTTAATTGATGATCTCCTTACTGAAGGTAGTGTCGATTACAGCATCCGTCTGGCTATTAGTAAAGGGCTTGACCCAATAACTGCTGTTCAGATGGCTACTATAAATACGGCAGAATGCTTTGGCCTTCGTGATCAAGGCGCAATTGCTCCTGGTTATAAAGCCGATCTTGTCATTCTTGATGATTTGCAGCAGCTGGTCATTAAACAAGTATACAAGCAAGGGGTAAAAGTGTATGCGAATGGCAAACTTGATGAAGAAGCTTTTCCCGCTCTGACACCCGCTTCTATCAGTAACAGTAATCAGAACGTTGCTGCGCTTCGAAACGGGATAAAACCGCTGCAGCCGGATGCTCTCCGCCTCCCTCTTAAGTCCAAGCTTGCCAATGTCATAGGGATCATTCCGAATTCTTTGGTAACCCGTCATTTGAAGGAAGCGGCAGAGAGAGATCATGAACAGCATTTTGTAACATCAACAAAGCAGGATCAATTAAAACTTGCTGTGGTGGAACGCCATCATGCAACAGGGAATATCGGGCTTGGCATTATAAAAGGGTTCCAATTCCGCAAAGGCGCCATTGTTTCTTCTGTTGCCCATGACTCGCACAACATCATTTGTGCCGGGGTGACGGATGAAGATATGCTTATAGCAATCGAGCATGTCGTTACGATGAACGGCGGCTTAGCGGTAGTTGCAGATGGTGAGGTACTAGCTTCCTTACCATTGCCTGTCGGCGGTCTCCTGTCCGAGCAAAGCTACAGCGAAGTGAATGAGCAAATGCTGGGGCTATATGCAGCACTTCGCGAGATTGGCGCCCCAGATACCTTTAATCCCTTTCTAACTTTATCGTTCCTGGCGCTTCCGGTTATTCCAGAGCTTAAGATAACGGACAAAGGCCTGTTCGAATTTGCTTCCAATAATCATATCAGCATCGAATGCTAATAGATTCCTATTCCTTCTAATTGATATAATAAGGAAGAGAGGAGTGGAATCGGATGACTAGATGGGTAGATCAATATATTCGCAATGAGGAACAAAGAACCCGGGTTACGGAAATCGATAAATTAGCGGCTAGTTTTGCGGAGAGAGCGTCAACGCATGATCGTGAAGGCTCTTTCCCCTTCGATAACTTCGCGGATTTGCGCGAGGCGGGTTACTTGAAATTGACAGTGCCTAAAGCTTTTGGCGGGGATGAGATTTCTCTCTATGACCTCGTTATGCTGCAGGAGCGTTTAGCATACGGAGACGGATCAACAGCTTTGGCTGTTGGCTGGCATATGGGACAGATTATCCATCTTCGGACGACGCAAAAATGGCCGCAGCCTATATTCGCAGAATTATGTAAGGCTATCGTGAATGAAGGCGCAATGATTAACACCTTCGCCAGCGAAGCTGCTTCAGGCAGTCCAAGCCGGGGAGGCAAACCCGAGACAACGGCAGTTGCAGTTGATGGCGGGTGGCTCATTACTGGCCGCAAAACCTTTAGTACATTGTCGCCGATCCTCGACCGTTTTGTTGTAACGGCTTATATCCCTACTGAAGACTGTGCCGGTGATTTCCTAGTCACACGCGGGGAGCAAATAAAGCTTATTGAAACTTGGGATACGCTTGGCATGCGTGCTACCGGAAGCCATGATGTTGTACTTGATCAAGTATTTGTCCCTGCTGTTAACCGGCTTATCAGCAATGGAACAGATGACGGAGGCGGCTGGCTGCTGCATATTCCAGCCTGCTATTTGGGAATCGCATTAGCTGCAAGAGATTTTGCCTTAGAGTTTGCAAACAGGTACCGGCCAAACAACATGGAGAAACCCATCTCTGCTATCCCATCTGTTCAACAATCGATTGGTGAGATGGAAGTTGAGCTTCGAACCGCTCATACGATGCTCTATTCGATCGCCGACCGCTGGGATCAGGAAATAGAAAACAGGCCCGCTTTGAAAGCGGACCTCGGTCTTGCCAAATATGTCGTAACGAATAATGCCATAAAAGTTGTAGATATCGCCATGCGGATTGTTGGCGGCACCAGCTTATCCCGGCAGCTGCCGCTCGAGCGTTATTACCGAGATGTCCGGGCTGGATTACATAACCCTCCGATGGACAATGCTGTGATTCAGAATCTCGCTGCCGCAGCTTTAGGCGAATTCGTAAAATAAGTTGATGTAGAGGCGCTAGAACAGATTATCGTGGTCACGTTTTAGCGCTTCTTCATTTCCTTTTATAAAATATTCATAGTCCCCTAAACGTCTCATCGCCTGTTGATCTGACAGCCACACCCATTCATCAATCTCCGTCTGACAGCGGTGTGCACGGAACGCCGCAAGCTTCGCTTTCTTCTGCCCGCTGACGTTGATTTTGGCAATGTCCTTTTTGAAGTATCCATACACTTCAGGGTATTCCATCGCATCTCCGAATGAAATGAAGTACAAAGCTTTCGTCAGCCCCGTACGATCCAATGCTTCAATCGTCGCTTTTCCTATAGCACAATGATCAGGATGCCCGCCCCACTGTTCATGGAAGGTCAGAATAACATCAGGATCTACTTCTCTGATCAAACCTGCAATACGATCAGCTAATTGATCTGGATCGGCAAATTCAACGGTTTTATCACGGATATTGAAGAAATGAAGATGTTGAATGCCGAGGCGCTCGCAGGCTTCGCGCAGCTCCAGTTCACGTGCCTCCGCCATCGTCTCACGGTTTAAATAGGGTGGATTGCCCATTCTCCGCCCCATCTCGCCTCTTGTTGCACTGACAAGCGTGATCTCAACTCCAGCATTTGCATACTTAGCCAAGGTACCCCCACAAATAAAAGACTCATCATCGGGATGAGCAAATACGGCAAGAAGCTTTCTTGTTTCTGAGCTCATTCGGCAAACGGCTCCTTTCCGATATGTAAAGCGACATTCATCCGCCCTCTGTCATCGTACCCGGCAAGTAATAGACGGCTTCCTTCGTCAAACTCATAATGCGTGAGTGCTTCCATACGCAGCCAGCCAATCTGATCAAATCGGAAAGCCACTCGGAATGGTCCGTCTCCTGCTACAAAGGCCTGCGACAGCTTCACCTTAAAATTGCGTACAAAAACATAAGAGGTTGCCTCGCTATGGACGTAGATGTCTTCGCCAATGAAAACCCGAAGCAGCTCTTCTACTTCTGATTGGATAATCGGTTTCATCACTTGTTTCCCCCGGACTCTTCTATCGATTCTTGCTTCAACTTATAAAGACAGGCTTGGCATACACATGCCTTACCTGCTAGTTCAGGCGGTATCCGTTCAAAGACCGCCTGCGGAAAGGCTTCCTTGCTGCACCAGCATTCTCCTGCCGGTAGTCCAGCCAGATTACCACAATTATTCTCTTCCTTACAGATTGGACAACGGGCTTCGCTTATCTCGGTCATCTCTTCACCTACTTTTATTGCTATTCGCTTTAATAATACTGCTTGAACCCTATAATTGCATCCTCTCAAAAAAAAAAAATGCCCAAATGGATATACTCCACTCGGGCATTTTTATCTCATTTTACTATTTTACAAGACCCTCACTGGCTCCTTCTCACCAAGTGTCCTCAAGTAGTTGGCAATGACCCTGGCCAGCTGCTCAGGTGCTTCCACAAGACTCATATGAGCGACGCCTTCAAACGTATTTTCCTGAATATGCGGGTAATCATAAGTCGACTTAGGCGTCTGCCTCTCATTGACGGAGAATGTATCATCTGGTGAGATCACTTCATCATCCGCACCAGCTACTAGTAAAACCGGGAAAGTTGCTTCATGCAGCATTGCACTTCGGTCCGGCCGCATCATCATGCCTTCCAGCGTATGAATAGCTCCTTTGGCAGACATCCTTAAACCTGCCTCCTTAACCCGCTCAACTTCATCCGGCATATCCTCACGCTTCGACTCCTTAAACAGCTTTGGAATCAGATCATGCACATAAGGCTCGATCCCATCCTTCATAATGAAGGAAATATCCTGATACCTTTTCCGCTTCATTTCTTCCGTATCCGGGAGAGCAGTAGAATGAATAAGACCAAAACCGGACAGCTTGTCTGGATATTTATCCGCAAATGCCAATGTGACATAGCCGCCAAGGGAATGGCCAAATACAACTGTTTTATCTATTCCCAACTTTTCCACTAATCCATTTATATCATCTGCCATCGCTTCCATTGTATATATATTGTCTGGTACCGATGTCTCGCCATGACCCCGCAGCTGCGGCATGATTATACGATAATGGTCGGTCAATAGCGGACAAACATTATGCCAGTAATGGGAGGAGCCGCAAAAACCGTGAATCAGAATAATCGTTTTTTCATTTTCTTGACCACATTCTTCATATACCATATCGATGCCGTTAACATGTACTTTATGCTTCTCCATCGATCCCACATCCTTTTCGATTTGGAATTGCTATCATGTTATTACTTAACCAGCTATCGAACCGATGAAACACAATTTATCAGATAATTCTGAACATATTTGATAGCTTTTTAGCTTATCCCTTTTTTTACTTATTATATTAATGAAGAAAAATTTCTTTTCCTAATAAATCAGACTTTTTGCAGATAAAACTGTTTCATCTCCGTGCATGCTGGTTAAGTATCTATCAAGCAAGACAAGCAAACAAATAAACAAGCCAACTGAAAGAAAGGTGATTCCGATGTTAGGATGGGCTTTAGTATTTTTTATCTTCGCAATCTTAGCCGGTATATTTGGATTTCTTGGTATCGCATCAGCGCTTGCCGGCATAGCGAAAATTCTATTCGTAGTCTTCATTGTTCTCTTCATTGCATCTCTAATTTTTGGAGGACGAAGACGAGCATAACAGCATTACAAACTATTAATTAGAAATCGAGGAGGAATTACAAATGACAACTCAAACCATGACGACAAGAGTACACACGGTTAAAAACATGCTGGAAGTACAGGAACAGGTTCATCGTTTCCAACGTGACGGCTATGAGAGAGAGAATATCTTTGTACTAACTCACGATAAAGACCGTACAGCACGCATTGCTAACAGAACCGATGCCGAGCAAATCGGGGTCTCCGCCGAAGGAGTCGGAACGGCTATTGCTAACATCTTCCGATCCACAGGCGATGAGCTTCGCGCTAAGATGAGATCGCTTGGGATTTCGAAACAATATGCCGAACATCTGGAAGAACAGATGGACAGGGATAAAATCCTGGTCATCGCCTGGGGCGGCAAGGAATACAAAGATGATGAATTTGACTCCTCCGTCTATTACTACCCAGAATATCGGATTTAATTAGCAGTCATCCTCTTCCATAGCACCTAACAAACGAAGACCTATCCGTACGGGTAGGTCTTTGATCTATGGTATAGTAAAAGAAGCTGCTGACGAAAGGAGCGCTTAGGATGAGTATCATCATTGTTGACGATAACACAACCAATCAGTTAATTGTGCAAACTATACTAAATAAAGCCGGCTATCGAAACTTACTGACGGCGTCTTCTGCTGTCGAGCTGTACGATATGCTTGGTATTGGCGACTCAGCACCGTCTTCGGATACAGATGTTGAGTTAATTCTAATGGATTTGATGATGCCTGATATTGACGGCATCGAAGCATGCAAAACGGTGCTGCAGGACCAACGTTATAAAGATATTCCAGTCATCTTTGTAACAGCCGTTGGCGATTCCAACAAAATGGCTGAAGCGCTTGACGCCGGAGCCAGTGACTATGTAATGAAGCCGATCAACCGTATGGAGCTTCTTGCCCGTATCCGTTCCGCCTTGAGACTAAAGCAAGAAATCGATCGTCATAAAGAACGGGACGAGAACATGCGTTACAATTTGGAACTAGCCAAGCAGGTACAGCTTAGTGTGCTTAGCACAGCCATTGATGACGAGAACATTCGAATCAATGCGGCTTACCAGCCCTCCTCCGAGCTTGCCGGCGATTTTTACAACTGGTATCGGATTGATAAGCATCGTTACGGCATCATTTTACTCGATATGATGGGTCATGGCATTTCATCTTCCCTTGTTTGCATGTACATTTCTTCCGTGCTGCGTGATACGATTACTCGTATTTCTGATATGGAGCAGGTGATGCATGAGCTTAACCGCTATATGAATCAGTTACATATGCAAGATGAATTAATGAACTACTATTTTACTGCCATTTACTTGGTGCTTGATGTAGAGGAAAAAACGATCGAGTACGTAAATGCCGGCCACCCGCCAGGTATCGCTTTCCTCGATGGTAAGCCCGCCTTACTCGAACCATGCTGTAGTGCTATCGGCTTATTTAATAAGCTGAAAGTCAGCAAAGGCAAGCTTTATTATGAGAAAGACGCTGTAATCACTCTGTATACGGACGGGTTAACGGATGGTATGGCGAATGGCCAGGAAATATCCAGCCAAACGTTAATTGACCTCATGAGAAACGAACAACAGCTGGAACCAAGTGAACTAGTAGCCTCCATTCTTCCAACTAACAACTGCATTCAGAAGGACGATATCTGTCTTGTCACCCTTCACACCAAATAAAATTTCTCCTTCCTTGTTTCAATCATTGCCTTAATGGGTAATCAATAACATGGCCAATGATAAAGGTTGGAGGGATAGCGCATGAAGAATACATTTGTTCTTTGTTATCTTGTAGGAGGGATCCTCCTTGGCGTAGTACCACTTGCATATACATCTCAGCCTCATCACGTACAAGAACTGCAAACCGATTGGGCAGAGACTGGATTAACCACCGTCTCGCATGCTGACTATGACTTATCAGAATCAGCGATCAAGCTGGAATCCGTAAACGGACTGTCACTTTATGATGATAAAACAACCGTACAGCGTTTGCTCGGCGATCCTGTAAAGGTGTCCAAAGATACGCTGTTTACGGAATTTGAGACTTATGAATATCCAAATATGAACATCGTCTTCTCCGATGGCATCATGGAAGAAATTAAGGTGAGCGGCAGCGCAAACACCATTTGGATTGATGACCAAGAAATCCCGGTTTCGATTGAAGCGTTAATTAAGACGCTTGGCGAGCCTGATTATAAGGCAGATGATGGGATTGTCTATCAACGACAGGAGAACGTGCTGAAGCTGTTCATTGACTATGATACAGGAACGCTCGATTCCATCGCTTATTACCACATATCTTCTGTATAACCTAAAATTATGATCGGAGTGAATCTAATGAAGCAGCAGCAATTTCAGATCGAACAAACAGAAACGAACGACAGCTATATTTTATCCCTTAGCGGTGAACTCGACCTATCGGTCGTAACTCAGTTAAGAGCCGCTTTGGAGCCTGTTATGGAGCGTACAGATCGCGCTTTGGTGCTGAATCTTAGAGACTTAAAATATATCGACAGTACAGGAATAGGTATTATTGTATCCGTACTGAAATACCGTGACGGGATTAACGCCTCTTTATCCGTGCAGGAAATCCCGCCTACCATTCAACGATTATTTGATCTAACTGGCATTTCCGGATATTTAACGGAAGGGACAGAACAACAAACATGATACGATTACAAATCCCTTCCCATGCCGACTATATCGAGATCGTCAGAGTATGCCTTTATGGTATTGCGTCCAAGCTGTCCTTCTCCTATGAGGACATTGAGGATATGAAAGTAGCCGTCTCAGAAGCTTGTACCAATGCGGTGCTTCATGGCCGCTCTCAGGAAAATGGTGGCAGCTTAATCGATGTTTGCTTTCAGCCTTCTGAGGCTGGTATGACCGTCATTGTTAAAAATGAAGGGGAACCATTCGAGCATTCCGAAACCACAGCTGATGAGAATACTCCACCTCTTCAAGGTATTGAGATTAGTGAACTTCCCGTTGGCGGGCTGGGCATCTATTTAATGGAGGCTCTTATGGATGAAGTAACGGTTCAATCCACGGACAGCGGAACGGAAGTCATCATGACCAAATATATCAGTCAATAACAAAAGGCCGGCGAATACTCGCTGGCCTTTTGCATTTTTCATTAACAACTCTATATGCAAGCAGAAGCAAGGAATGATGCTGAGGCTGTTAGTTGAGGGCGTCTTAAAGACAATAATCTGGAGGAATTATGAGGGGTTATTACATCACCTTTATTTCTTCAATTGATCGTTTAATAGCTTGAATATATTCCCTTCTATTGTTAACCTTTAGCTCGTCCATCAGTTTATTTATTTCTTCATTTCTTTGTGTGATAAGGTTCTCAATTTCCAAGGTGTTTTCTTGTGCATGGATGTATACCAATCGTTTGGCCTCCAGACACCAGATTGCTTCCTGGATTTTTTCGATTTGTTTATGCAGCTTATCGTTTTTTTGCTGGATCTTTATTTGAGCATGCTTTAAGAGCTCATCCAGATGCTCCAATTGCACCGTTTTTTTCTCTCTCATGGATGATCACCTCCTCTGTCTATCAATAGCATTTTCCAGAATAAAACACAAAACATTAAATGGCAATCATTCATTAGAATAGCAAAATCCCGCCTTACTGTCATCGACAATAGGCAGGACCTTGTATTCTTACTATCTTTCTAAAGCTTTTTTCTTAAAAAGACGTTCGCCGTCCGCTAGCTCCTCATAATGCTGCTTCCATGGAGCAATGAGGTATTCCATGCTGCCCAAAGCCAGAATGCCGTCTGCCGATAAACTGTCATGGAACAACTTATGGACTCGATTTTGCAGCTCGGGGTCGAAATAGATCATCACATTGCGGCATAGGATCACATGAAATTCGTTAAAGGTACTGTCCGTAGCCAAATTATGCTGAGCGAATATCATTTGATCCGCCAAGGAGCTATTGAAGAACGCATAATCACTGTTCGTCGAATAATAACCTGAAAATTCCTTTGAACCGCCGGCATGCAAATAATTTTTCGTAAAAGCCTGCATCCGCTTCAGAGGGAATTTCCCTGCCTTCGCCTGATCAATAGCCCACTCACTCATGTCAGTAGCGTAAATTTTGGCTTTATCTAAGAGGCCTTCCTCTTGTAGTAGAATCGCCATGGAATAAACCTCTTCGCCTGTCGAGCAGCCAGCATGCCATATTCGAATCTCCGGCAGCTTCCTAAGCAGCGGAACAGCATTCTCGCGAAACGCACGGAAGAAGCTTGGATCACGGAACATTTCTGTCACCTTAATAGAGAAGTCATTCACCAGCTTATTCACATAATCAGGCTCATGAAGTACCTTCCCTAGTAGCTCTGTCACTGTCGCAACGCCGTCCATGTACATCCTGTTTCGAATACGACGGCGAATCGAGGAGCGTAAATAATGGCGGAAATCATGGCCATACGCACGATATAACCCTTCAATCAACAATTCAGTCTCAATGCTTTCCCATTCGCTGACCGGAAGTTCATCCGTAGACATATCGAGTGCATCATGATCCATTAATTCCCCACCTGCTTCGTCAACCACACCCGCATCAGTGAGAACAGCTGGTCCATCTGTAACGGCTTGCTTATATAGTCAGAAGCCCCTGCTTCCAGACATTTGTCACGGTCAGCCTTCATCGCTTTCGCAGTTAGTGCAATAATTGGCAGCGACTGCAGCTGTGAATCCTTACGCATCTCTCTCATCGTCTCATAACCGTCCATAAGCGGCATCATAATGTCCATCAGCACAAGATCAAAATCGCTATCACTGCGTAAAATCTCTAGACACCGCTTGCCGTTGCCAGCTACAGTCACTTGCATGTTCTTACTCTCAAGTGCATGAACAAGAGCGAACACATTACGAGCATCATCTTCAACCAACAGTACCTTTTTACCGGCAAACTCGGAAGTTCTGGCATTCTCCGTAATCTTTTGTTTCATATCTTGTTCTAGAACTTCAGATTCAGCGGCCATCAGCTCAGCCGCAGCAGCTGCTTCTTGTTGTGCAAGAAGGATAGAGTCAAGCTTCTCTTGACTAAGCTGCGGCAAATATACCGTGAAGCAGCTTCCTTTATCTATTGTACTGTTCAGCTCAATTGACCCGCCAAGCAGCTTCACAAATTCGCTGCAGATGGATAAACCTAGCCCTGTACCGCCATATAACCTGTTTGTATTGCCATCAACCTGCTGGAAAGCCTCAAAGATCAGCTTTTGCTTATCCTTCGGTATGCCAATTCCGGTATCGGTAACTGATATGGCCAGCATGTCTTGACTAGTATGCTCAAACCGCAATTGAACGGAGCCTTTATCCGTAAACTTGAAAGCATTGGACAACAGATTTTTCAGAATCTGCTGCAATCTCTGCCCATCGGTATACCAGACATTAGGCAGATTAGCATCCATGTCTATAACAAATGCAATATCCTTTTTCTCTGCTATTGGGTTAAAAGTCAGCTTCATGAGCTCTGGGATCTCGGTCAGATTAACCTCGTCTACGGTAAGAATCACTTTCCCAGCTTCTATCTTCGACAGATCGAGAATATCGTCAATCAGCTTCAATAGATCCGTGCCGGACGTATGAATAACTTTTGCAAAACCTGCTTCATCCTCACCTAATGTTTGGTTCTCATTCTCAGCAAGCAACTGAGACAAGATAAGAATGCTGTTAAGCGGCGTCCGAAGCTCATGAGACATATTCGCAAGGAAATTTGTTTTGTACTGCGAGCTTTTCTGCAATTGCTCGGAATAATCCTCCAGCTCTTCTTTCGCTTTCTCCAGTTCCTTTGTTTTCTGCTCAGCGATCAAATACTGCTCCTCGAGATGTTCGGTTGTCATCCGCATTTCCTCTTGCTGCATTTGGAGTTCTTCCGTCAGCACCTGCGATTCGCTCAGCAGTCGCTCTACTTCCATACGGCCTGCTACATTGTTGACCGCAATCCCGAAATCTTTCTCAATCTCCTCCAACAGCTTCAAATGCAGGGAAGTGAATGATTCTAAGGAAGCAAACTCGATGACTGCCTCTAACCGGTCTTCATATTCAATCGGCACCATGAGGATACTACGCGGTTCGAAATCTACAAGCCCTGTCGTAATTAGAGGTGCTTGCTCCTTCCGCTGATTAATAAGGAACACTCGTTTTTCCAACGCACATTGACCAACCAGCCCTTCTCCAAAACGGAAGACCTCTTTGCCAGCACCCTCGCCTGAACCTGCGTAAGAGGCTAACTTCTCCAGCCGCTGCTGATCCCCTGTCCCTCTGCGAATATAAAATACGCCATAAGTGGCATTCACCATAGGGGCTACCTTCGTTAGGAAGGATTGTGCCAACAATTCAAGATTGTTTATACCTTGCGTCATAGTAGCCATTTCTGCCACATTGGATTGAATCCAGCTTTGTGCCTCAAGGCTTGATAATAACTGATTAGTTGCATCGCCAAGCTCTTTGATTTCATCATTGGTATTCACATGAATTCTTGTTGCAAGACTGCCGCCAGATGAAGCGATTTCCTTAATCGTACTGACAACCTGCTTGATCGTTCCCACAATAGAGCGAGAAACAAAAGAAACGATCATAAACGAAATAATCGATGCAATCAGGAGCAGAACGTAAATGCCGATGGTGAGCAGCCTGTTCTTATTTTCCAAATCAATAATATGCAGCTTCGTGGACTGAACTTCTTGATTACCGATGGCGTCAAACTTCGTACGCAGGTCATCCATCTGCTGTTTGCCGATATCATTTTGGAAAAAGGCAATAATATCATCATCCATATCTTGCTTTTTCATCGCAATCGTTGGCTCTCCAGCCTTGCTGATCCATTCCTGAATCGTGACCTTAATTTCTTCAAGCTCCTTCTTCGTGCTGGGATTATCAGAAATATAGGCATATAAACTGTTGTAATTAGCTTCCCACTGGGATACCCCTTTATTGTAAGGAGCTAGATAACTCTCATCTCCAGTCAGCAGAAAACCGCGCTGGGCAGTCTCCATACTGATTGCATCATATTGAATGGAAGCAATCAAATTATGAATTTCGACATCCCGGGTCGTAATTGTCTCCACTTCGTTTTGCAGCGCTTCAATACGGTCCGTAACCGTCACAATTGAAACTCCTAGGCAGATGAGAATTAGGAAATACCCGATTGCAATCTTGCTTCGGATATTAAATTTAAACGCTCGAAGCATATCAATTCTCCTTCTCTTCTTTTCTCTTCTATTAAGTATACCATTATCTCTTCACTCAGACTGCTGTTTCAATGCTATAAATTCAGGGTATTTATGAAACAAAAGAGGATGTGAATTCCATGGATCTCTACATTCAGATCAGTATTATTGTCATTACCGTTGCTATTGTCGTTCTCATGTACTTCCTCATTCAGACTATGAAAGTACTAAAAGCCGCGTTAGAAGAGGTTCGATTAACAGTTGGTGAATTAAGAAGCGACGTCTCGCAAATTTCAGTTGACGTTAAAGAAATGATTCATAACACGAATGAAATGACACTTGATGTTCGCACAAAACTAAGATCGCTGGATGTCCTGTTCGCAACCGTCAATGACGTCGGACAAGCTGTGCATAGCTTCACACACGTCATGAAGGAATCCGCTGCAAGTTTGGTTACAACCTTAAAAGGCAAGGAGCAGCATGAGGTATACGATTCCGAATCCGTCCATTCGCACAAAACCAAAAAGATCAGCGCAGTAACTGACGGTATTATGTCTTCCATACGAATTTGGCGAAAGCTCAAGAATAATTAAGTTATAATAGGATAAGCAGAGAGGAAAGAGGATAATGATGAAACCATGGGTAAGCTTAACCATTCCCGCAAAAGCCGAATATATCGATGTCGTAAGACTAACCTTGTCAGGGTTAGCTGCCAAAGAAGGCTTTTCCTACGAGGAAATTGAAGATATGAAAGTAGCCGTTACAGAAGCATGCAGTAATGTTGTCCTTCATGCTTACAACGGCAGCGATTTCGGCATTATGGAAATTGTATTTGAAATGGAGCAGGACTTCCTTCAAATCCGGGTGAAAGATTCTGGCAGCAGCTTTTTGTTTGAACCAACCCTTATTGCCAATGCTTCCCTACATCA
This sequence comes from Paenibacillus sp. J22R56, assembly GCF_056269375.1. NCBI lineage: Bacteria > Bacillati > Bacillota > Bacilli > Caryophanales > Paenibacillaceae > Paenibacillus > Paenibacillus sp. J22R56. Next base: position 139,835 of record NZ_JBWDNV010000005.1, read on the forward strand.
CAAACCATTAAGCGATGCAAATGTGGGAGGACTCGGCCTATTTCTGATGCAGGCTTTGATGGACAATGTGGAGGTCCGCTCAGAGATGGGTACAGAGGTGCTTCTCACCAAGCGACTTGGTAGGAAAGAGGAGATGGCATGAAATCACATTCATCCTTCCTAAATCAAGAACAAGCAGCAGAGCTGCTTCAGCGATATAAGGAAATGAGCTGCAATGATGCCGCAACGGCATTATTGCAGCATTATGAACCGCTTGTTCGGATGGCCGTGTCCAAAATTTCACGTAACCGCCCTGATTTATATGAAGATCTATTCCAGGTTGGTCAAATGTCGATGCTGCGGTTATTTAAGCAATTTGACAGCGACAAAGGTATACCTTTCGAAGGTTATGCCATGAAAAGCGTCATCGGTCAGCTTAAAAACTATTTGCGCGACAAATCTTGGTATATACAAGTACCTCGAAATATGAAAGAAAAAGGCTTGCTCGTTCAGAAGACCATTGATGAACTAACAACTAAGCTTGAGCGTTCACCGAAGATGGATGAAATTGCGGAGCATCTGGGATTAACGATAGAGGAAACGATCGAAGTGTTATCTTCAAGGGAATCATATCAGTATGTTTCCCTTGATACTCCTCTCTCGAGTGAAGCTGACAGTGCCACCATTGGAGATGTCATCAGCGATCAAACGGATGACTACCGCCATGTCGATAATCGAATGGCTTTGAATGAAGCCTTGGAACAGCTGAAGGAGGAGGAGCGCAAGGTGCTTCTCCTCGTATACCAGCATGGACAATCCCAGCGTGAAATTGCAGATCAGCTTGGAGTATCACAAATGAGCGTTTCCCGATTCCAAAAAAGAGCCCTCGATAAGCTAAGGCAGCTGTTTCAACCGCCGCAAAGCGAAGGAGGCTGATCCAACGCCTGTCTCAATAATGAGACAGGTGTTTTCTTTGGGTTAAACAGCAACCTACACATTCGAATGTTCTTCCGATCGCCATTGCTCAAAGCTTTCTGAAAGAAAGCTACTTCGTAAGCATACTCTTCGCTTCTCCAGAATCATTCGAATTGCTCCGTTTGCAGTTAACCATATCCCTTACATTTTGATACTATCCAAACACCGAAACAAAGGAGCGGCTTCCGCGACTCTACTCTACCAGCCAAATTTTCCGAACTTTCCTTTTGAGACAGCCCCTTTTTTCCATTTTATAACACACAGAAAAAAGCTGTCCCGCAGGACAGCTCTTTCTTATGATAACAGTTTAATTGGAAGAAGATCTGAGCTTGTCTTTCACATCATCTTTTGCAGAGCTTAAGGCATCCATCACATGCTCATTGGATTTTCTCGCGTGATTAGCCAAATCCGAGGTTTCTTCCTTCACACCGGATAATACATCCTTCGTTTTATCGCGGGCTGTGGAAGCAAGATCCTGTGTCCTTTGGCTGAAGGCTTGGAATTTATTCGAGATATCCTCCCTCAGCTTCTCACCTGATTTTGGAGCAAGCAGCAGCGCCCCAACCGCACCTACAGCAGTCCCGACAATTGTACCTACAAGCATTCCGTTACCTGAGTTTTCCTTTGGCATAGATATCTCTCCTTTATTCAGCAGTTGTATTCGAAACCATTTTCGATCTCGTATTATCTATTACACCAATTCGGTTATTCTGAAACGCATCATTTATAAAAAGCAGGATTTTATCTATCGCTTCAATTATTCGAGCAAGCCCATCATACATTAAATTAACCATGTCCCATAAAATTTGTATGCAGATATGCAAAAAAGTCGTTGCGTCTTTTATTGTTTATATCATATACTGTTTATATAATAATCAGTGTACGACGTACACAGAAATGAGGAATCTTGTGAATCAAATGGCGATTGAAGTATCCAATTTGCGAAAGAACTTTGGCAAGCAGATTGTGCTTAATGGTATCAACCTCTCGGTACCAGCCGGAACCGTCTTTGCCCTGCTTGGTCCAAACGGTGCTGGAAAAACAACCCTTATTCATATTCTATCTACCTTAATTGCGCCGGATGAAGGAAAAGTCCGTGTAGGCGGGTACGATGTCCTAACGCAGCAGGATCAGGTGAAACAAACCATTAGCCTTACTGGTCAATTCGCCGCCGTAGACGAAGTCTTATCAGCGGAAGAAAATTTAATCCTGATCGGCAGGCTTTCCGGCCTAACAACCGCAGAGTCCCGGCAGCGTACAGTTGAGCTTCTAAAGGCATTTGATCTTGTGGACGCGGCTAAGAAAAAGGTAAAAACCTATTCCGGAGGTATGAGGCGAAGACTCGATCTTGCGATAAGCCTTGTTGTCAGCCGCCCTGTTATTTTTCTGGATGAACCGACTACTGGCCTTGATACCATTAGCCGGCGCGCCCTATGGGAGATTATTAAGCAGCTTACTAAGAATGGCATGACAGTCTTCCTTACTACACAATATTTAGAAGAAGCGGATCAGCTTGCAGACAGAATCGGAGTTATTAACGGTGGACGGATCGTTGCGGTCGGAAGCTCGGAAGAGCTGAAGTCACATGTCGGTGGTGAAGTTATTGAATTGCTGAATGCCGATGATGAGGTTATTCATACCATCCCGACGAGCGGCAGCATCGAGGATATTAGCCGCACCTTAAATGAACTGGTCCGCTCGGTGCCACTTGGAACGCGTGTTAATATTCGCAGACCAAGTATGGACGATGTTTTTGTTGCCTTAACTTCTGCAAAGGAGACTATACACGCATGATCACGACCAATAAGCCGCTTAAGCCGGCATCACTTGCTGTTACGAACCTTGTTTTTATTGGCCGAAGCATCCGTCACAGCCTGCGTAATACAGAGGCGCTGCTTATGGCCATCATGCTTCCTGTTATGCTTATGCTGCTCTTTACCTATGTATTTGGAGGAGCTATCGATTCAAGCGGAGACTATGTCAATTACGTCGTTCCCGGCATTATTTTATTATGCGCAGGATTTGGCTCTTCAAGTACAGCCGTAGATGTATCCAATGATATGACCAACGGTATTATCGACCGATTTCGGACAATGCCCATTGCAAGTCTTAGTGTTGTAACCGGCCACGTTGTTGCAAGTCTTATCCGTAATTTGTTCGCCACAGGAGTTGTCTTTGGTGTAGCTCTGTTGGTCGGTTTCCGGCCTACAGGAAGCCTGGTGGACTGGATCCTTGCCATTGCTGTCATTACGTTGTTCATTCTCACCTTCACTTGGCTCTTCGCGGCTATTGGATTAGTTGCCGGAAGTCCATCCGCTGCAAGTGGATATGGCTTTGCGCTCTTGTTCCTCCCCTATTTATCCAGTGCCTTCGTTCCGACTGACACGATGCCAACATGGCTGCGAGGTGTTGCGAACCATCAGCCAATTACACCAGTCATCGAGACAATTCGGGGGCTGCTAACAGGTACGCCACTTGATAATAGTCCATGGTGGGCTGTCGGCTGGTGCCTGCTCATTCTGGCCGTAGCGTTCATATGGAGCATCTCCTCCTTCCGAAAAAAAGCCGGACGCCGGTAATTCCGTAAAAAAGACAACAACTCGATGAAATCAATCGAGCTGTTGTCTTTTTTATATCTGTGTTTTGGACGCAAGATAATGCTCAATCCCATCCATAATCCGCTCTAGTCCAAAATCAAAATCATCCCCAATCGGATTATCCGCTGGATTCTCCTCCGTATAGACACCTGATGCTACAATCGGTTGTAAATCTGGATAATCCTCCGCTTTAACAAGAAGCTTGAGCGCCTTGCTATAATTTTGACCGCTGAATGCCCCCGGGCTTGCGCCTCCTTTAATCGCCCGCACCATATCCCTTTGCACCATACCGACTGACCGCGCGTAGCTGCTGATGAGCAGAACCATTGACATTTTCTCATAGTCATTAAGCGAGAAGCCCCGCATCGGACGTAGTGCCAAATCCACATAGAGCAGGTTATTGGGAGTTACGGGTACACCTGCAATCGGAACCTCTCCATACCATGGATGCTCGACGAAAACTTTAATACATCCACGTACATACTGACGGATGCCATCACGCCAATCCGTTATCTCTTCACTCATTTGCAGAGCGGATTTGCAGACGGCCTCCTGCATCAGCAGCAATAGATCATCTTTACTTTCAACATATCGATAAAGAGACATTGCCGTAAAGCCTAAAGAAGCAGCAACCTTGCTCATGGATACTGCAGCAAGACCTTCGTTATCCGCGATAGCGACTGCCTTCTCAACGATTTGGTCAATTGTCAATTCCCGCTTTGGTCCTCTTTGTGATTCTTTCACAAGGCCCCATGCTAACGCCACTCCGCGAGGCAGGCTTTTTAAAACCTCAATCTCATCTTCATTTTGCATTCTATCTTTCCTCCATGCCCGACCTCGAATGTAATTGCTTACTATGTATACAGTATAACACAATCAAATAAAAAAACGGCCTCATCACGAGGCCGTTTTTCTTTAATCCATACCATGCTCTGTCCGAATTTTGTACAAACCTTTCAGGAGCAATTCTGCCGGATCACGATTGATCAACAGATGCGTATACAACAGATGAAGAGAGAAAGCGCAAACATTATTGCCATCAGAAATAGCCGGGAAGCCCGTTTCAAACACTGGGCCTTTCAACTCTTCGTTCCAAGCAAGTCCTGCGTGAACCTTCTCCTCAGGGAATTCCTCTTCAACAGCCTTAATGCAGTGCGGAATTAATACCTTATCAATTAATGCTTTGGCATCGTCTTCGCTTGCAGGAGGTTGTGGAAGCGGTTTGCCCCCTTCGACTTTCATTAATTCATAGAAAAATGAAGCCATCCATTCTGTTGCTTCTTCGTTGCCTGCCTGGAAATTCGCAATTAACTCACGAAGGAAGAAACCGCATACGTAGTCGCTGCCCGACTCATCCTTCACTTTGTAAACAAATACGGGACCATAAAGCTCTTGATTTAATACTTGGCCTTGGACGTCTTCAAAATGTTGTCTCAAAGCGACAAAACCGTTATGCTGGACCGCATTTACCAGCTCAGCGAATTGCTTCGCTTCTTCTTCTTGACTGCCTTTAATTTCTTCGTTTGTCGTCTCGTTATTCATTCGCTTCACCCGTATTCATCATATCATTCCACTAATTAATCAGTCTAGTCCATTTCCAACAAAAGAAAGCCGCCTCAAGGGACGGCTTTACTACCATAATTAGATAACACCATGCTTCTGACGAAGCTTAGATAGTGCAATTAGAAGGGTATCTGAAGGATCACGATTCAATTGCATCATCTTGTACAGGTAATGAATCGGGAAGACGCATTTCTCCGAAGGAATGTCCACGAATCCGAGCTCCAGAACTGGCGTATGATTATCATCTAGTCCTCTTTTTCCCGTAATCCTGAGAGGAGCAAACTCCTCGCTGACCGCACCAAGGCAATGAGGGAACAGAACATGATCAATAAATTCCTCTTCCTTCTGTTCGCTCTCATGTGGTGCAGGCAGTTCCTTACCGCCCTTCGTCGTCTTCATCAGCTCATAGAAGAAGGATGCCATCCATTCCCCTGCATCCCGGCCGCCGTCCTGGAATTGCTCAGCCAGCTCGCGAAGGAAGAAGCCGCAGTCATACGACTGCTTGAAATCATTCGTCACCCGGTAAATGAAGATTTGACCGAATTTCTCATCGTTTACAATAAGACCTTCCACATTCGGGAAAAACGGTCTTAAAGTTGCGAGACCCTTCTGAAAGATCGTCTTCATCAGGGAGTCCCATACTTCGGTATTATCGTTATTATCCGTATTCGTCATTTCATTATTCATCTTGTAATCACCCTCAAGCATCATATCATTCGGCGCTTTGTACCGTCCAGTGCTATACTTTAACAGTCCTATCCACGGCTTACGAAGAAGGGAAGCTTCTCGATGCCTGCCAGACGCAAATAAGTAAACAGTTGGCCTTTATGATGAATCTCATGGTCTTTTGCATTTTGGAGCAAAGCAAAGCCCGGAACCGGATTGCCAAAGAAGTCAATCGATTGCGCAAGCTGCTCTGGAGTAAGCGAACGAAGAATCGCTTCTGTTTGTTCTGTAGCTGCGGCTACACCAGCTCTCAGTTCCTCTGCACTTGCAAACGTCTGCTTGCTGCCTGGCGTGTAAGCACCATGTTGTACAGTTTTTGCGAACATCTCCATCGCACCGGTAATATGTAGGACAAGCTCCGCGACCGTCATGCCTTTTTCCCAAGGCTTAAAGGACAATTGCTCTGTTGTTACCTCTGCCAGCATGTCATGCAATACGTTGCGATGGCTCTTCCAGCCCGCAATAAACTCATTGATGTTAGTCATCTTATGATCTCTCCTCTGGTTCATTATTATCACTATTCATTATAATGGCTGAACCTTTCAATTTCATCTTTTATGCCTTTTCCCGGTTGCACCAATCCGCGATAAAAGCAATCATAACCTTCGTATAATCTACAAGCTCCCTTATATCCAAGCTTTCGTCAACAGCATGAGCCTTACCCAGTTCCCCGGGGCCGTAAATGACCGTTGGAATCCCTACCCTTCCGATCCAGCCAGCGTCCGTAACGGTTGGAGTCATCCCGACTTCGGCTTCACGCTTCAGTACCTTCTCATGATTCGTTAACAATGCCTTAACCCCATCATCATCCTGATCAAGCTTTAATGAAGGGAAAATTTCTCCCCGCTCCTCGATCATCGACCTGCCGCCCCAACGGAACTCAGGCGGATTATGTCGAAGCCACGGATCACCTTGCGCTACACGAAGCAAATGCTCCTCGATCTCTGCAGCTACAGATTCATAATCTTCATCCGGGTAAAAATGAACCGTTATCCATAACGAGCACCGGTCCGCAATAAAGGCCGCATGGCGTCCCCCTTCAATAACAGCGGGGTTAATGGTATTGGACCCCGGAAGGAATCCCGGATACGACTTCGTAACCGCCCAATGCCGTTCGAGCTCCTGGAGTCCGGTAATCAGCTTCGCCATCTTCTCAATCGCACTTGCGCCATGCAGCCCGCCTCCTGCATGAATCATGCGGGAACGCATTGCGTCATGATGGGTTACCGGACTTTGCACCGTCACCCAGCCGGTAATAACCCCTCCTTGGCCCTGAACGGCCAAATGACTTGTATCCGCCACAATGGCGAAATCCGCTGTGCAGCCCCGCTCCATACAAGCTCTTGTCCCTGCCTCTCCGGCCTCTTCTCCGATAACGGATTGGAAGAGCAAATTCCCTTTCAGCTCAATTTCTGCTTCTAATAGAAGCTTGACTGCAAACAGCATGGCAGCGAGGCCGCCCTTCATATCCGCTGTCCCGCGGCCGTAAGCTCGTCCATCAAGAACGGATAAGCGAAACGGATTAACCGACCATTCCGAGCTGTCGCCTACTTCTGCAACATCCATATGTCCGTTCAGCAGCAGACTCCGGTAAGCCCCATTGTTAGTTCCTTTACGAACAGCCGTCACATTGGGATCACCCGGATATACCTCCCACAGTTCAGTCTCAAAGCCAAGACTGCTTAGCTGCTCCTCCATAAACTGCTGCGCCTGCATCGTATTGCGCGCTGGCGGGCTTACAGTCGGAAATGCGACCAGTTCGGCCAGCAAAGCGAGCAATTCCTCCTGCCGTTCCTCCACTTGATCCCATACATGCTTCAACTGGAATTCCTTCATCTATTAGATCCCTCATTTCAATAGGAACTTTCATTCCTACTATAGAGGATTTGATCCCCATGGAGCAATTTTTACAACGCTCAAAAAAATTTACATTGCGTTAACATGATTCGGGTTTTCTGTTTACGTAGCTCTACTACAATGACTCTTGTAAGGAAAAAACAAAAATGAAAGTTTGGAAGGGGAACCTACTCAAAATGAAAAAGTCTCTGATCGTCACTATGGCACTAACATTGTCGCTCTCGCTCGCAGCATGCGGCAATAACACAAATAACGGTGCTAACAACGGAAACGCAGCTGCTACGAACAATGCTTCAACAAATAACACTGCATCCGCTGATTTGTCCGGTTCGATTCTGGCATCTGGCTCCACAGCGCTTCAACCACTTGTTGACCAAGTATCGAAAGAATTCATGGACAAAAACAGCGGTGTATCGATTCAAGTACAAGGCGGCGGCAGTGGTACTGGCTTGACGCAAGTATCCGAAGGCCAAGCACAAATCGGTAACTCCGACGTATTCGCTGAAGAGAAGCTTGACGCTGGAAAAGCAGCTGAACTGGTTGATCATCAAGTAGCAGTTGTAGCAATGGCTGCTGTTACAAATAAAGACGTAGGCGTAGACAACCTGACGAAACAACAACTGGTTGATATCTTCACTGGTAAAATTACGAACTGGAAAGATGTTGGCGGCAAAGACGAGAAAATCCAAATCGTTAACCGTCCATCGAGCTCCGGTACTCGCGCAACATTCGAGAAATTCGCACTTGGTACGAAAACAGAAGACCTTGCAGGTTCGATCCAAGAGGACGCTTCCGGTACGGTTAAGAAGCTCGTAAGTGAAACTCCTGGCGCTATCGGTTACCTGGCTCTGTCCTACCTGGATGACTCGGTAACATCCCTGAAATACGAAGGCGTTGACGCTAATGAAGACAACGTAGCAAACGGTTCTTACCCAGTATGGGCTTACGAGCACATGTATACAAAAGGCGAGCCTGATGCAGCAACTAAAGCATTCCTCGACTACATGGTTTCTGAAGAAGTTCAAAACGGCGACGTTGTAGAATTGGGCTACATCCCAGCAAGCAAAATGGAAGTTAAACGCGATGCTTCAGGTGCTGTAACGAAATAACGGATCAGATATAAATAAAGGCAAAGTCAAGAGACGGGCCAGCTCGTCTCTTGACTTCATGCCTATATGTAAACTAAGTAAAGGGTGGTCACGATGAAGAAGTCTAATGATCGAGAAGTAGCCACGCCGCATCTTGCGGAAGAATGGGTTGGCAAAGTATATACATTCATCTGCATCTTGTTTCTTATCATCACCATTTTTTCGATGGTTTACTTCGTCGCTTCAAAAGGACTTAGCACCTTTATCGTAAACGGCGTAAGTGTAAAAGATTTGTTAACAGGATTGAAATGGAAACCAGACAGCGATACGCCATTGTTTGGCGCATTGCCATTTATTTTCGGATCGTTCAGCACATCAATTCTTGCAGCTATTATCGCTGCCCCGCTTGGTTTTTGTGCAGCAGTATTTATGGTTGAGCTTTCTCCAAAAATCGGCCGTACGTTTATGCAGCCCGTGATCGAACTGCTTGCCGGCATTCCATCCGTTGTATACGGATTTGTTGGTCTCAGTGTTATCGTTCCGTTGTTCCGCGATATTTTCCCTGGTCAAGGTGTCGGAATAGCAGCAGGCTCGCTTGTACTTGCCTTCATGATTTTACCTACTATTACGACAATAGCAACGGATGCACTAGCCTCTCTGCCGTCGGGCCTGAAAGAAGGCTCTTACGCACTAGGTGCTACCCGTTGGCAAACTATATATCGCATCGTTCTGCCAACTACGCTTCCTGCGCAGATGACAGGTATCGTTCTAGGTATTGCAAGGGCATTTGGTGAAGCGCTGGCCGTACAGATGGTAATCGGCAATGCGCCGCATATCCCTCATTCCTTGTTCGAATCAACTTCTACCCTTACGAGTGCCATTACGCTCAGCATGGGCAATACGGCAATGGGTTCGGTTCAAAATAACGCATTATGGTCACTCGCATTAATTCTCATGATGATGACCTTTGTATTCGTCTTTATCATTCGCTGGCTGGAAGGAAGGAAAAAGCTATGAGCGCCAAAACGGTAGATAAAATCGCAACCGGTGTTATTGTTTTTATAACTGGCCTGATCGCGCTCGCCTTAATTGGCTTGCTAGGCTACATTTTGTTCCGTGGGCTTGGTCATATTAGCTGGCATTTCCTTACCTCTCCACCGGAAACCATCCGTAAAGGCGGCGGTATTGGACCGCAGCTGTTCAACTCGTTGTTCTTGCTCGTCTTAACGATGGTTATTACGGTACCGCTTGGTATCGGTGCAGGTATCTATATGAGTGAATACGCTAAGGCTGGCAAAATCACTTCCGCTATTCGTCTCGTCGTTGAAGTATTGTCTTCCTTCCCTTCGATAATCGTTGGTTTGTTTGGCCTTCTTGTTATCGTTAATAAATTTAACCTTGGCTTCTCCTTACTCTCAGGTGCATTAGCTCTCACCATCTTCAATCTGCCTCTGATGGTCCGTATTACGGAGCAGGGTCTTCGCAGCGTTCCGGTTCAGCAGAAAGAAGCCAGCCTTGCGCTTGGTATTTCCAAATGGAAAACGATTCGTTCGGTACAATTGCCGATCGCATTGCCAATCGTGCTTTCCGGCTCGATTCTGGCAGCAGGCCGGATCTTCGGTGAAGCAGCAGCTCTTCTGTTCACCGCCGGCATGAGCAGCCCACGTCTTGATTTTTCCGATTGGAACCCGTTGCACTCTGACTCACCACTTAATCCGATGCGTCCGGCTGAGACATTAGCTGTTCATATCTGGAAGGTCAACTCGGAAGGTCTAGCACCGGATGCAACACAAATTGCTGCTGGCGCTTCGGCTGTACTTATTATTACTGTACTACTCTTCAACTTAGGCGCTAGAGCGCTTGGACGTTATATGCACAATAAATTTACTGCATCCAAATAAGCTGATGCTTACGGTGCAAGAATCACCACAAATGGCCTAGACTTGGCATTTGGGTGATAATTCTTTTTAGGAGGTCAGTTAGCAATGGGAGAAATCGCCTTATCCGCTAAGAAATTAAATGTCTACTATGGTGAGAAGCATGCCGTACATGATGTCTCGCTTGATTTTGCAGAAAAGGAAGTCACTGCACTGATCGGACCTTCCGGCTGTGGCAAATCGACGTTCCTAAGAAGCTTGAACCGAATGAATGATCTCATTCCATCTTGCAAGGTTACTGGTGAAATCTTGATTGATGACCGCAATATTAACGGCACGGATACAGATGTCGTTGCGCTTCGCAAAAAAATCGGCATGGTATGGCAGCGTCCTAACCCATTTCACAAATCGATTTATGAGAATATCGCTTTTGGACCACGTTACCATGGCATAAAAAATAAGAAACAGCTCGATGAGATTGTTGAGCAATCACTTCGGAAAGCTGCGATCTGGGAAGAAACGAAGGACCGTCTTCACAAATCAGCGCTTGCCTTATCCGGCGGTCAGCAGCAGCGTCTATGTATTGCCCGCACAGTCGCGGTTAAACCAGATGTTATTCTGATGGATGAACCAGCTTCTGCCCTTGACCCAATCTCAACCTCGAAGATCGAGGAGCTGATCTCCGAGCTGAAACAAGACTACAGTATCGTAATCGTGACACATAACATGCATCAGGCAGCACGTGTATCGGAGAAGACAGCCTTCTTCTTAAATGGTCATGTGGTTGAATATGATAAAACGGAAACAATCTTCACTAATCCGACTCATCAAAGAACGAACGACTATATAACAGGTCGTTTCGGCTAATGATATAAACAAAAGGGCTAGGCGCACCGAATGGTGGCCTAGCCCTTTTGTTTATTCTTAGTAGCCGAGGATACTCTTCGTTTTTCCGAAGATTTCGTTAGCCATTTGCGAGTAACGGTCACTGCCGTTTGCTTGTGTTTGTTTTACATAGCTGTCGAAGTTGTCCATCTTCTCTTGGCCTGTGATGAATTTAAGCGTCATCGTGCTTACATAGTCCATAAGCGGCTTCGAGATCAGGTTCAACTGTTCGCTTTCGTCTGCTGTTGCCATAATTGGCGGTGTAACAGGACGAGCTTGACGGTTGTTCAGAATGCGGTTATTGAAGTCTATTTCGCCTTCTGTCATCTTCGACTGTCTCAGCTTTGTAGTACCGCCGTATGCGAATACGCCGCCGCCAAAGCCGTAGTCTGCGTTCAATTTCTTCGTTGCTGTAGGGTTCATACCGTTGTACGTAATATCTGGATTAAGTGTAATTTTACCACTTGCGTCCTTCGTATAAGTCTCGCCTTCTACACCCCACAGGCTGAGTGTTTGACCTTCATCGGAGTACCAGAGCCAGTCGACAAAACGAAGCATCTCAATAAATTTCTCTTCGCCCAGATCTTTCAGTGCGTTCTTGCTGATCATAATGCCGTTCTCAAGACGTGAGTTTTCAACTTGAAGCTGGCCTTTAGGACCGCCTGGAGGCGTGATCATCATAAGCTCTGCACCAGGATCTTCCATCTTCGTTTGGAAGTCAGTAAATACTTGGTAGTTGGCGTTGATTACATAGGTATCGCCTTTGTAGAATTTCGCTTTAGCTGCATCGTCTTCTTGCGTGAACGATTCAGGGTCCATAAGACCTTCTGTTACCAGTTTATTAAAGTACGAAACATAATCCTTGAAATCTTGTGTATTATCGGCAAATTCGAATTGTTTCGAATCTTGGTTGAAGCGCATGCCGTTTGCTTTACCCCAGCCAGCCGTTACGCCGTATTCTACAGCTGCAATATTCAAAGTCGCTTCGCCTTTGGATTGATCAGAGAATACATATTTCTTGCCTGTGAATTCTTTAACTTTTTTCATTGCCGCGTAGAAATCTTCATAGGTCCAGCTCGTTTCTTTGGACAGATCTACGCCGGCTTTCTCGAAAATATCTTTGCGGATGACAAAAGAGTAACCGCCGCCTGGTGCTTCCCACATACCAGGAAGAACATAGTATTTACCGTTAGCTTGCATTTTTACCTTCAGGTCATTTTCCATGCCCCAAGTTTTTACAGCTTTTTGGAAGTTAGGCATGTATTGTACATAGTCGCTGATCGGAACGATTTGTCCGCCTGCAACAAATGCTGTTTCATCATAAGTTTTAGGGATGATATATGGAGCATCGCCACTGTTTACAAGGAGCGATTTTTGGTTCTCATATTCCGTTCTAGCGACAACCGATAGGTCAAACGAAACGTTTGTTTTCTCTTTAATTGCGCTCCAGATTCTCCAGTCTTCTTTGTAAGGATAACCTTCGTTGTCACTGAACATCATGGAGTACTTAACGGGCTCATTGGAATGGAACGTGATATCCTCGCCAAATGTGTAATCCTCTGCAGGTTTATCCGATGCTGCAGGTGAAGCTGTACCATTATTCGCTGTTGGTGAAGCCTCGTTATTGCCAGACTTCCCATTGTTGTTCCCACTACATGCTGCCATTACGAACATGACCATGATGACCGATAAAATCAATGCAGTTGCTCTACTGAATCTTTTCATGCCGTGCCTCCCTTTTACTATTTATATATAACAGAAGTCGCCTAGCGGCAGTTCCGTTCTATATCGCGTTTACCCTTTCACTGCGCCAATCATCATCCCTTGCACGAAATACTTTTGTACAAATGGATAGATGCAAATCATAGGCAATGACGTTAATACCATCGCAGCAGATTTAACTGTCGCGGCAATCTGCGTCGTTTGTTCAGCGCTTGCTCCAAGTTCAGCCGGACTAATAGCCGTCTCAATAACTTGCCGTAAATAGAGAGCTACCGGCCATTTTTCTTTCGACTGCAAGTACAGAGAAGCATCAAACCAGCTGTTCCAAATCCCTACGATAACAAACAAGAGCATCGTTGCCAGAATCGGCTTAGATAAAGGAAGCGTAATGCGAAGGAAGATCCCATAAACATCAAGCCCGTCAACTTTCGCCGATTCCTCTAGTTCATTAGGCAGACTGGAGAAAAAGGTTTTCATTAATATAACGTTAAAGGCGCTGATTGCACCGGGAATAACAAGAGCCCAAATCGTGTTACGCATATCCAGCGTTTTGGCCACCAGAATGTAGTTCGGGATCAGTCCACCGCCGAAATACATCGTGAAGAGAACAAACGGGATAAAAAACTTGTTAAGACGAAGCTTTTCTTTCGAGAGCGGATACGCCATTACAGCTGTCGCCGATACGGCAATAAGCGTACCAACTACTGCATACAAAATCGTATTGCCGTAGTACTGGAAGAAATCCGGCTTACTCAAGATAACTTTATAAGTAAGTGTAGTGAACTCTACAGGATAGAACGTTACCTTCCCCCCATAGACGGCGGCCTCAGAACTAAAAGACTGCGCAATGAGATAAACAAATGGATACAAGGTAAAGAGTACGACCAGCGTCATAATTAAGGCATTGATGCCATTAAACAATCGAGAACCTGAAGTTACTTTCACGCTTAAGCACTCCTTCCTACCACAGACTTGATTTCGTCGTTTTTTTCGAGATCGTATTCGCGATCGTTACCAGAATTAAACCGATAACCCCTTCGAACAGACCAACAGCCGTTGCATAGCTGAAGTTAGCGTTCGTAATACCCATCCGGTAAACGTAGGTTGAAATAACGTCTGCCGTTTCATAGGTAAGTGGATTGTACAAGAGCAAGATTTTCTCGAAGTTCGAGCCCATTATGCCACCGATATCTAAAACAAGAAGCGTCATAATGGTAGGCAGAATACCTGGGATCGTAACATGCCATGCGAGTCTAATCCGGCTGGCGCCGTCAATCCGGGCTGCCTCATACAATTCGGTGTTGATACCTGTCATCGCTGCGAGGTATAGAATCGTACCCCAGCCAAGACCCTGCCACATACCGGAAGTCACATAAATGGTAGAGAACCATTGTGGCAGTGAAATAAATGCGATTGGCTCAATGCCGAGATGTCCAAGCATAGTGTTGATCGGGCCTGACGCGGACAACATCTCTTTCACCATACCGGCCAAGATAACCATCGATATAAAATGCGGCAAATACGAAACCGTCTGAACGAACTTCTTCAGCTTCAACCGCCGAATTTCATTAATCAACAAGGCAAAAATTAAGGTTAATGGGAACCGTACAACTAGGTAAGAGATACTTAAGAATAAATTGTTGTAAAATGCCCGCCAGAAGGTAGGATCCTTCATAAACATCCTGAAATATTGGAATCCAACCCATTCCGAACCAAGGAAATTCGGTCCGCCGCGATACTTACGGAAAGCGATTACATTTCCGATCATAGGCGCATACTTGAAGATGATGAAATAGATCAGAGGAATAATAAGGAATGAATACAGCTTCCATTCTTTTCTGACATGCCTCCAAAGAGGGGATGCGTCCAATGCCTTGTTCGTGCCTTCCATTTATCTCCACTCTCCTCTAGTCCATTTTGTCTACGCCGCCCTTAAATATAGCTATATTTAACTATTTAAGTTGCCACGAATAACGGACTATACTATGAATACATGCAATTTTAATGTCATACTTCGACAAATGTATTCGCTTTCATTGGATTCATTATATCCCTATTTGTTTTCCCCCTCTTCGTAAATATAGCTTTTCACTTCTCATATATTGCCTTTTTTGATAGACTTATTGCTTTTCGGTTCACAGGATGCCATTATCTGATAGGTAGCAATCTGACTAACGAGAGGAAGAATGATTGATGATCCCAGTCCTTAACGGTGCCAAAGAAACAGTCTCATACGGTGAACATTCCGGAATTCGAGTTTTCCTCAACAAGGAAGTCGAGAATTATCCCATTCATTGGCACACCGCCGTGGAAGTCATTATGCCGCTGGAGAACATCTACACGGTAATCGTTGATGAAACAAAGCATGTCCTCTATCCAAACGATATTCTAGTACTGCCACCAGGAGAGCTTCATGAGATTTTTGCACCGGATTCCGGAACTAGGCTGATCCTGCAATTTGACAGCTCGATGCTGTACGCGTTAAATGGCTTTGATTCTACCTTCCATTTGCTTCGTCCTTACCTGCTCATTACTGCTGAACAGAATAAGGAGCTTCATAGCCTGTTACGACCTATGCTTTTAGAGCTTGTGAACGAATATTACAGCCATACGATGTTGAAAGAAGCTTCTGCCTACGCGAAGCTCATCTCCTTTTTTGTTACGCTGGGACGTAACTTCATGCATGAGGAACGTCGTTTTCCACGTACAAAAAGCCATAAGCAGCATAAATACATCGATAAGTTTTTGCAGGTATGCAACTATATGAACGAGCATTGCACTGAAGATATTCACGTTGATGAGCTTGCCGAGTTGTCAGGCTTCAGCAAATATCACTTTACCCGTATGTTTAAGCAGTACATGGGATTATCCTATTACGACTATCTGATTCAGCACCGTATCATGCATGCCGAGAAGCTGCTTACTGATCCTAATCTGTCCATTATGGAAGTGGCTATGAGATCCGGCTTTGGCAGCCTGCCGACCTTTAATCGCGTGTTCAAAACGTATAAAAAATGTACGCCTTCGGAGTATAAGGCTTTGCACGGGAGAGGGTAAAAACCGGATAACTTGACAAACTGCGCATTCGAATGTTCTTCCGATCGCCATTGCTTGGGGATTCCTTTGAACTATTCCAATAGGATTGGAATCCCCTCACAAAAGCGAGCACTACGTTTCTCCAGAATCATTCGAAATGCTCCGTTGCATTTAACCGTTTTTTTGAGAGGGAATAAAATCAAGTGGCCGTGCAGGTTTATTCTGCACGGCCATTTGTTTATAAACATTAGAGGCTGCTTCCCTTTAATTTGGGTAAGCTCTGCTTACTCTTTTGAATAGACACTGTCGCTGCGACCAAGGCGAGAACTAGTACAATGCCTGCTACTAATGGATTGTATAGTACTGTGTCGTTCCAATCTACAACCATTCCTCCAACACCTGCGCCTGCAGCAATCCCAACCTGTGTGACTGAAATATTCAAGCTGATGATAAGATTCGAGGATTGAGGCGCTCTCTCGATGAAATAGGTTTGTGTAGCTGGACCTAAAGTAAACATCGACATGATCCACAAGGATAGAAGTGTAAGGGCGAGCGGGAAGGAATCGACGGCTAATGGCAGAAGAAGAAGCGCTAAGACATGGATCATAACTCCAATCATAATTAATTTGGCACTGCCCCATTTGTCTACAGCTGAGCCTCCAATCCGTGCACCAACTGCACCTGCAATACCGAACAGCAGCATCATCATGCCAATTTCAGTTGTACTTCTATGAAGAATTGAACTAAGGAATGAAGCGATATACGTAAACATAACGGAGTTGCCAGCTTCTCTAAATAGAACAAGCAGCAGTGCGAAGAAGATGACAGGATTAGCTAATACACCTAACTGCTGCTTGAAAGGAACTGGGGAATCACCTTCGATCTGCGGCAGCAGAAGAGTGAGGCCAATCAGAATCACAATCCCTCCTGCTCCGAGGACCAGAAAAATCATCTGCCAGTTAAACATATTGGTTAAAGCAACTCCAAGCGGTACACCAAGGATCATTGCGCTGCTGAATCCGAGAATGATCGTCCCCATTGCACTGCCTATTTTTTCAACCGGCACCAGCTTTGCTGCTGCGCTGAATGCTGCCACCATAAATACACCTGAGCTAACTCCAAGAATCATCCGTCCAGCCATTAATACAATAAAACTGGTGCTTACAATTGAAATCAAATTGCCTAATATAAAAACGGCGATTGCCATAAGCATTAGCTTTTTCCTCGGAAATTTGGCTGTAAGTGTGATAATAATTGGCGTTCCAATGGCAAAAGCGAGCGAATAAGCCGTTATAAGCTGTCCAGCAAGGCTCACCGATATTTGCATTTGATCCGCTAATACATTTAAAATTCCAGCGATCACGAGCTCCGAGGTTGCCGTAAAGAATACCGCTATCATTAAGACATAAATCACCATTCGATTCATAACTGCACATCCTTTCTTCCTCTTCATTTGCTTGCTATATTCGAATTATAACGAAGCAACTTACTTTTAGTAAGAACGCAATTTGTTTTGCTATAATCCATCTATTTGGAGTAACTAACCATTTGGTAAGTGACTTTAACACAAAAAACCGCAAGAGCACGAAGCTCTTGCGGTTTTAAGGAACCTTCTATTTAAGTACGACTAAACCTTGGATGAGGCGAGTCGCCCCATTTTTGAACCCATTTCTCCATCTCTCTGAGTGCTGCTTGAAAATCTCTGCCCTTCTCCGTCAACGAGTATTCCACGGATACGGGTACCGTCGGGAACACTTGGCGCAAAACAAGACCATTGTTCTCCAGATGACGAACCGTATTCGTTAACGATTGGGTCTTCACGACCGATATGTTCCGTTGAAGCTGATTAAAGCGAAGTGGTCCAATCATCAGCTCCTCAAGAACAAGAAAAGCCCACTTTGCCCCTAAAATCTGCAGAACTTCACAAATGCTTGAGCCTGTATTTTCATTGTTGATTGCTTCATTGTTGCCTTCCATGTTGTCCCTCCTACTATCATCAGCTGCCCTCACTATCAATCGGTATCGCTTTTCCATTCTTAATGACTTGTATACTATCAATCTTATGATTCTTATTAATCTTGAAAATAGAAAGTTTCTTCAACCGTTCATCTTGGAGATCAGATGTCTCCTTTTCTTTCATTATAATCGTAAAGACTTGACCGCGGATCTCCGCATGAATATCATCCAGGAATTTCGCCGGCTCACCTTGCTGAATTGTTGCATAGTTCACGATAAAGTACTCATCTTCACCTACTCGAGAATATAAGAAGATCCCATTTTGGTCTTTGAACTGATCGACAAATGCCCTAACCTCTTTATTCAGATGGTTGAAGTGTACTTCCTCCAATGAGGATGAAGAACGATTGCATCCAGTAAGAACAAAGATAACCAATAAAAGAATACAACCTATCTTGTTCAATTGATTCCTCCATGTACATGGGATACGCCGCTATATGCTGACTTTACCACAATTAGCCAATTCTGCACACTACATCTGAACCCATCCTCGCACCTTATATATCCGCTTACGCGCGAAAAACCTCACTATTAGCGAGGTTTTTCGCTTTTCTATCCTTTAATCGAGCCAAGCAGCGCGCCTTTGGCAAAATGCTTCTGAAGGAACGGATATACGGCCAGAATCGGAAGTGTAGCGACTACGATAACCGCCATCTTCACCGCCTGATCCGGTGGGGGCACGGCGCCGTCAAGGCTGGAGCTATAATCAAATCCGCTTGCTAGAACGACGATTTGACGCAGCAGCACCTGGATCGGCCACATTTTGCTGTCGTTCAAGTACAAAATTGCATTCAAGTACGTGTTCCAATAGGTTACAGCATAGAAAAGCGAAATGGTCGCAATAGCCGGCATCGACAGCGGAAGCACGATTCGGAACAGGATACCAAAATCGCTGCAGCCGTCAATCTTTGCCGATTCCTCCAGCCCTTCCGGAATGTTCTGGAAGAAATTGCGGAGAATGATCATGTTGAACGCACTAATCGTGAGCGGTAAGATAAGAGCCGCATACGTATCGATTAAATGGAGCTCTTTTACAACAAGAAAGGTAGGTATAAGTCCCCCATTAAACAACATGGTGAATACAACCATAAACATCAAGCCCTTGCGGCCATCGAGATCTTTGCGGGACAAACCGTATGCCATCATCGAAGTAACAAGCATACTGAAGGCTGTACCAATTAAGGTTATTCCGATCGATACCGCTATGGAGCGGAATATCGTATTCGTCGAGAAGACGAAGCGATAAGCTTCAAAGCTTATATCTGTCGGGAAAATAATAAATTTCTTGACCGCCATCTCCGCGCTTGTCGTTAAAGAGCCGGCTACGACATGGATGAACGGGAGAACGGTGGCTAGCGAAAAGATCGCGAGCAGCGTAAAATTCACGATGCCAAACAGCCGGCTTCCTAATGTGCGATCCTGTATCATGCTGATTCCTCCTGGTCATAGCTTAATAGATTCCTTCTGATCCGAATTTCTTGGAAAGCCTGTTCGCAGAAATGACCATGACAAGCCCAATAACGGATTTAAACAGTCCGATCGCTGTACTATAGCTGAACTTCCCTTGCTTTAATCCCGCCGTGTATACATACGTATCAATAATTTCCGCTACATCCCGATTCATCGCATTAAGCAGCAAATAGACATGCTCGAAGCCAAGCTCCAATACATCGCCAATCTTCAGAATGAGCAGTACGATGATAACGCTGCGGATGGCTGGAAGCGTAATATGCCAGATTTGCTCTACTCGTCCCGCGCCGTCCATACGTGCTGCTTCATACAGCTGCGGGTCGATCGCTGCCATAGCCGCCAAATAAATAATGGTTCCCCAGCCAGCTTCCCGCCAGATGACCTGAAGAATATAAGTTGGACGGAACCATTCCGGGCTAAGCAAAAAATTGATTTTTTTCAATCCGAATTGTTCAAGGACCGCATTTACGATCCCTCCATCCATCGTCAGCATCACATAGCTGATCGACACGATAATGACCCATGACATAAAATGCGGCAAATAGATAAGGGTTTGGAACAATTGTTTGAATGAATTCATCCTTAGCTCATTCAGCATTAAAGCCAGTACAATCGGAATTGGAAAATAAAACAATAAATTAAAGCCAAACAATATTAACGTGTTACTCAATATGTTCAGAAAATCGGGTTCGGTAAATAAACGGTTGAAATGCTCAAAGCCTACCCATTCACTTCCCTTTATCCCCTTGAACGGTTTAAAGTCCTGGAACGCAATAATCAATCCGAACATTGGCGCATACTTGAAAATCAAAAAATAGAGGAGTCCTGGCAGCACCATGACATACAGCCATATATTGCGGCGAAGACGCCTCGTGATCCCGCTTCCTGTTCTAGGCAACTGCACTTGCTCCGGGTGAACGATCACTTCCCGCATCCTGCTTCTTCCTCTCTTCATGTGTAGATCGAAGAGGCGGTTGATGGATCAGCCAGCCTCTTCGGCTTTCCTTACTTGGAACGAATTATTTTTTGTACACCGCATTAAACTCTTCGATAATTTTGTCGCCGCCGCGTTTTTTCCACTCTTCGACCGCTTTATCAAAGCCGGCTTTATCGATTTCACCGTAAATATACTTGTAAGTCGCATCCGTAATGAGAGTTTGCAGCTCTACCCCTTTTTCTGTATAGGTCGGGGAATCAAGTGCTGCAGTAGGATCCATGATGGCAATTTTCTCATTCTCTTTTGTAAAAGCTTCTGCGTTAATACGTCCTGGCAATGTATAGAACCCTTCGTACATGCCATTCGTCTCTGCTTCACCGATCAGACTGTCTTTGAACCCTTTAACCTCACGTTCAATCAGATCGCCATCCTCTGTAACCTTTGCCTTACCCTCTTCTACGGTATAATGCGTTCCTTCAATTCCCCAGAACATGGTGTTCGCAACTTCAGGTGTCATCAACTTATCGTAGAATGCCAGTACTTTCTTTAATGCCTCTTCATCTTTAATTGCTGATTTCGGGAACAAGACAACGTTGTTGTAGCCTGGAATCGCCCAGGTAGCTTGCTCGCCGTTTGGCCCT
The DNA here is from genome assembly GCF_056269375.1 of Paenibacillus sp. J22R56. Lineage (NCBI taxonomy): Bacteria > Bacillati > Bacillota > Bacilli > Caryophanales > Paenibacillaceae > Paenibacillus > Paenibacillus sp. J22R56. The sequence continues at coordinate 161,204 of NZ_JBWDNV010000005.1, forward strand.
TTAATAAGAGCTAATGTATCCACAACCGCTGTTGGTACGTTTTTGATCAGGTCTTTATTCAAAGAATCGATGTCCGACATGGAGCCGATGTAAAGGCCAGCCTTGCCGCTTGTAAACAAGCTGATTTGATCGGTTTTGGATGTTGCTGCAAAATCTTTGTTCATGGCGCCAGCATCACGGATTTGCTTCATCGCGTCCATAGCTGCTGTATATTGTGGGAAGGTGAAGTCTGGCTCCAGCTTTCCATCCTTTTCGCCCCAGTTATTTGGCGTAGCATACCAGGAGGCAATCGTCTTAAATGCACCATAGACCAAGTCATTCCGGTCGGCGAGTCCAATCGTGTTTGCTTTTTTGTCCCCATCCGGATCCTGTTCGGTAAAAGCTTTGGCCATCGCGATCACTTCATCTACCGTCTCGGGCTTCTTCAGTCCAAGAGAGTCGGCCCAGTCCTTGCGGTATATAATGCCTTGGCGGGCAAGTGGTCTGCCGATATACAGCGAATATAGCTTGCCGTCTACCTTCGTATTGTTCAAGATGAGAGGCTTCAGCTTGTTTAGATTCGGGAATTCGCTTAACAGAGGTCCGATCTCCCAGAACTGACCATCACGAATCGCACCTTTCATTTGAACGAAAGTCGCTTGGTTTTTCAAATACGTAACTTGCGGGAGACCACCGGTAGCCAAGGTCGTGTTTAGTTTATCTTCATAAGTGTCAGCCGGGAAAAATTGATACGTCAGCTTCGTATTCGTCAGCTTCTCGATCTCATTCTTAATCGTGTCAGGTGGTGTCTGTGCAACGTTAAGCGGGAGCATAATCGTAATCTCTGTTGGCTTCTCCGCTGCTGGTTCTGATGCCTCCGGCGAAGCTTCCGTACTTGTCGTTGGAGTGGCTTGATTGCCCCCGTTATTCGCTGGACTGTTATTATTGCTGCTGCATGCAGTAAGAACCATGCTGAGGCTCATTACCGTTCCTAATAGAAAAGCAAACCCCTTTTTGTTCATGTTCATTGGCCTCCACCTCGATATTGGATGTGCTGCAGATCAACCATACCTCCCGCCCATTCATTACGGATACAATCATTCGTACACATTAACCGCTCATCTAGCCTGATCTGAAGAAATGATTATGATCCTCTCCGATGACAACAAAAGAAATCCGCCTCGCAGACACGAGGCGGATTTCTTAACCTTCTATTCAAAATAGGATTTCGTATATTCCTCAATAATCTGCTCGCCGCCGCTGCGCCGCCACTTCTCAATCTCTTGATTAAATCCTGCTTCATCCATTTGTCCAAGAATATATTGATAGGTCGCATCACTGATGATCTGGTTCAAATCCTCACTATGCTCATCAAAAGCGACGGATTCGAGGTTCACTGTTGGATCCTTAACGATAAACTTCTCATTATCGACGCTCAGCTTCTCAGCTAACGCCAGCAGCGGATCTTCCTGTGCGACCTGCATCAGATTGGGATTGCTCAAATCGGCAATCATCAAAGAATACAGTGGGCTGACTTCGTCAATACGAAGCTGTTCATTCTTAACAGGAAGCTGTACTTCTTTGCCTGCCAGTGTATAGTGCCTGCCTTCTATTCCATATTTCATCAAGTTTGCGGCATCTGCTTCCATTGTTCGGTCAAAAAAGCCAAGCACCTGCTTCAGCTCATCCTCCGTCTTAATCGCACTCTTCGAGAACAGGAACAGCCCATTGAAATTGGGAATCGACCATACCTTGTAGCCTTCAGGTCCTTCAATCCGGTTCACGACTGTAAAGCGCGCCTCAGGATTAAACTGCTTTGCTTCATTCGATAGACGCTGTACATCCGTCATACTGCCGATATAAACACCAGCTTTTCCACTGATGAGCATATTTCGCTGGATATCCTTACTGGTCACGACAAAATCCTGGTTAATGAGCTTCTCATCATACAGCTTCTTCATAAAGTTCATCGTATCTCTATACTGCGTTGTCTCGAACTCCGGAATAATCCGATGATCTTGTGCAATCCAGTTATTTGGGGTGCCAAAATAGGAACTAAGCGTCTTGAATGCTCCAAATACAAGATCATTCCGGTCCGTTAACCCAAAGGTATCATCTTTTCCGTTCTGATCCGGATCTTTGACTGTAAACTGCTTTAGTACGTTATAAAGCTGATCAAGCGTTTTTGGAGCTTCAAGCTGGAGATTCTCCAACCAATCCTCCCTAAGAATAACACCTTGCCGAGAAGACGGCCGCTCCGTGTACAAGCCATATATTTTACCATCAACTGCCGTTTGGCTCAGAATATTATCATTTAACCTTCTAAGGTTAGGATATTCGTCTAAGTATGACCCAACCTCCCAGAACATGCCGGAGCGAATCGCGCTCTTTAGAAATATGTAATCGGTATATTTCACAAACGTCGCTTTCTTGAGTGAATTCATCGTTAATGCCGCATTCATCTTATCCGTATAAATTTCGTCGGGAACCCAGTCGATCATGAGCTTTGTACCCGTCATTTCTTCAAGCTGCTGAACGAGAGCTGAATCCGGACCTTGCGGAAAATGAAGTGGAGCCATAATCGTGATGACAGGCCTGGATTGACTCTTCTCAAATACTTCTGATCCGGTCTGATTGCTGCATGAACTAAGGAAAATCGCCGCCATCACTATTCCCGAGATTCGCTTCTTTCTGCTGATTACATCCTTTAGAAACATCGAAATTCCCCCTGAATCTGCAATAATGATTACTCTAGGATCTAATGATTATTGTCCAATCGATGGTAAATGACCTACAATATACACATATAAAGAGGATAAGGTGTTGGTAATGGATGCGCTCTTTTAGTTTTCTAACCAAAATGACCGTCTTCGGTTTCTTGTTAAGCACATTGCCCGTATTATTCATCGGCATCTTTTCATACGTCACTTCATCAAACGAAATACAAAAAGATGTAAATAAAGGAAAATATCAACTTCTTGTTCAAATTAATGCCAATGTAGATCAAATCCTGACAACTGTCAACCATACTTTAAATCAGGTCATCAACTCCAACGTCTTAAAAAAAGCGATGAACAGCCCTTTAAATGTAAGCGATTTCACACTTTATGACAACTTACGTGATGAGCTTCTACATATGCAATCCTTTGATACGAAGCTGGAAGACGTCGTGCTGATCAACAGCCGCCATAACTGGATGATCAAAAATTCTGGTCTATATCGGTTTGATCAATATGCTTACCACGAACAGCTGTCAGCGCTTATACAATCCAACGAGAATACCGCTTGGACGATGAATCCATCCGTCTGGTTCTATAGCGAAGAAAGCGCAGACAGCGGCAAGTGTGAATATAACATTAGCCTGATCAAAAAACTGCCAGTTACGGAACGTAACCCATACGGGCTCATCATGGCTAACATTCCTTCCTGCAGCCTGCAAACCTTACTGCAATACGATCCCGAGCAATCGGATACAACAATGGTTTTGGACGACAAGCATCGTATCCTGCTTCACCCCGACCATTCTGTGATTGGTCAATCCATATCGGTTACCGGATTTACTGATGCAGAGAAGCTGAACGAACAATCCGGGCAATTCATGTCACTCATTAACGATCAGAAGTACTCGGTCACTTATTATAAATCGCCAACCAACGGCTGGATCTATCTGTCCTTCACCTCTATTGCCAGCTTGACGAAAGAATCGCAAAAGATTGGCATTTACACGCTTGTTGTCTGCTTATTTATGCTTCTTGTTACGATGCTGCTCGCATGGATTGGTTCAAGGCGGATGTATTCTCCTATTCAAATACTGCTGAAGCAGATGGACGTTCGCACCCCAGAGATTCGGCAGAACCGTAAGAATGAATTCCAAGCAATAGGCGAGCAAATTCAGCAGCTCTTTCAATCTAAAACCCAGCTCGAGAGTGAGCTTCAGCAGCATCTTAAGCAGGTTCGTACGTTATTCCTAGCCAAAACGTTCCAAGGTCAGGTTAAAAATAACGATCTCACTGAACAGCTGGAGAGGTTTGGCTACAGCACGCAGCTTCAGGCGTGGGAATCGCTGGCTGTTGTCACCTTCCAGATTGATTCACTGGATGGGACCCGCTATGAGAAAAGAGATACAGAACTGCTGTTATTCGCCATTCATAATATGATTGAAGAACTTATTCCTGCAAGCAACAGGCTTGGCTCTGTGACGATCGATCATACCGTAGCGACTTTATTTGGCAGTGCAACGGTAGAGATAAACGACTTTAAGACCGCCTTATTTGAATTAACCGAGCATTTGCAGCAGCAAATCCAGACGCTGCTCGAGTTAAAAGTCAGCATCGGGATCAGCTTACCTTTCGATTCGATAGCACATATTTCACTCGCCTATCAAGAAGGCTTGGATGCGCTGAAGCATCGTCTCAAGTTAGGGGAAGGTATTGTCATTCAGTACGAGAACGTTAACCAAGGCAAACATTATTTGAATATCAACTATCCGAGCCATCTGGAGAACGAGTTGATTGATGCGATCAAATTGGCAGATAAGGATAAATCGAAGGAGCTGCTTCGTTCCTTCCTTGGACCCGTCTTCTCAGATCAGATGTCACCGCAGGAATATCATCTTCCGCTAGTTCGATTATTGAATAGTTTATTGATTGTGAAACAAGAATCAGGGATTAGCCTTTATCAAATTCATCCCGGCAAAAGCTCTTTATTTGAGGATCTTCTTCATTTGAATACGGTGCCGGAAATCGAGGAGTGGTTCTGGACGAGAGTGATTCATCCGATGATACAAATCTTCCGGGATCGGCAGGATGCTCAATATCATAATATATCGGAAAAAATTATCGATCTGATTCATCATCATTACGATACTGATCTTTCGCTTGAGGAATGTGCATCGAGGCTTAATTATAATGCCAACTATTTAAGCAGCGTTTTCCGTAAAGAAACAAACAGCTCGTTCAGCGAGTATCTGGCGACTTACCGGTTCAGCATGGCCAAGAAGTGGCTGAGAGAAACCGATATTTCGATCAAAGACATTGCCGCACGTCTTTGCTACAATAATCCGCAAAACTTCATCCGTTCGTTCCGCAAGCTGGAAGGGATTACTCCGGGGCAGTACAGGGATAAGCATGTTTCTTCTTAGGGTTAAAGGCAGCTCACTGCGCATTCGAATGTTCTTCCGATCGCCATTGCTCGGGGATTCCCTTGAATCAGCTTAATAGGGTAGGAATCCCCAGAGCAAAAGCGAACGCTTCGCTTCTCCAGAATCATTCGAAATGCTCCGTTTGCTTTAACCAGTGTCTAATTTATTGTTGAGCAAACTGTGCATGCATATCATCAAACAAACCTTTAAGATTAGCGGCGGCGTTGTCTGAGAACATCAGCTTCAAATTGTCATCCGATCCCTGAGCGGATTCCGAGGAGTATTGATACATGTTCTCCTCATAAATTTGGATTGCATGCTCGATATTATCGTTTCCCGCGATAGCTAGCGCAAGATTGGCTGCATCAAGCATAGCAAGATTCACGCCTTCCCCTGCGAATGGAGACATCAGATGTGCTGCATCTCCAATCAGTGTGACCCCTGGTTTCCGTTCCCACCGCAAACCAAGCGGCAGCATATAGATCCGTCTAGGCAGAACCGTATTATCTGCATATCGAATATAATTTTTGAGCATGTCGTCCCAATCTTCGAAATGCGTTAATAGCTGATTCTTTGCTTCTACAGGCTGGTCGAATGGAATACCGCAAGTATCAATCCATTCCTGTTCAGTCGTAAAGGTTAGGTACACTTTGATTTTTCCGTCCCCGTTTAACTGAGCTAATATGCCTTTACGATCATCCAGTGCAAATACTTTACCTCTCGCATTAAAGGCAGCAAGATCCGGATGTGCATTTGTATCCACATGGAGCTCTACCATACTAAGCCCGGTATAGGTTGCCTTGGCGTCCGTCAGAAGTGGTCGAATACGAGAGAAAGCACCATCCGCTCCAATAACAAGATCAGCAAGTTCCGTCTCTCCATTGTCAAAATGAAGCTCATGTCTGCCGTCAGCGAGCGGAATCGCTTCTGTCAGCTTATAGCCGTAACGGATCGTTCCTGGCTTCAGATCCTTCAGCAAGAGATCGCATAGCTCGCCACGGTCAATCTCTGGGCGGCCTCCGCCACCGTCTTCCTCTGCTACCTCATCCATATAAACCTTGCCCGACTTATCGAACAACCGGAAGTCTTCACCTTCGTAACGGGCAATCGCCTGGAATTGCTCAAGCAGTCCTGCTTCTTTCAGTGCCAGCTGGCCAGAATCCTCATGAATATCGAGTGATCCACCCCGCTCAGCGTTGCCCTTCACTCCACCACGTTCATATATCGTTGCCGCAATGCCATGCTTCTGCAAGATTAAGGCGAGTGTAAGTCCACCAGGTCCTCCACCGATAATTGCGATTCTTTTCTGTGTGTTAATTGTTGTCATAATAATCAGCTCCTATATGGAATGATGTTGTTAGTTTGTCGTTGCTATATGACTACAATAACTTGCTTACTTAAACCGAATTTAAACGGAACGTAAAAAACCACGCTCCATGATGAAGTGTGGTTTCTATTCGGAACTAAAAGCCTGTTTTAGGTATCTCGACTGGTGCTACATCATATGGTTGGATCGATCCCGCACGCACATCATACATCCGCTCATGAGCTAGCTTAACTCCTTCTATAAATGGGGCATAAGGCCGGTTGCATACATCTACTACACCTATTTGATAATTCTCTCCATCAAACCGCCCAAGTACAGGCTGATCATTCCATTGAAAATAATGGACACCAATCAGCTCGGGAATAGCTGCTGCCTGTTCCACAAAATATCGGTAAGCATGCCCACGCTCCTCTTGCGTTGCTACTGCCCTGATCCCGTATGCCAGCATACCGCTGTCTGCTGCACCAAAGTGGTATTCGCCAATCATCACTGGCCTGTTCAGTTTCCTGCTTATCTGGATAATTTGGTCCCTGTCAGGAGAAAACTGATAACAGTTAAGGGAGAAGACGTCAAACCATTCGCAGCCTTCGAGCACTTCATCGCTGCCTACCCAGGCATATCGCATGCCTAAGTTAAGATGGTTAGGATCTATTTGCTTGCACAGCCCTGCAGGTAACTCCACATAACGGCGAATCAGCAAACGGTTAAATGAGGCATAATCCGCATCACGTGCAGGTTGAGAATTAACTATGCTATTCTCAGATTGAAACAGCTGCTCAAAGCTGCTGTATGCACTTCCCCAAGTTGCATTTAATTGCTCCACGTCCACATATTTATCTCGCAGCCACTGGGCAAATCGTTCTTTGCTGGCAAATCGCACTGGCGATTTCATCATTTGCTCAGTCAGGTTGAGACCATCTACGAATGCCCAGTGAGGTTCATTGCGTAGAAAATAACCAATCATACGGCGATCATCCAGCAAGGGAAGCAGTTGCTCAGCGAATCGTTTAGAATTCTGCTCATAATCTGCACTAAACACATCCGGAAAATCCCGAAAGATTGTCTGCTCTGTTTGCGGAAAATCAGACATCGGAAATACATAAGGAAGCTGGGTGCTCCGGATAAAAGAGGGATCAGACCAATTGCCAATCGTGTTGAAGCCCCATTGTCTCAAACGGTAATCGGTTAACGTTGTCCAAGCTGAACGCCAATGTTCACCAAATGCCCTAATAAGATTGGCAATTTGGAAGCTGAACTCTTTCCCATCCTTCGACCATGCATCCCGATAGGTTCCTTCCTTATCAGGCAGCGATGGCAGCAGATGTTCCATGCCGGTTACTCGCATAGAGGAGGACGGACCAACGCAGTCCATCCCTGTACTAAACAAAGCAAACCCTTCAGGATCAACAAACCACCAGTTGCTCCCATCATTTTCTGTACGGAAATAACCTGTTGCTTCAAACTGAAGTCCTCTCCAGCCTCCATAACGGCTAATCCTGTTGTCTAACTTATCTGCTCTAACATCAAACACTAGCTTCTGCTCTGTCTGCAAATCATCCACAAGTTCATTTGAATGTTTCGTCTTACCCTGCCAGTCCCTGTTTCTTAATTGACCTAACTCATCTATATAAAGATCAGCCTTATAATCTGGTATCGGTTCCGTCTTGCTTAAGCATATACTTCGGATTTCTACACTTCTGTCTGTTGTTGATGGAATCGTAGAAATAGAGAATCCAATAATCCTTTCCCGGTCAACCTGCGCATCCCCTCGCAGCACTGTTTGCATGACGCCTGGAAAACGCGGGAGAAACAGCTTCTCTCCATTAAGATGGACAAGCGGCAGGCAGATCATTGTGCTTACACCTGGAAGAGTACCTACATGATAAGTAATGGAACGATTGTCTTCATCGTAAAAGCTGAACAACAACACCAGCACGTCATGGCATTCGTGATACACTTCTAAATATACAAAATGATAATTAACCCATGCTTCAGCAGCTAGATTTCCGAGTGTAAGCGCCATCCCACCTCCAATTGGCGATGTTGTCATCCGACAGCCTCCTGTAGGATTAGCTTCAAGCAGTGTTTGTTCATCAACTTGGAACCACCCTATAGGCACCGATAGTGAACCCTTCATAGCTATGCCTCTTTCCATCCAAGGATTATCTTACTGGTATTAGTTGAAAGAGCTGCTTGTTTGCTCCCTTACGCGGATCATAAACAAGCTTGGATTCCAGCGTTATTTCTCCGTTGCTGCTTCTTTGCTCAGAAGATGCTGTTAGAACAATCTCGCCACAGCCAATCAACAATCCCTCTTCGTCAGCTGGAGTAAACTGCCAAGGGAATTCATCATTACCTGCTGCTTCAAGGTTCAGTGAACCTGAGGCATCCGTCTTCAACACCTTATCACCGCTCCGCAGTCTCGCCATCCCTGTAGAGTCGTATTCCACCGTCCATTGCTGCTCTTGATCTCCATAAGCGAGTTTACGAATCTCCAATTGATCTCCTGCGGCAAGATATTGCCCTGTCCCGATACTCTTGATTCGAATACGATTGCTGCCAGTCCCTTGTTCTGCCTTCAAATTACCCGACTTTAAATCGATATTTATCAGATCCGCCCAATCAAGCTTCATTTCCCGATCCGAAGGAAAACTAAGCGGAAGGAACACATAAGAAGAGGCATGATAATGAGAAGGATCCCAGCGGTCACCGACATACAGATACGAGGTTTGTCCACTTTCCGTTCCTGTAATCGGAACAATAAATGCAGGCTGGGAATCATACGTAGTCGCATCCCCCAAATGCTGCAAAGGAGACCATCGGCCGGTCAGGTCTTCCGACCAGGCATAAGTTCCTTGATTCGGCAGCCAGCCGGTACAGGCAGAAGAAATTAGAAAATAGACCCCGTTACGCTTCATAATCGCCGGTGCTTCTCGTGCCTGACCCGGCCATAAAATTTTCACCTGCTCTTCAATACTTAGATAATCCGGCGACAACCGGTACATGATCAAATCCGCATTCTCTCTTGCCGCGGATACGAAATATGCTGTACCATCATCATCCTGGAACAACGTGCAGTCTCTCGACATATGACCAATCGGATTAAAACTGCCCCGGTAAACATAATTGCCATCCACCGTATCACAATCAGCGATCGCACAACGCGCATCAGAGTAATCCCGCCCGTTCTCCCAATGCATCCACATCACATATCGTTCAGTGGTTGCATTAAACAGCACTTTCGGGCGTTCGATAACCGCTCCCGTACCGTAACCACGATCAGCGCCTTCCTTCGTTTCAAGTGTGAGCGACGCACGGTGATAAATCGGCTTCACTGGTGAGTCCAACGTAAGCACATCATTCCGCCATTCCCAGTGCGACAAATCATTGGACCGGTAACAACTTACTTTCCGTCTTCCCGTCCGGTTTTCTCCAAACCAGTAATAATACCCGCCTTCGTAGAGCATATGACCTCCATGTGCATGGACGGGGTTGCCGTTCTGATCCACAAGCGGCTCAATATTAGACATTTTCATTAATAATTCCTCCGTTTCTGCAAAAAAACAGGTCCGGCCAAGATGACCTTGACTGAACCTGTCCTTTCTCTTTATTTATTTCAATCCCATGTTGGTCATGACATCAACTTTGCTAGCATTGGTATACCACTCGTTTACTTCTTCCGTAATCTGAGTGCCGCCTTTGTCATGCCATTTTTTCACAAAATCATCATACGCCGAGATTGGCTCTCTGCTGTAAATGATCTTGGTAAACGTTTCTTTCTCCATCGTTGTAAGCTGTTCCCATGAAGCTTGCATCGTCTTAGTTGGAGGACCGTTAAATGCATTTGGCAGCAGGACATCACTGTTCTCATAAGAGATAACATACCCGTCTCTTGTTGTCTGATCTGCCGAAGCAGCTCTCATCAGAACGCCAGTATTGGCTTCTGCGCCACTAGCCAGATCATAGAAGGATTTGCCCGTGCCATCGACGCTTGGCGTATTTTTCGTAAACGACATTTTCCCAACCATGACAGCAGCCTCAAGAGGCTTATTGAATTTTGTAGGATCAAACACAACTTCATCATTGACGATATCATAATCATAGCCTTGAGCGTATCCATACTTGAAGTCGCCAGTACCAAACGCAGCATCGTACAACTTGTCATAGTAAACGAAGAAAGCTTCCATGTTCTTGAAATCTTTATTGAACATAAACACGCCGTCATTTTGCTGGCCTGCCTGATAAGTTTTATCTCCGTTCACGCCATTGATCGTCGGATACATAATAACCTTCGCACCTGAAACATTCTTCTCTACGTCTTTGATACTTCCATACAGCCATGGACGACCGATAATAATGCCGGCTTTGCCTTCTGTAAAGTCAGCAAGTGCATCCCATGCGCCTTGTGTAGCAAGCTCCGGATTCAGGTAACCTTTGGAATACCAGTCTTGCAGCTTGAGCAAAGCTTCCTTCGTGCCTTCGGCTACTGATCCGTAAGCGAGCTTCCCGTTATCGTTATACCATTGTCCAGGAAGATTCTTACCAGTGAAGGCACTGAAAATCATGACCGGATCACTTACCCAGCCTGTGTTATAGGAATCTTTGCCGGAGAAGTCGAAACCGTAAGTATCCTTCTGACCATTACCATCTGGATCATCATTCGTAAACGCAGCAATAACCTTCTCAAATTCATCGATCGTAGTTGGTGCTTTCAGATTTAATTTATCTAACCAGTCTTGACGGATCAGCATTACTTGGCCTTCCGTTAAGTTCGGCGCAATAGCCATACCGTAAACCTTACCGTCATGGACGATCGGATTAAATGACGTTGGGAACTGCTTGTATATCTCTTTCAAACGGTCAGGCATATATTTGCTGATGTCTTCTGTAATATCCTTCACAAGTCCGGATTGGATCAGATCATTCTCCAGCATCGTATCGTACACGGGCAGCACATCCGGAAGCTTCTCGGAACCGGTAATGGCCAGACGAAGCTTTGTATTGTAGTTGCCAGCGTCACCGCCTAATAAAGTGGTTTCAATATTAATACCTAGATTATCTTTACCCCAGCGCGTCAGCACATTGTCGTTTATGGTCTCTCCATTAATGTATTTGCCCGCATTCTCGTCCTGCTGTTTGGCAATCGAAATCGTGATAGGTGGATCGAATTTACCGTCCTTCATAGCTGTTCCAGCGTCAGCATTTGCAGTTGCATTAGATCCTTTATTGGTATTTTCTTTATTATCTGAGCTGCAACCGGCGAGCAATCCAGTAGTAAGAATAGCAGCGGAAGCGAGAACCGCGATTTTTTTCATATCCATTCTATCCCCTTTATATTTCATATGGAAACCCTACTCTTTTACTGCGCCTAAGACAATCCCTTTTACAAAATACCTTTGCAGGAACGGATACACGAGAATAATAGGCAGCGTGCTGATAAAGATTTGAGCCGCTTTAATACTTTGCTCCGACAAGGCTTCTGCCTCTGATGGCGTGAGCGCCATATTCTGTGCCGAGCCTTGTACGACAACCGTCTGCAGGAACGATGCAAGCGGGTAATCAGCCGTATCGGACATATACAAGATTCCGTCGAACCAGGCGTTCCAGTTTCCTACCATAATAAACAGTCCGACAGTTGCTAGGCCGGGAAGAGACAGAGGCAAATAGATTTTTCGGAAAATCGCAAAGAACGATGCCCCATCGATAAATGCCGCTTCTTCCAGCGCTTTCGGAATCGTCTTAAAGAAGTTCATAATGAGAATGAGGTTATACGCTCCAAATGCCCCAGGCAGAATCAGCGACCAGATCGTATCCTTTAATCCAAGCTTCGTAATCAGAATGTAGGAAGGAATTAAGCCGCCGGAGAACAGCATGGTGAAAATAAAGATCCACATTAACGCATTACGTCCGCGGAAGTCTTTGGATAAGGCATAACCTGCTGTTGTAATGACAAACATGCTGAGTACGGTCCCAACAACGGTCCGGATAACCGAAATTCGCATAGAACCGGTAAAGTTGGTGTTATGAAAGGTTTTCACATAGGCATCCGTATTAAACTCTACCGGCCAGAAGACAACCAGGTTACCGTTTATTGCGGACTTGCTGCTGAACGATTGCGCTAACAAATGAAGCATAGGCAAGAAGCATGATAAGGCAATGAGAATCAGAAATGCATAATTGAAAACTGCAAATACCTTATACCCCGTGGACTTATGGTACACTCCCCCTCCTCCTTTTTAGAAAATTTTATAATTAGCTGCCTTATAAGCAATCCGGTAAGAAATGATAATAAGGATGAAACTTACTAAGGATTTGAACAAGCCTACTGCTGTACCAAAGCCATATTGACCATTCAACAAGGACGAACGGTATACGTAGGTATCGATAATATCACCTGTGCTGTATACCAGCGGATTGTACAAGTTAAAGATCTGGTCAAATCCAGCATCCAGGACATTACCAAGACTAAGAGTCGCAATAACGATAATCATCGGCAGCATACTTGGTAAAGTAACATGTCTGATCTGCTGTCTGCGTGTTGCACCGTCAATCTCCGCAGCTTCATAATAAGACGGGTCAATACCGGTAATAACCGCAAGATAAACGATCATACTGAATCCGAAATTTTTCCACAGGTCGCTAATAATAATCGTTGGCCGGAACAGTTCCGGGTCACCTAGGAAATAAATCGGTTTAATCCCGAACAGATGAGTGAGCATATGATTAATGCTGCCATCCAGCCCGAGGATATCAATCATGATCCCCGCTATCGTAACCCACGACAAGAAATGCGGCAGATACACCAAAGTCTGAATACTCTTCTTGACGCCCATCATACGAATCTCACTTAATAGAATAGCCATGAAGATCGGTACGATCATACCAACTATGATCTTGATGACTGCAATAATAAGCGTGTTGTAAATGGCTTGTGTCGATTCCTCATAATCGAAGATTCGCTTGAAATTATCGAGCCCAATCCAGGCCGAACCCGAGATACCCTGCCACGGTTTGTAGTCTTCGAATGCCATCAAGAGGCCAACCATCGGCCCATATGAAAAGATGATGACGCAGACTAAAGCCGGGAGACAAAGCACATATAAAGGCCAATTTTTCTTTATTTCCTTGTTCCAAGGATTCTTCCTACTCCTTACCTGAGCTATTTTGTTCACCCCCTGTATGGCTGTCTGTTGTTCTTACTGACTTAATGTTAACAAAGACATTTCCGCTCAGAAATGACTCAATCTGAACATCATAACCACTCTTTCAATCAATCTGTATACGCTTTCATTCAAATGGTTCTCCGTTCCTTCCCCTTTCCAGACATATATCTTATAATGATCCTACTAAAAGGGGTGATTTAGGATGAAAAAAGTAAACATGAAACGGTTTATCTACTTTTTCATCTTTTTTTTAATGCTAACGTTAGCTTTATTTTTTGTAATGAACACACTAGGCTCGAAGACGATTCAAAAAAGCTTGATCACCTCTTCGAAAAACCAAATCGCCTATGCAGACAGTATCCTGGAAAGTGTCATATCGGAAGCAAGTATGTACGGAATCCAATACACGGCCGATGATGATGTACGGCTCTATCAGCGTCAGCTTCAGGAGCTCGACAATTATGACGCCCAGATGAAAAAGAATGATCTCTCTGATCGACTAACAGGTTCAATTCTCTCAAGTCAATCGATCGGATACATCGGGATCTACTGGAAATCTGACAGCAGCTTTATTTCTTCCGGCCATGATATGCTTGGCAAGATCCCTTTTGAAACCGTATCCAAACGAGGCTGGCAGTTGGTCAATAACAGCTTGTACTATTTCTCCATCTATCCTTATATTCATCAGCCGAGTAATCCGGATAATATTCAATACGTTGTAGGCGTGAAGCTAAAAACAGAGTATCTGGCAAGCTTGCTTGAGAAAGCAGTTAACAGCGAAAGCTCAAATTCCTTTTTCCTCATTAACAAAAGTGAGCTGCTCAGTAATAAACCGGTCGACAGCAAGATCGAGGAAAAGATCAAACAACTGATAACGCCTGATGCGGAACAAATTCAAAAATTTGATTATCACAATGGTGACGGAGACTATTATGTATTATCGAAGTATATTAAGCCCATTGATACTTATCTCGTGACGTATACTCAGGTGACGGATATTATGAGCCCCTTGCATCGGAATCAGCAGGTATTCATGGCGAGCATTGTATCGATCCTGATTATTGGCTTATTCGTTATCTTCTTGTTCTACCGCAACTATTACCGCAATGTCCGCTTGCTGGATAAGAAGTTTTTCCAGGTTGAGTTAGGAGATTACAGCGCCAGAATCAGCGAGAATCCTGCTAACGAATTTTTTAGTCTGTTTAAAAGCTTCAACCACATGGTTGCAAAAATTCAAGCCTTATTTGGTTCCCTGAAGGTAGAGACAGAGCTGCGGAAAGATGCTGAGATCAAGCAGCTGCAAGCGCAAATTAATCCGCATTTTCTGTACAATAGTCTGTTCTTCATCATGTCGATGGCCAAGTCATCTCCAGATGGTGTCATCCAGATGAGCAAGCATTTAGCCGAATATTACCGCTACTTAACTAGGCTTGATTCCGTTGAAGCCACTTTGAACTCGGAATTACAGCTGGCTGACCATTATTTATCAATCATGGCACTTTGTAAGCAAATTCAATATGAAATCAATCTTCCACCTGAATTAGGCAGGCACCCTATTATGCCGCTTATTATTCAACCTATTGTGGAGAATGCCATTCAGCATGGCATTGAAGAGATGCAAGGCGCCTATCGCGTTACGATTGACGTTAAACTTCTTCATCCCGGCGCGCTCATCATTATCAGTAATGACGGAAAAGGGCTGACTCCTGATGAGATGGAGAAGCTGAAGCTTAGAATTGATTGCGAATCAGCACCCGAGGGTACAGATGGAATTGGTTTATGGAATATCAATAAGCGGCTCAAAAATGCATATGGGGAACTAAGTAGTCTACGGTTTTTCATGAATGACTGGGGCGGCTTGTCCGTTATGACATTCATTAACTTGTCACTGGAAGGAGGAGAAGAGGAATATGCGGCTCTTAATCGTTGATGACGGCCATTATATCGTTGAATATTTAAAGCATCTGCTTGATTGGAAGAGCCTTGGTGTTGAGTATATCGAAACAACAACCAACTCCATTAATGCCAAACAGATTTTGAAGAGCAATGAATTCGATATCCTGATTACCGATATTCGGATGCCTGAGGTTTCCGGTATTGATCTTCTGCAGCATATCGAAGAACAAGGACTTAAAACAAAAGTGATCATTCTATCCGGTTATTCTCAGTTTGAATACGCGCAGCAAGCCGTGCGATTAGGGGCTGTCGATTATTTATTAAAACCCGTAGATAAAGACGATATGGAAAAAGCAATGAAAAAAGTAAGCCTGTTCATCCATAAGAAAAAGAAAAACACACCTGTTGCCTGGGACAAACTGGATGGTCTAGAATTCTTACTGACTGTGATCAGCGAGCATTGTCCTCCAAGGGACGAATATAAACCTGTCCATACGGCTATGATGGATGAAAGCTTCTGCTTTTTCCAGCTCCATGAAACAGAAGAACGGGCTGAAATGATTCTTCGAGATTACAGCCTAGACTATAAGCGTTTTATTTGGCGTACCGGGTCAAAGCTTATCGGACTTATTCCGGCATCTGGTGCAGATAACCTCTCTTCTATATTTCCAACCCTGAACGTATCGGAAAAGTTCGAGTTTAGTCATCGGAATGTCGTCCGCCATTTGTTCTACCAATTCTTCTATGAAGAGAAGGTATGTCCATCTGATCTCGAAATCATGCGTACATTACCGAGCATTGAGCCTGGAGAATGTGAGCTTGCCCGGAAACAAATTCAGAGAATTTTCTCACAGCTCGCTTCCCGGAAACATAAGATCATTTATTTGCTGGAATTGACTTCTGCACTGTACACGATGGACACCAAATTACAGCAGGCAGACGTGGTGGATTGGATATTTAATCAGCTGTCTGAACCCCACTCAGCACTCCCGATCATCATGATTAGTCTTTCTCAATTGTTTAACGGAAATAAATCCTCTAATCAAATAATCGTCCAAACCATTCATGACTACATCGCATGCCATATTAGTGATGACCTCAGTCTGGAGGAGTTAGGGAAGATTGTCCACCTTCATCCGGTCTATCTCTCCAAGCTTTACAAGCAGGAGACTGGTCAAAATCTATCCAGCCATATCGCCATGAAACGACTGGAGAAGGCCGCTCAGCTGCTAATCGATTCGAATCTTCATGTGGTCGACATATCCCAGCTTGTTGGTTACAAAAAGACACAATATTTTATTAAGCTGTTCAAAGATCAATATGGGACCACTCCCTATCAATATCGGCGAATCAAATGTGAAGCGGTGAAAAACTAATATAAACGGCGTGCAAATGGATGATCCATTCGACACGCCTTTGTTAAATTATAAAATCAGCTGTGGCTATTGTCTTGTTCCACTCTACTTCCACTTGATACGAACCCGCTTGCAAATTCACGAATGTTTTCCCACTCATATACGCTCCACCTGGCTCTAGATCAGTATAATCTTTGACGGGTACAGAACCCTCATCAATAACTTCTTGATCACGAAGCAGCTTATAGCTAGCTCCTCCAATAACCGTCACTATTTTGTTGCTTTGATTTTTGAATGTGTAACTAACTTTTGTCTCTGTACCTATATTTTCCACTTTTACTGTACCGATCAGATCAGATTCAACTACTATTGTTGCTGTACTTGTTGGAGCAGGTACATTTTCTGAAGGAGTTTCCTTCGAACAGCCTGCAGCTAAAACCAAAGAAAGCCCCAAAATAAATACGGATATGTATTTGAACATTGTCTGTTGTCACCCCTCAACATAACCAACGTTACGTTTGCTGTTTAAGTTGCTGGAAATGAAAGTAACATATAACAAACGCACCAAGTCAATAGACTTGATGCGTTTGTTTAATTCTTTTTATAACTTACTATAGGCTTCATCATCAACAGCTTCTAACCAATCCGTCTGTCCCGGAGTAATGGCTAAGTGTACAAACCAGCTGTCTTTTGTCGCGCCATGCCAATGTTTCACATTTGGTTGGATATTTACAACGTCTCCAGTCTTGATCAATTGAGCTGGTTTACCTTCTTCTTGATACCAGCCCTCACCGCCCGTAACTAACAATACTTGTCCAACTTTATGAGTATGCCAGTTATTGCGTGCTCCTGGAGCAAAGGTTACATTACCAATTGGTGCATTGAGTGGTGTTGGATCCGTAAAGACCATCTGCAGGAATGCATCCCCGATAAAATAATTTGGATCCACTTTTTGTCCCAGAGGAAAGATTGTGCTATTACTTAATTGTTCGTTTGCCATTATGGCTACCTACTCTCTTTTTGGTTTACTTGCCTTAGCCTACTTGTACGGTTGGGCGAATAATCATTTCATTAATTGCTACATCTGCTGGCTGCTCAATGGCAAAAGCAATGGAACGAGCTATGCTCTCAGCATCAATAGCCACTTTGTAAAAATCATTTAATCCTTTTTTTAGCTCTGGATCTGTTGTCGTCTCCAGCAACTCACTATTTACAGCTCCTGGAGAAATATTTGTAACACGGATATTTGTGCCACTCATCGCTTCTTCTTGACGTAACCCTTCAGAGATAGCTCTTACTGCATGTTTGGTACCACAATAAACCGTTCCACCAGGGTAGATGTTATGTCCAGCTACAGAAGATAGGTTGATGATATGGCCGGATTTACGCTCCCTCATGGAAGGTAGGACAGCAGCGATCGCATAGAGAACTCCTTTTATATTCACATCAATCATCTTATCCCACTCATCAACTTTTTTGTTGAACAGAAGAGCTTGTGGCATTATTCCAGCATTATTTACTAAAACATCGATTTGCCCATACTCTTTGAGGGCAAACGCCGCTAGTTCTTCCATTTGATCATGCGAAGTAACATCTGTCACGGAGTAAATAGCTTGACCACCACTGCTTTTGATTTCTTCTTGCAGAGTCTTCAAGCGGTCTTCGCGACGAGCTGCAAGTACAAGCTTCGCACCTTTAGAGGCAAGTTCCTTTGCTGCTGCTTCTCCAATCCCACTTGATGCACCTGTAATAATGACAACTTTATCTTTAATATTTGACATACTAAACATACATCCTTCCGTGATTTTATTGTTCTTTCGAAAACAATTGTTTGGCGACCATAATGGCTGACATTGCTTTTGGCCACCCCGCATAAAAGGCTAAGTGAGTAATAACTTCAACCAACTCATCTTCGGTAAGTCCATTTTCTTTTGCTTTATTTAAATGAAACCCTAATTGTTCCGTATTTCCACCCGTTATTAAAGAAGAAACGGTAATTAAACTGCGTTCACGAGGAGAAAGCTCCTTGCGTTCCCAGACATCTGCAAATAAAACTTCATCGTTTAGTTGTACAAGCTTTGGAGCAAAATCTCCGATCATTTTCTGAGCAGGTGTTAGTTTCGACATTTTATCCCTTCCCTCATCCGTTACTGCATATTGATGCATTATTGCACATCTGTGTATAATTATAAGGGTTAGAAGAATGTCTGCAATGGCCAAATGACTTGGAATTGAGCAAAATTGCACAAATCCATCGAAACTGTGTAGTACTTTTCAAGAAAGTGTGGTGAAAATGACAATGACAAAGGTAGATAGAAGAATAATCAAATCTCAAGAATCAATAAAAACCGCCTTTATTGAGCTAATGACTGAAAAGAAATTTGATGAAATGACTATACAAGAAATTGCCGACAGGGCAAATGTTGGTCGACGAACTATCTATCTTCATTACTTAGATAAATATGATCTGCTTGATAAGCTCATTGAAGAACATCTTAACGAACTTAGAATCCTCTGCAGATCAGCAGCAGATCTGAGCTTTGTAGATTCCAATCTGATTTGGTTCGAATATTTCGAAAAGAACTATTCCTTTTTCTCAACGATGTTAACAAGTAGTGGAGCACCTTCATTCCGCAGCAGATTCGTTACGTTTGTAATCGAAGAGTTACAGGATGAAGTAAATGTGAGTGATGGAAAAAACCAAGGACTCAGTAAAGAGATCATTCTTACCTTTTTTGGAACAGCTATTGTTGGGATCGTGGAATCGTACTTCACGAAAGAAATCCCTGAATCGCCACACGTCTTGGCAGAGCAAATGGGGATTTTGTTAGAAAGAAACTTATAGTCTCACACAAAACAAAATAGGAGCAGATGACCTAAGTGCATCTGCTCCTACATTTATTTTTAACCCGGAATTAGATATCCAGCTTACGATTGCTGATCCATTTCACCATCTCAGGATCACGGTGTGAGAAGAACAGGCTCTCGTTCGTATCCAGTGCAGCAATTGACTCCATATCTTCTTGGTTTAACTGAAAATCAAAGATATTGAAGTTTTCTTTAATTCTTTCTAAGCGAACAGACTTCGGAATAACAACAACATCTCTTTGTGTTAACCAGCGTAATACCACTTGGGCAACGGATTTATTGTACTTTGCAGCGATAGATGCCAATACTTCATTCTGGAACAAGTTGTTTTTTCCCTCAGCAAAAGGCGCCCAAGACTCAATTTGAACATTATTCTCTTTCATGAATTTAGCATTATCAATTTGCTGATTGAAAGGATGTGTTTCTACCTGGTTAACGGCAGGAACAACTTCATTCTGAATAATCAAATCGATCAGGCGGTCCGGATGGAAGTTACTTACGCCAATCGCTCTAATCTTACCTTCACGATACAGCTCCTCCATTGCACGCCAAGAGCCGTGTACATCGCCAAATGGCTGATGTATTAAATACAGATCCAAATAATCCAATTGCAATCTAGCTAATGCTTTTTCGACTGCTTTTTTTGTTTTTTCATATGCTGTATCTTGAACCCACAGCTTCGTGGTAATAAATAATTCTTCTCTTGCCACACCACTTCGCTTGATCGCTCTACCAACTGCTTCTTCATTCATATATGAGGCTGCTGTATCAATCAGACGATAGCCCGCCATAATAGCGTCATAAACGCTTTGTTCACATTCATTTTGATCTGTCATCTGAAAAACACCAAAACCGAGTATAGGCATCTGAACACCATTGTTCAAAGTTACATTTTTCATATTATATCCTCCAGTCGATCTTTTTACCTCTTTATTATGTACCAGACGTCCTAGCCACCGTTACCTTATTCATATCAAATGCTTGCCTAATCCTCTCACTCCAAAAAAAAAGACGGTCCAGGACTTAAATTCGTCCTAAACCGTCTCTTTCATTTATTACGTCCGGCGCATATAAGCACGCACAGTAATTGGAGCAAAGACTGCAACGATAGCTACTGCACCAAGCAGGGAGATACCAAGATCCCAGCCGACTGTACCTGAGTTCGTTAATTCCCGGACAGCAGACACGACATGTGTCACCGGATTGACGTTTACGAACCATTGCAGCCATTTCGGCATGGTGTCCACCGGAACAAATGCATTGGACAGGAAGGTTAATGGGAATAATATAAGCATAGAGATCCCTTGTACGCTGGAAGCCGTACGTGCAATGACACCAAAGAATGCAAAGATCCAGCTAACCGACCAAGATACGAATATAACTAGCAGCGCGGACAAAAGAACATTTTCAAAGCCGCCGTCTGGACGGTAGCCCATGATATAGCCCATAGCGAACGTAAGGACAGTGGCAATCGTATACCGAATGGTATCCGCTAATAAGGCCCCCGCAAGTGGAGCAATACGTGCAATTGGCAGTGATTTAAAACGGTCAAATACGCCCTTATCCATATCCTCCCGAAGCTGAACACCCGTTACGATCGAGGTTGAAATAACGGTTTGCACAAGAATACCTGGAATAATAACTGGCAAATAGCTCTGTACATCACCGGAAATAGCTCCGCCAAAAATATAAGTAAACATCAGCGTGAAAATAATCGGCTGCAGCGTTACATCAAATAACTGCTCTGGTGTGCGGCGGATTTTGAGAATGCCGCGGTACGCCATCGTAAGTGAATTTTTTACTGATTGAACAAAGCTCGTATGGTTCTTTAAATGACCTGTTTTTACTGAAGTGCTCATACGGTTACTGCCTCCGCTCTATTTGTATCTTTCGTTTTCTCATCTTCAACGCCATGTCCCGTGATCGTCAGGAACACCTCGTCGAGAGTTGGCTTCTGCACACTAACCTCGGATAATGTAATTCCTTTCTCACGAAGAGCAATTAAGAGGTCAGTAATCAAATCTGCATTCGCCATCGGCGCAGTGATCTTCGCTGCTTCGCTCGTCAATGTAGCTGGAACTTTAAGAACCTGCTCCACGGTTTGACGGGCATTCTCAATATCAGATTGATTCTCTACTCTAAGATGCAGAGATGAAGTTCCTACCGATTGTTTCAATTCATCGCCAGTTCCTTCCGCCACAACTCTGCCGCGGTCAATTACCGCAATCCGGTCCGCAAGCTGGTCGGCTTCTTCGAGATATTGTGTAGTCAGCAAGACAGTTGAACCTGTGTTGACTAAGCGTCGAATGGTATCCCACATTTGCGAACGTGTACGAGGATCAAGTCCCGTTGTTGGCTCATCAAGGAAAATAAGAGGTGGCTGTGCGATAAGGCTTGCTGCCAAATCCAGACGTCGTCTCATACCGCCGGAGAAGTTTTTGAGCGGACGTTTTGCCGCTTCTGTTAGCCCAAACTCCTCAAGCAGTTCTGCCGCTTTTTTCTTCGATTCCGCACGTCCAAGTCCAAGCAGTCTGGAGAAAATAATTAAGTTTTCCGTTGCGCTAAGCGATTCATCTACTGAGGCATATTGCCCTGTGACACCAATTAATTGACGGACGATTTGCGATTCCTTTACCACGTCATGTCCGAAGATTCGAGCTGAACCTGCATCCGCCCGAAGCAGCGTTGCCAGCATTCGAATAGTTGTTGTTTTGCCTGCCCCGTTTGGCCCAAGCACACCGTAAATCGTGCCTGCTTTCACATGCATATCAACGCCGTCCACTGCACGGTTATCGCCAAATATTTTGACGAGTCCTTCTGCTTCAACAGCCCAATCACCATTGTTTGGCTGTTTCGAATTAACTCTATAGTCCATTTCCTGTTTCCTCCCAGAAATTGTTGATGTGATGATCTTATCGTACATTTTTAAACTGAATTTAAACGATCAGCCTTCCATTTTATAATCCGCCAAAAATATGTTCTAATCTTAAACCAAATCGTTTACTACTAAATCAGCCTGCAGATGTATTCCTTAATCGTCCAGAGAATGAAAACTGTCCTTAAATAAGAAAACCGCCCGAAAGAATCGGGCGGTTAGCCATTAATTCGATAAGCCAGCGTACCGTAGTGCCTTCATGATTAGCACAGTTGCCTGCTCCTTGGTTACATGCTCTTGCGGTGCAAGTTTGCTGGTGGATACTCCGTTCATAATGCTGCTTTCTACTAGAAGAGCAATGGAAGCTTTCGCATAACTAGAGACAGCAGAGTGATCAACGAACCGACTCAGAACAGCTGGATCCACTTGTTTCACAGCTCCTGCATACGCAAGAGCCTTCACTAGAATCACTGCAGTTTCTTCACGGGTAATGGCTGCGGAAGGGTCAAACCTTCCGTTCCCTTTACCGTTTACAAGACCAGCTTTCTGTGCTGCAGCAATATCTGCCGCGTAGGTAGAACCAGCTGGAACATCCTTGAAGGAGGAAGCCGAATCATCAGGCAAAATACCAAGTGCTCTGACGATTAGTGAAGTGACTTCGGCACGAGTCAGCTCACGCGAGCCTCCGAACTTGCCATCTGACTGTGCTTTTACGATCAGCTTGGCTGCCGCCTGCCATACATCCTTTTGAGCCCAGCTAGCCACTGTATCGGTAAAGGAAACTTCCGTTCTCACTAAACCGTATATGCTATTGCCTTTCCGCTTCAGTTCAGCTGTTACCGTCCCATCTGCATTGTCCATGTAAGTAACCGGTACTGGCCGGAGTTCATTGGATTCTGGTACGTAAACTACACCAGCTGTCTGATCTTTATGAATAGCTGAGCCGTTCACAGTAAAGGTATGCGAGAGGAAATAATCACCGAAGTCTTTGATTTCACTAAACGTTCCATTCGCATTTTTGCTTTCAATTGTAAAAATAAGTGGCTTATCAATTAAAGATATGCCTTCCTGCTTCAAAAGCTTCGTCCATGCATCAACCATTTCAACTGCCGGGACTTCAATGGAGATGCGGATATCCGTGCCAGCAGGCAATGCTGCTGCCGGAATTTTGAATTCTGCCCCGCTCCAGCGGACAATAATCGTCGAGTCTTTGCCTTTGACTGCAATTGCTGCGGTTATTTCTTTAGACAGCGTAACTTCGATCTGCTTACCATTACCTTCTACTATAATAGGGAATTCTGTAGACGTGGAAGCAGCGATTTGTTTCAGAGCCGTTTCACTTGGCAAGCTGACCAGCAGCTTATCTCCGTCTTTTGTAACATCCGTATCCAGCCCTTCATGTCCAGCAGGCTGTGATGAATCAGGTGATGCAATCTTCACTTACGATGTCTTCGTTGTCAGCAGATGACTAAAAGCAGATACATGCTTAAGGGTCTCTGCTTCTTTTTCAATGGCAAGAACTTCAATAGAATATCCCGTATCAGGCGTGAGGTCCGAGATCGCAAACTCTGTGCCTGCTGTTGTGCCAACTTTTGCTTTGTCTACATACACTTCATAAGCTGTCGCCTGTTCTACCGCATTCCATTTTACTTTAAGGCTGCGGCTGCCTATCGATATTGCCTGCAGGGCAGTTGGAGCGGAAAGGGCATCACCATCAGGAGTTCCTGTGATCGGAAGATCTTTGGCAAGACGTGTTGTAAGTGTCCGATTGCGATCGCCGCTTATATCCCAGCTCATGACACCTGACAAATCAAGCGACTTCGCAAGCGAAGCGATATACATCATCGTTGATTCATCATTATAGGTGAGGAATACACCATTTTCCGCATTGTAGAGATAAGATACTTTGGCTTCATCATTCCAATAATGGACATAACCCTCATGATTCAAGTAGTTCTCTTCAATATCGGTATAATCAAAAATACCGTTTTCCCATGTACCAAATGGCGTAGCGCCTGTGCACGTATCATACTCACCACTTGCAGGACAGCCAATCCATCCTTTGCCGTAGAATGGAATTCCTATATTCACCTTATAATTGGGTACCCCGCCATTCAGATGCCCAAGTACGCCTCCAAGCACATTATTACGTTCTGCATAATCCTTCGGATGATTCTTATCATAATAAAGCGGAGAGTTATGATGAGCGAGGGTATCCCAGCTGCCGCTGTAGTCGTAAGTCATAATATTGATAAAATCAAGATAATCGGATGATTGGACGAGATCCGAATTGGCAACAAAGTTATCGCCTTGCCCTGAAGCAATCGTCTGCAAATAATACTTGCCGTCTTCCGATCCGGCAGCGTCCAGTGCATTCCTTACCGCCTGAGCCATCAGACCAAAGTTTGCCTTATCCTCAGGACTATGTGAGTTATCATCCTCGCCGCCTTCCACTGGATATTCCCAGTCGATATCGACACCATCCAGCTTGTAGGTCCGCAGGAACTTCACAACGGAATTGGCAAAAGCACGCCGTGTCTCTTCTGTACTGGCCATATTCGAGAAGTTATTCGACCACGACCAGCCGCCCACGGAAATAATCAGCTTCAGATGGGGATTAGCTTCCCGGATAGCTGCCCATTCCTCGAACAGATCAAGATCCACTGAAGGATCACCAACTATGATTTCACCATCAAAGACATAGTTGGTTTGGGTAGGAACATCAGCATTCTGGCATACTGCAGCACCAGAGCCAAATCCTCTCCAGCATATATCCGCAAAGGCCAGATTCACATGAGTAATTTGCGATGCATCCACGTCCGATGGATGGAAGTTGCGTCCCGTGCTGCTCGGAGACCAAAGCGTATAATACGAAACAATATTGTAATCGGAGCCTGGAACAACGGTTATCTCGTCGCTGTCAGACGAACGCCAAAGCGCGTTTTTTGCAACAACTTTAAAGCTATAAGATTCCCCTTCGTTAAGTCCCGTTGCTGCATATCTATTCTCGCTGCTGGAACCAAGAAGTTGTCCGTTGGCGTATATGTCATAGCCAGTTGCTCCTGCTGTCTCCGCCCAACCAAGTGATGCCACCGTTCTGGTTGTCGTCACTGCCTGAAGGCCGCTTGGTGCAGCGAGTTCTCCCCAAGTAATCGTCACATGATTGCTGTTTGCCGATACCTTCGGAAGGTTCTGAGCTCCAACCTCGAATTTATAGCTGGTACCGTTTGTATTCCCTCCTTCGGGAAGCGTATACGTCACGGTATTCGAGCCATCCCAGATTCCTTGCTTCCAGCCGCCATTCACATAGAGATCATAGCCATTGGCACCAGGGCTGCCCGACCACTTCAGTGTAACGGTGGAATCGGTAACCGCTGTTGTCTGCAAATGACCTGGTGGAGAAAGCGGAGGCTCAGGATATTCGCTTGTATCGGCAGCTGTCGTAAATTCAATCACATTACTCTTATATTCAAGCGATGGCCGATCGGCAAACCACGTAATATAAACACGGTAGGTCGTTTCCGGGGTTAATGCGCCGATTTCTTGTTTACTCCGGTCTCCCCAAGTCATCCATGCATTTGTATCTGCATTCCAGACATCGATGTCATTCTTATTCGTTTCATCACCAATCATGTCCCATGCAATCGTAGCCGTATGATGCGTAATTCGGTCGGCTCCGTTCCCGTCTTTGGCTATGCGCAGATTAGCTGGACCCGACTTCACAGGATCACCCAAGCCTTCCTCAGCACGAACGCCTGGCGCGAATGCCAGCACGCCTGTCAGTAACGTAACTACTAATAACAAAGGGAGATTCCATAAAGATCTTCTCATCATCGATAAGTTCAATTATTTCACCTCTATTGGATTTGGTTTTGGTTGACTAATAGAAGACAAATAAAATCAAATCAGACAGACCGGCAACTACGAGGTGTAAGAATTTATCCCATTCATCACCACCTTGTTAGTTAATGTCATTAAAGTTATTAATTTCTAGTAAATCTATCATGGCGTAAGCCGCGTGGATTCGTAAGGTGGAAAATTCCATTATCAGGGGGGATATTATAATGTTATAACGTTTAACAGGGGGATAATTATTAGGTCATACGAAAGAAGCGGATTATCCTCTAATTAGAGAATAATCCGCTTCTTTTTGGGAGCCGTCTACTTTTTCGTAAGGTCAACCCGCTTCTCTTCCCCGTTCCACTTCACCTTCGCCCCAAGTGCTTCCGCAAGAGAACGGACTGGCACATAGGTCACGCCTTTCCGATCATCATATAGGCCGTCATCAATCTTCTGGCCGTTCACATATACCGTAATGGACTCCATATCCTCATCCTCTTCCTCAACCTGAGCTTCTGCCTGAATGATTATATCGAAGGACGTCAGGTTATTAGACTTAATGATCGACAGTAACTTTGCCGCGTAATCCGGATCAGTCGCGTATCCACATGCATACAGCGCTGCACATTGCGTCTCCGGCGTCTTCGCTGCACGGACGCGATCATAACGGCTTTTCGTGAACAGCATATCCTGATCTTTGTAGAATTCATAAACAGAGTCATACGCCCGCCAATCGGCCTTCTGGGTGACCCTTTTCCCGTCATATACCTCCCAAGTGGAAGTACATACGGTACGCCCTTTCCAATAAGCATTTGGTATACCGCTGCCTACCTTATAGCCGCCGAGATTATTCCATTCATGAATTTTCCCGCCAGTCTCCAGCCAGTTCTGCGCTAGTCTTACACTTGGCAATAATGGCGAGCCTTCCTTCCACACCTTAACAACGGTATCGGATAGAAAGGCGAAAAAGGCCGTTTTATTCAGATGTTGAGTCATTCCTAACACCTCCTTCTCTTAATCCAAAATTAGTCGATTAAAAGTTCATTCGCCGTAATGGCTGCACCAACTCTGCGACCATTCGGTACAGCGGTCAATCTGCCGTTCTGGCCATTATAATAAGAAGCCCCGGCTTGGAGTACAGACTCTACTTCCACGATTCCCCGCATTGCAACTTCAATATATTGTCCATCTGATCCCTCCGAGACAGCTATACCAAGAGGCATCAAATAAGGCTTTCCATATGACAAATACTTTCCATCACTGTAAGCAGTCATATAAATCTGATTGCCGTCCGGATCAGAACCGATACAGAAGTACTTCTGCTCGCCAAGTGGAAGGAATACAGGCAGCGTGCCTTCTGAGCACGGAAACGGATAATGCCGGTCTGTCGATATTGAGATATCACTACTATTAAACAGGTCGATGAACATCGTTTGATGAGGCTCACTTAAGCTTGATGCACGCCCGCTCTCCCATCTTGCCTGATAGAGAACAGCCCCCGTCTCTCCTGCGGAAATGACATCTGTCGTCACTCCTGAAGCAGATGCTATTGTTTTTTGATTAAGAGATTGCGTATCCGCATATTGATACAACTTATTGTTAGCGAATCGATATGGCGTGAGCTCCAGCAAATCCCCATTCGTGTTATTGGTCGTCACTTGGATAAACCCGCCGCTGCCGTCTGCTATAAGCCCCCTTGTCGTCCGATTAGGCAGCTCCAGATACTTATCAGCTATCTTGAGCAGCCTGCCATTCTCATCTACCTCTACAAGAATTGTCTTGTAATCGGTACGAATGGCAGCACGATTTGGACTTATGAGAATAGCTGATACATTAAGCCTCTCGTAATCCAAATATTCCGCCTGCTCAAGTGCTGTAAAGGTTACATTTGCACCACTAATCGTATAACGGATCACTCTGGCGACAACGGATAGATAATCGGTGACACCGGTATGAAGTAGATAACCATTGCCCAAATTGATTACCTGGCTGTTCAAATACTGCTCCGACAGATTATAGCTTGTTGTCATTTTCCCGGTAAGTCCTGTACTTGTAACGCTGGCGACCATAACCTTCAACTCATCATAAGTACTGCCTCTGCCCAATTGCTTGGAATCATAAGAAGGATTAATCCGCTGTTTGTACTGCAAAGCGATCATGCCTTCTGACAGCTCGATCAGACTTAGGTTATCGACATGACTATAGGAAAAAGTATGAGACTGTATCGGCTGATAACCGCCTTCTACCGATTGGAAGATTGACAGCTTGCCATGCCACGTATCCCGCTCCCTGTAGGCAACAACTATATATCCGTTTGATAAAACAATGGAGGCAATACTACGGCCGTTCAAGTCGTGGTCTCCAGTTACCGCATTAAATTCACCTACGCCTGAGCTTATGAAACGGGTAGGCGACCAAGCGCAGCGGAATAGCTTTAATCGGCCTACACCTGCGACTAGAACCCCTCCCTCGGCTCCAAACGGGCAGTAATTGAAGTTATACGCATAAGCACCTCGGTCCCATATATTAACGAGCTGCTCTTTCCAGTTAAGATCTTCTATCACATTCTGAACAGGTGTCATCTTGAACAGCAAAGCCTGTGTGTAGGCATAGTCCCGCTCCGCCTCGTGGTTGAAGGTTAGCATAAACAAAGATTGGCCAACAGCTGTCAGCTTTATCTTATTGTAGCTTCCTTTAACCGACGTTAGGACGGGCTTGCCTATTACCTGCTTTATATTCCCATCCGTTGTGTCAAAGAGATTTAAGACCAGCGCTCCGGACTCCTTGTAGCAGACAGCCGTCACAAATCGATTCTCCGATACTTTCACCGCATCGTAGAAGGAATCACTCAAATTACCTGTCGAAGAAGCTCCGTTAACCGGAATATTCGCTGCCTCTCTCAAGGTAATCGGATGGAAGGTTAATGTGGTATCCATCTTAATACTAAGGATCAAATGAACTGGAGAAAGTACCCAATGCTTGAGCTCAACCTGCCAGCTTCCTGTCGTATTTATAACTGACTTCTCGCCAAGTGCGGGCACCTCACCATTCCAGGTTACAATTCTGGTTATCAAAGAACCTCTTGTATCGCTTTCCTTCACCCAGTAGCTGGCTGCAAACATCCCTGCCGAAAGCTTGCTGAAGGCAAATTCCGAATACAGATTGGTTGCCGAATCAATCTCAGTTGCATCCCCTTGAAGCGAGATATAATCATTTGTGCCAATTGAACAGATGGATGCTTTTAACCTCCAAGGTGCAGCCTTTGTGCAATGCCATACCAGCAAAAATAAGCTGTTCGATAAACTTTCAATAGCCGGCATCGAGCCTGAGTACAGCTCCGTCTGAGAGAGCTCACCAAGCTGAAGCATACCCGCTTCATCCCAACGAATAATGAGCATCGTCCATAAAGAGGTATTGTGTTCCAGGTAACAAAGAACCCCCATTTCCTCCGAAAGCGGCTTGAATTGGAGTTGGTTGATGCCTTCTACGCCGTAGACAGGAAGTGCTTTCTTATCTGATACAAACAATCCTCCGGCTTCCGACTCTACCCGGTATATGGAAATCAGCTTCTGAGTCGTCCCGATATATAGATAGCTGTTCTCCCCGATCGGATGGACGACTCTGCTTTCTTCCTCATTATTCAAATAGAGCACGTCTGGACTAAACCGTGGAAGCTCGCTTATTGGATATTCGGCATTTGTATAAAGCTCGTTATTATAAATCGTGACGACGTCACCCTTCTCAATCCTCTCGCCAGGTGCAGCCGGGAATGAGCGCCTGATGGAAGTTATGCCGCCACCGCCGCCATTCATTAATCCTTTCAAAGAACTATACACCCGGTATCACCTCAACTCCGGATATATCAAGCGACAACGCACCAGCAATGGCCTGAGAAGCGGCAATCTTCGTTCCTTTGGGCAATACCGTTTCGAACGAAAATTTGATCGTATCCTCGCCGCTGATACTCGTACCAATCCGCTGCGTCTCGGCTCCAGCCGATTTGCCTGGACGGATAATATACAGCTTCAGCTTCGCTCTCACATTCGTCGTGTTATGTATAACGATGCTTTTCAGAATCGTCTTTTGCTGCAGCGTCACAAGATCTGTCAATGTCACACCTGGCTGTCCCGCGTACAGATCAACTGCGGAATAGACTTCATATGCCATCCTCTATCCCCCCATCCAGTGCAGGCAAAGCGTGTTGCTGATTTTGATGTTCATTTCCTTCTCCAGCTGCCCCAGCTTCGCTTCTGTCTCATCCAGCGCTGCGTTCACCTTCTGCGCACCTGCATATAGACTGTCTGGTGCAGCTGGGTCCAAATTAATACGGTTCGCCGTGCTCATCACTACTCACCTGCTTCTCTTAAGATAACGTTACCATGAGCCGCTTCGCCCGCGGGGTCTCCGCACGGCTGTTCTCCGAATTTGCCTGTTTAATTCGAATCCGTACCTTCTGCGAAGCGGCAACGGTTGCTTCGAATTTGAACTGCGTATAGATTCCGAGCTGCTGACTAACCTTTCCTGCAGGGAAAGCAACCCAGACATTTCCGCCATCAATGCTGTACTCCACATTTTGTGTAGTGCCGGAAGGAGTTTGGAAATCAACATATACCGTAATCTTTGTAAAGGTCTCGTTTGTGTACCATTCCTTACTGACATAAGTGCCACTCGCCTTATAGGACAAAGCTCCCGCCCCAATGGCTCCGGTCTGGATAACCGGCGAGCTCTTAGCGTTGCCAGACAGGATTGCACGTACATATACGTCCTCCGTAGGAGCTCCAAGCGCGGTCACACCAGCATCATTCAACGCATACCAGCTCGTGCCATTTGGTGACCATTGCCATTGCAGATTGCTGCCTTGCGGAACAACCTGGCTAGTTGCAAGCAGCAGCTGAGTAATTGGAATCGGCAGTGACAAGTTTGCGAAATTCAGCTTACCGGATGATTTCTTGAACTCCGCTGCATACAACCGGAATTTCAAATCCATATCCTGATGAGCTGTCCACGCTGTTGCATTAGAGCTGGAGAACAGGAGGCCAACGGAATAAGGCTGCCGGGATACGATATTCCCGCTGACCAGATCCTTGCCGCTCATCTTCGCAACAAACACCCGGTATTGGCTTGAGCCCGTTAACACCACGACGGCATATTCTACATTTGCTTGGAGCAGCACCGGATCACTAAACACAAATTTGGTCGGTACATCTCCTTTCAGCGACACCTTCACGGAACTTGCCTCAAGTACCTTGGAAGCAAGCACCGTTGTCCCCGGATAACCGTTCACCACATTACGCAGCTGAACCGTAACCGGCTTTGCTTGATAACTGCTTCCTCCCGATGAATCCATGTCCCTTGTTTCGAAAAACAGCTCTATACTTGTAACGAACCGCTCCTCCAACAGCAGAAAGGTTTGCGCAAGCGGATCAATTTGATTCCACCAAGGCACCTGCCAGAAGGTTTGCTCGATAATCTGTTTGCGGCCTACGCCGACATAGGAAGTTCTGGATTCATTCTGAATCTGCGCCACTTCTACCCCTCCTACACATAGTTAAAAATACGGACTTCTCTTGTACCTGTCCGGATATTAGGCGGTATGGTAAACGTAGCAATAAACTTGCCTGCACCATTTGCTTTTACCGTGCCTGTCTTCGTTCCAGCTTCGTAACCTGGTGATGGAAAGAGCGCTACCTCCACGCCGTCAAAGGTCGCCTGCAGGTTATTACTGTTAGGCTCAAAGCCTTCGCCGTATACCGTTACTATCCGCTGGCGGATATATGGAACGTTCTCATCCAGAATGACACGCGTCTCCGTTCGGCCGCCGCCCCACCAAGCATCCCACCAGCCCCAAACGGTCTGATAAACATAAGAGGTCTCCACCCAGGAATCCTGGGAAGGCGTTAGCCGGGTCGTTGCCTGCGAGCCAAATACCTGATACGGATTGACATTAAGCGCCTCGGTTCCATAGCTTTGATCTATGATTACCTGCTCAGTGTAGTCCAGTGTAAGCAGCCGCTCATGCTGCTTCACCGAATCCCCGCTTTCGAACTCTGTCTGCACGAACAGCTGGTTCACTGGAAGCTGTAGGGTCTGATTAGCCGGATCAATCATCGCATCAAAGCCCTTTTCCAGATCAGCTCGTTCAAAATTCGTAAAGTTATCTGTAAAGAAGCCTTTCTTAAACGTTGCCGGATCAGAGATTTGAGCTGTTCGATCCAGCTCCAGCATCGCCTGGTTATATTCCGCGCGCTCCAATCGGTCCAGCAGAGAGCGAAGCTCCAGCATGGTCAGCCGCTTAGGCTTGTTGTTGCTGACAACCACTTCAGAGCTTGCAGGCGGGAATTGCAGCTCGCCAAGTTCTAGAATATCCGGTGGAACAGGCGGCGTAGGCGGATGTACATCAGATTGGCCGGTTACAATTCGAATTTGTCCATCGGCGGTCAGGTAGAATACATCCTTCCGGGATAAGTAATAATCGTAGGTCACATTAAAGATTGAGCCGGAGACTGGCAGGTCGCCTCCCAGCCAAGTAACCTCGCTTTTCCCTTCCTCCAGCTTGTAATCCGTCCCCTGTACCATTTGCTTCATATATTCGAACGTCACTTTGTAAGTCTCGCCGATATTGGGCCGCGTTGTGCCAATCGACCAGTCAACACTGTTCTCGGTTAGCTGATAATCTTTCCCCTTTGTGTAGGTCTTCGTTCCTTGCACGATGCTGATAATATCCACCACAGCGTCGGTCGGCAGCGAATCCTGCGCGGTAGATCCACCTCTTGTGAGGCTGACATCCGAGAGCCTGACTCTAGCAGTAATCTCCTGAATCGCCTTAACTGGCTTGCTGTTCAGTGAGTAATGGGTTGTACCGGTTACAAAGCTTTTCACCTCATCCGACACTCTCCGTGAATCCAACGCCTTCCTCAACTTAATCCTTGTTGGCACAAGACGATTAATCTCATAACCCAATACATAAGCTTTGCCAGCCTCAATGACCAGTGTCACAAATTCACCATCAGCTGGCTCGATAAAGCCATCCATCCCTGAGACAAGAAAGCTGCCGCTTGTATCATAGGTCCTTCTGGCGAGTACAGGCGTAAAGCCCTCTAACTCCGGAGGCACCTTTGCGGTTACAACTTCTCCGTCGAAGAGCCTATACATAGGAATTGCGGCAGCATCATTTAACACCCATTCCGGAGCAGCAACTAGACGATCCATGCCCGGCGAGCCAAAATTGGCATATCCTACAGCCGGATCAAGCAGTTCCTTCTGCATCTCATAGGTAACCGTTGAATAAGTGATTTTCAGCCCAATCACCTCTTCGCCTATTCCGGAGATTGGAATTCTTCTTTCGCCGATATCATGGATCACACCATCAAAATAGACGGTTGCTGGGAAAATAATGACGTTCTTTTTATCGTCCTGTACATAAATCTGACCACCTTCAATAATATGGCCCGATCCAAAAATAACGTCGCCCATCCGCTTATCGCGATATAAGGAAAGCGACTGCATCTCATTTAATTCAGCCGATTGCAAACGCCTGCCGCTTTGTGCCTGAAGAGCCACCCAGCGTTTGTCCGGGGCGAAACGATTGTACACACTCATCTAGCGCTCCTCCTAGAACTCCACAATAAATTCAAGAAACTCCCGCTGATCTTCCGTCCGATGAATCGGTGAGCGGTTATTGACGACCAGAGCATATCCGTGACTGCTTACTTCCTCTGCGGTAACAGCAAGCTTGCCGGGCAGTGTAGCTTCTGCCAATACCAGATCCGTTACAATTGCACTTTGCCGATAACTGACAGCGGGCAGCTCTGTTCCGGTAATCCAGGCGGCTACATATACCCAGCGGACGAGACTTAACATCGCTTCCTCTTCCGTGATGATCTTCCAGCGCTGCTCGAACTGGATAATGTCGCCTTCTGCATCGGGAACAACGAATCGGACTTTCTCTGCCTTCTTGTAACCGATCGGCTCGCTAAGCTGCGAAGAACCTGACACTTCGGGCACGCTGTCCGATTCATTCCATGGCGCCTGCTTGCCAATCCCAACCCATATATTGTCGGTACGGACCAAATGAAGCGCCTGAAACGCCCGCATTCCGGCAACCGATGCTGTATAACTGACTCCCATCTGTTTTTCCTCCTTAAAAGAATTATCGCGCTCTTTGCGGTAATTCTTACTTCGTAAGCATAGTCCTAAGAATTATCGCGTTCTTTGCGTTAATTCTTACTTCGTAAGCATGTTCCTAAGAATTATCGCGTTCCTAAGGGTTTGCTGGAACAACGGTAACCGCTGACTGCTGGATGCGCAGCTCCTTCTCTGTGAAGGTAATCGAATCGGTGAAAAAGATACCCGGTGACCACCAGGCACCACGCGCTGCATCCGCCTTGCTGCTGGAAGAAAGGGTCGCCATAAGTCCTGTGCTGACCTTATAACCGCTAACCTCTTCATAATTGAGCTTGGTCTCGTTATCAGGTCCTGGATAAAGACTCCTAAGCGTGCCGGCTCTCGGATTATCGAGCTTCACCGATTGCTTGAGCGTAACGGCCAGCCAATATTTAAACCCGGCAAAGCCGCTGATCTGAATGAGCTTCCGAACGACCTCTACTTGATCTGGATTGACGTAGATCGCAGTAATTAAAGGACCAAAAAACTCACCATCCGGGAACATCGCATCATCACCCGACAAGGTATAACCATCATCCGAGCTTAACCTGAATGTCTCCATGACGGACAAACCAAGTGCGTTAATCG
Organism: Paenibacillus sp. J22R56; assembly: GCF_056269375.1. Lineage (NCBI taxonomy): Bacteria > Bacillati > Bacillota > Bacilli > Caryophanales > Paenibacillaceae > Paenibacillus > Paenibacillus sp. J22R56. Next base: position 196,398 of record NZ_JBWDNV010000005.1, read on the forward strand.
TCTCTCTGTTTAGAGTTCCGGATGAACGAAGCTTGGCAAGAAGCGCCTCACGCTCCTCCTCCTGCAGCTCCTGCTTCCACAAATACAGCCACTCATCCGGAGATTCTGACAGAAACAGCGAATGCAACAGTCGTCCCTCAACATCGGGAATATCTGGATCCGCTGCATCCATAATGGCATTCATTTGCCTGCTCTCGTGATAATAGTCCGGTAAATACTGAATAAGCGGTGAGGTCATAAAATAATCACCTCCGCCTGCAGGCTTCGGTCAATAGGCAGCTCCAGATTTGCTTTAGGCTCGACAATGGATGCATCTGTCGCGCCTGTTGTTATTAAGGCCGCTACGATTTTCGATAAATAGATCGTCCCGCCAATATCGACCTTCCGCAAGTAGGCGTAAACCGCATTTTTGGCCGCTGCTTCATTCAGTCCAATAACCTTCACCTTAACGGTCATTGGCTCCGGAATAACCGGTTTCACAATGACATCGACACCAAGCGGCTTCTTCAGCTCAATGAGGTTCTGCACTTCCAGACATACATGCTCCAAATCGCCATCCGCGCCAACCACGACATCGACAGTACCTAAGCCGCGGCTGCAGTTGATCGCCTCCGCATACGTAACGCCAGTAACGGATAATGCCCATCGTTTGTAATCCGATTCGGTCCCGCCATGCTCAGGGTTACGTTTCTGGTATAAAATACGGCTCCGCAGCGCTTCATCCGGCTCCTGGTTCAGACCTCCCGCCGCCGGGCGTATATTGTTAACCGTCCAAATATCCTTTACGGGATCAAATAAAAGACGGATGCTATCTGCATTCACATTGCCTAGCACGCCAGGCTGCTTGCATCTGGCCAATACCGTTGTTTTCCCTTGGCTGCCGATGACCGTCTCCGATGTGGTCGCAAACGAAATATCGGAATTCTCAATCCCGACGGTTGTGCCATCTGGAATAACAGCGTCTACTACACCAGTGAACGTCAGTTCGACTAAGGCAGCTGCGGCTGGTGTCCGCTCAAGCCCATAATCTCTTGCGATTAGGTCGAGGAACTTTCCTTCTGCCGTAACGGCGAAGGCCTGCTCCAGGATACTGCGGAACTTGCTCTCTTCAATCCATAGCTGCATCGCAATTGGAGCAAGAGCGTCATAGATGATTGAACCCTCGCTCTTATCCAGACCATTATCGACTCGGTCAAGCAGCTGCTGCAGCTTTGACTCGAAGCTAAGCGTATTAGTACCGTCCAAGCTACAACACTCCTTCGTACCGAATCAAACCTTGTGTCGAATCTACCTTAAAAGCAGCCATCACTTCATCGTTCTCCCACCTGATTTCAAAATCATATACGCGGTTGATTCTCTCATCATAAATAAGCGCTTCGGTAATCATCCGAATCATCTCTACTTGAATAAAACCTTGCGTATACGCTCTGCCCAGCATCAGCTGCACTTCACAGCCATAATCATCTGAATAAATTGGATAGGCGAAGCGAATCGTTTGAATCGCTTTATGTATGTATTGCTTGATGGCATCCAGGCCATCGATCTGTCTGCCGATTTCGCCGGTCTCCAGATCAAGACTATACGTGCGCAAAACCGGCTTTTTCTTCACGATGGACTCAGGAAAACTAATATCGGGGGTCAGCCCCATATGCTCTCCGCCTTCCTATCAGCGATTAATAGGTTACAATCCGATCGAAGATAAAAAACTTCTGCCCGCCTTCGAACGTGATCACCATCACCTTATCGCCTTTTTTCAGAAGATCGTCTTTCTTGTCGTCATTGATGTAATGAATTTCGCCTTCCTCCAAGCTGAAGTCTTTGTCCGCCAGCTTAACTTCTACGGAGTATGGATGGTTGTGTGGAAAGGTTGATGACGGATCTGTATTGCCGCTAAACGTTTGAGCCCCGATGGTCGTCTTCCCGCTATTGGTCACATTCACCTTTCGCTTGACTCGGCAGAGCCTTTCGGCAACAACGATCAGCTCCTTCGGAATGATCAGCTTGTCGCTTCCCTTCAGCTTGATCTTCAAATCAGGTGCATCGGAGACGACCTCCGCCTCCATAAGCTCCGGCAGCTTCATCGCCTGGATGCTCTTGACGCTGTGCTGCTTGATCAAATCCCCAAGCGACATGACTACACCTGCCTTCATCAATATTGAATAATCCGGTCAATCACAAAAAACTTCTGTCCACCTTCAAAGGTGATCACCATCACCTTATCGCCCTTCTTCAGCAGATCATCCTTCTTGTCGTCATTGATATAACGAAGCTCGCCTTCCTTCATATCAAAGCTTCTGCCTGTCAAAGCGACCTCAAGCTTCGACGGATGATCATGAGGGGTGTTATTGGGCGGTGGTAAGGTATGTGGCATCGGGGTAATCGTCATATCGAAGGACTGCTTCCCGACTTCCGTCTTGCTGCCTGCATTCAGATTGATCTTCTGTACCACCTCGCATAGATGCTCGGCAACAACAATCAACTCTTTCGGGATGATCAGCTTGTCACTGCCCTTTAGCTTGATCTCCAGCTCAGGAGGATCCTTCGTAACCTCCGCCTCCATAAGCTCCATCAGCTTAAGTGACCGCAAGCTTTTCATACTGTGCATCTTGATTAGCTCGCCAAGCGACAAGTGACTCACCTGCTTTCATTCCCGCTTATGTCATCTCCGTTAAGGTCAGCGACATTTTGTGATACCGTCCGTTAAATTGATGATTGTCTTCCTCCACCGCATAGATCTGTTCGATATCCAGCTCAGGCACTCTGACTACAATGGCCGTACCGGAGATGACTTCGGATATCCCGATGACCTCATCGAGCTTAAGGGACTTCTTGACCTTTCCCTTCTCTGCGAGCAGCAAATCTGCCGCCTCCTGAAGCTGCGCACGGTTCTGCTTCTCCTTAACCTTCTCATAATGCTGCAGGACACCAAATTGCTTCTGAAGTGATTTGTTCTCCGCAGTCGCGATAATGGTCTGCTTCTCTTCACCGCCTTGCAGCTTTACCTTTGTCACCGTCTCTTCGATGGATTCCCCATACGAATAATCGATAAGATTAATACCGGTCTCGATCACCCAATTCCGGCTATTTTTCTTATAAGGCACAAGCTGCACTTTGCCGCCTTTGGAGTATAGCGAGTAGCGTATTCCCTTTTGCCGATAGGTAATAGCAAGAGCCTTCTTCACCATATCGAACAACGTCTCTTCATCGGACACCATATACGAAATGACATGCCCAGTGTCCTCAATCGTACCGGCAGGGATTGTGAAATCCGTGCACAGCTTGCTGAGGATTGCCGAAGCCTTCATACTCTTGAATACATAGGAATCTTTATTGTTCGTTAGGTAAATGAGTTGATCATAAGCGGTCAGACTGAGCTTACCGGGCTTGTATTCTGCGTTAAACACAATACCGCGAAACAACTCCTGTTCGCCGTCATTGAGCATGATACCAGTGCCATTCGCCACCTTAGCGGGACTGATATCGCCTTCCTTCGCATGAAGCAGGCTGACCGTCAGCTTCCGTACCGCCTTTTGCGAACTGCCAGACCATTCCACACTTTCTACAAGTGCGGTTACATCTGTTGTTGTTCCATTATCAACGAGCAGCACCTGGATCATGGAATCACCAGCACTTGATTCGGATAAATCGTGTAAGGTGGTTTTATCCCGTTAGCGGCTGCTATTTTCTCATAGGGCACCCCAACCATCCGGTCTATTGCCCATAACGTATCGCCTTTTTTGACCGTATACGACTTTGGCTTTACCGTCTGATTGGGGCGCTGCCCTTTGCTGCTAATCTCCGCCACCTTCTGTCCGTTCTCCTCTTTGGTCTCAACGGTACGCGGCTTCGTATATTTATACTCCCGAAGGGACAGCTCATAATAGATGCTGCCAATATCACCTGCGATCTCTCGGTAGGACAATGATTCGATCGTAACCGACACCGTCAGTTTCTGCCCTTCAGGGTTGATGATGACGAATTGAACAGGAAATCCGCTGTACTTCCACTTTTCAAACTGATCAATTCCCTTCTTAGGGGGAGGGATATCTTTGTAGGCGCAATATGGACCATAATGCTGGGGAAAATGGGAGGAGAACTCGTACGTCTTCAGCACCGGATCTTGTATGACGGTCACCTGTCCCAGTCCTTGTACATTTACTGTTTCGTTCGCTGAGCCGGCAGTCACCTTAAGCTCGGAAGGAGTGACAGGCAGCCAAAGCGATTCTTCTCCATTGTTATAGGTGAACCAGAACTCAACCGGCATACACGCCTTCTCCTTCCGTCAAGAGATCCTCTTCCAACATCCGCTTCAGCTTCTCGATAAAACGGTTCTCATCCGCATCATCATGAACATGCATCTCTCCGATCAGGTTCGAAATCTCTACTGATTTCGAATTATTCACAGAGCCTGCACCCGCCGGACTGTACGGCTGCAGCATCGAAGATTGCTGGTCCTGGGACAGCTGCCCGCTCCGATATTGATTCGCCTGCTCTGAAGTGAGCACCATCTCGCCTTGATGAAGCTGAGCAATATAACCGTTGAAAGGAACCCGGTTAAGCCCATTCAAATGGCTTCCATTTATTGGTGTTACCGACATATTGACGGTTGCTGCAGCACTGCCGAATATTGAACGGATCGAGTCCCATATTTGCTGCACCGTCTGGAAGAGCTTTTCCGACATGGACTGAAAGCCTTGAATAAGACTGTCCATGAACTGTGCGCCAAAGGACATCGCTTGCTGAGCAAGGCCAGTCATGAGGTCATACACGATTCGGACGCCCCAAGCGAAGGCTCCGATAATAATGCCCCACATGAGAAAGGTGAACTCTCCAATGCCAGATAACACGGGAGATATAACTCCCCATAGCGCACTGAGCGTATTCGCTGCCCCGTTGTACATCGCTCTAAACGCATTCATGACAGCAATGGAGACGGTATCAAAGGTGGAGAGGAAGACCGCCTTAATCGCTGACAACCTATTCCAGATGTTGTTCCAGATCGATAACATGGCAAGCTCCAGATAGTCTACAACCTCAAAAAACGACTTAACGGATTCCGCCACGAAAGCACGAAGTGTCTGGAGGAGATAAGCAATAATGGCAGGTCCTGCTGTTCGTACAAAACCCATAAAGGAATTAAAAGTCTGAATACCAAAGGCGATGACCGCGCTAGCCGTTGTCATGAACCATTGCCGAAGAGCTTGTGCCTTCGACATCACAAAGCCGATTGTATTCCAGAAGCCCCGCTCCATCGCATCGAGTGCCGTTTGAAAACCTAACCATGCCGCTTTCGCGGTCGATACAACGAAGCTTGAGATGTCACTCCAAGCCTCAGTTACCATCTGATACACCGGCAGCACAGCGTCTTTTACCGTCTGGTACAATCCAAGCAGCCCGGATGCATAGCCGGCAACAAAATTCTGAGCATAACTAATCGACTTGGAAGCGAAGCCCGTAAGCAAACCACCTACCTTGCCGATCGCACCCAGTACAGCATTACGAATGGTCTGAACCGCTCCAAGATGATCCCCTGCTGCTCCTTGCCAAACCCCTGCGAAAATGCCGCGCAGCATCTCCATCCCGGCTTGCCCAATGCCAACAATCGTGTCAAATGCCGATGAAATAATACCACTGACGGTCTGGAAAGCGGACCTGACCGTGCCGATGATAAACGCGCCTGCACCGGTGAAAATCTTCCCTATACCACTCCAGATCAAGGCATGGAATTGATAGATTCGCATCATAACTCCCGAGACAGTTGCCCAAACCGATTGGAAAACCGTGCTTACAGCCTGCCTGACCTGTGTTAACAGCTGTGTTGTTACAGCTGCAATATGGGTCCATGTCTGCGTTAGCCAAGCTGAAAGCTCTTGACCAAGTTGTGTGACCGTGCTAGCTAGCTTGTTCCATTGCGATATCGTCCCCGTTACAAACTGCTCGACACCGGTAGCTGCATCGGACCAAAGCTGATCCATCCAGGCGCCAAGATCAGCGAACAGCTGCTTTGTATCCGCGATAAACTGCTTCATGGATTGCACAAAACCGTTGTAAGCATTCACGATCCAGTCGATAGCTGCCTTCGTTTTCTCTTGAATGCCTCCCCAGTTACCCGTCCAAGCTGCGGTAAGCAAGCCAATCGCGGCCACGATCCAGAAAATTGGATTAGATAAAAGTCCTATAAATACGCCAATGCCTGAGATAATGGAAGCAACGGTGGAGATGACGGTAAAGGCGGCAAATGCCGCAACCAGCCCATTTAATATCGGCCTTAATGTCTCGAAGTTGGCGCTTACCCAATCAAGGGTCTTCTCCAGCCAGCCAAAGACCGGACCAAGCACATCGGCCAGCCATAGGAAACTCTTCACCAGCACATCAACCGTCTTTGCTGCTATGTTCTCGAGCTTCTTGAAGCCTCCGTTATTCAGCCAGTTCACAAGCCGCTGCATTACGGGCTTCACCTGCTCAAGCGCAGCAACTCCGGCATTCTGCAGAGAGCCCTTAACGCCTTCCGTAATAATCTCCCACATCCCGTTAGCCGATGTGTTCAGCTTAGCGGAGCCGCCTTTGAACCATGTATCAGCATCTTTCAGGAACTTGTTCCAGCCGCCCTTCTTGAATTCGAAACCAAATTCCGCTAGCTTCTTGTAGTCATTACCCTTCGCAGCTTCAATGGCTTCCATCGCTTCGGACACTGACTTGCCAGGATTAAATGCAGCCATATCCTCAGCGAGCTTCACAAGCTGCATCGCCTTGCCCGTATCGCCTTTGGTCAGCTTGATAGCCTGCATACCACCTGACAATACCTGATCAGCCGAGAAGGCGGTCATCTGGGCATTATCCCGAAGCGCCGCCCAATAATCAGCAAATGACTTCTCAAGAGCAGCCGCGCTTGCGGGTCCTTTCTTCCCTTTGCCCGAGCCTTTGCCGCCAGGCGGCTTCAGCTTGCTGACCAAAAAGTCGAAGCCAATTTTGTCGGATTCCAGATCAGCGGCTGCACCAACGGTAGAAGTGCCAAAGCTTTTCAGCTTTTCACCTACACCGCCGAACACCTCCTGCATGCTTTTCAAATGATCCGCAAGTGATGTCTTCTTTTCTTCAGCGGCTGCAGCTGGCGCTTTACCAGCGGCTTGCTTACCAGAGATGCTCTGCATCGCCTGCTTCCCGAGGCCTTTTTTCTTAAAAGGTTTAAAGCTGTTAAGAAAAACGGAAGCTCCTTTTTTCTTTGCGCCTTTTTTAATTGCGAATTGAATTCCTGCACTGGTAAGTACGGCTGCGGCTGGCGCCGGCATACGTAACCGCCTCCTTCCTTCTGACGTACGCTGCTAAGCTCATTTACGACCTTGCGCACGCGCGGATTTGCGCTCCGCATCCATCTCAAGAAATTCGGAAGCATAAATAAACGCGCGGTGGTAATCATCCATATGCCAAAGCTCCTGCGGGGCAACATGATGCTTTTGCCAGACCCGATGGGAGATCAGCGCATGATAATCACCACTGCGGATTAGTTTTTTGCGTCATCCACCAGCTCTTCAAAGTCTGTATCAAACCCGTTTACACGCTGTACGGCTTGAATCAACTCGGCGTATTCACCACCAACATTCAGAATCTCCTTCACGAGATCACAAGGGTCAACGAGACCGTAGCTGCTTAGCAGCTCTTGATCGCGGAAGTCAGGGTAGATCGTCGTTTCCACAGCAAGGCGGCAGGCGAACCGTTTCCAATCTACTTCTTCGCCAACCTTCTTCCCTTTCTTGAATTGCGGCACCGTACATTCGTCCTGCAAATCTTCAATTCGCTTCGTGTCTACGGCTTTCAATCGGAATGGAATCGGATTGCCGTCTTCGTCCTCGTAGCGCCGGGAGACAACAACCTCCTCAATTACAGCCTGCTTCGCCTTCCCTTTCATGAACACGCCCATCGATTTTGTTGCCGTTGTCATTGTTCATTCCTCCTACAATCTAGTGAAAACAGGTATTATTCAAAGCCATCCTTAAGCGCTTCTGGAACTTCCGCCCCTTCGAATGTAAACGGAATTTCCTCCTCCAATGCCTCAGCCTCAACATTGAATTGTCCGATCTTTACCGAATCGATATTGCAGTTAAGCAGCGTAATCCGCTCCGTACCGCGCCCTGAGCCAGGATCGTCAAGCACACCTTGCAGCGTGAAGTACACATCCTTACCCGTCGTTGCATATTCCAGCAGCATTTTCGAAAATTTCGTTGTTACCTTATAAAGGGTCAACGTCCCTGTTCCACTTAAGCTGGTTGTCTTCTTGCCCAGCCAGCGATTACCGAGAATCGCGATATCCACCTTGTTCTTCTCGATCGTCGCTTCGAATGACTTAGCGTAGCCGATTTCCTCACTATCGATGAACAGCCTTGCTTCCCGGCCGTTAATTGTATTGTCCGCACGAAATTTAGCCATCTCTTATCGCACCTCCACAGTAAAGAAGAATTTCTCCATGCTATCCACTGGCTGAATCCCAAGATTGACATACACTTCGTCACCGACAGAACGGACGGTATCAATCTCAAAATCTTTGATGAAGTCGACGTTTTGGATCGCGCCCGCATCCTGCAAGTCTCTTAAATATTGGTTGGCTGCAGCCTTTAAGAGCGCATGTCCATCCGCGTTATTATCGAGTTTTCCGATGTAGCTGTCGTTTGCCACACGGGCGAAATCATTCGCAATGGCATCCAGAACACGAACCACACGGTTTTTAGAGAAACGTCCATTGCGAGTCTGCGAATAAGAGACCAGAGAGTTAATATCCTGCTCAACCTTCACCTTCACGCCATCATGGACAAAGACGAACTGCCCTTTCTTAAGTGCTTCGATGACCTGGCTGTTCTTAAGGCGCGGATTCGCATCAACCGCTCCTTCATACGCGCTGTATGTATTGGATTGAATAATGGATGCACCAGCTGTAGCACCTGCTACCCAAGCAACCGCATCAAGCGCGCTAAGCGTTGAGCCGTCCAGCAGCACAACTCCATTACCAACACTTACGATACCTTCGTAATCGGAAATATTGGTGAAAGCTCCTTCCGTTAACGTACCTGCAATGACGCCTTGAATCTTCTTGCCTTCCTCCTCACGCATCCGTTTGATAAACGAAATGAAGGAGATCTTGAGTCCGGCATCCGAGAAAGGATAAGCAATAACGTCAAAATGCTGCGTCTCGGTTGCTTCCAGATAAGCGGTGTGATCTTCGCCTTTTACCGTTCCGTCTGCTCCGCCGACAAGCGGAGTTCCTGCTGTTTTCTCAACATTGCCAGCCCCGGTGAACGTAACCCATGCGTTAGCCTTCAGCTCGGATACGCTGCTTACGATTTGTTGATGAACAACACGACCGCTTACGAATGTTTTTACAAGCTTCTTTGTTGCGCCAGATGGATCATCCTCAGATGTAATCGTAATATCATTACCTCTTGACCCTGTATGTACGGCTGTTGCTGTTGTGACATTGGAATCTGAACCAAAGGAGGCTTTCGCGCGTTCCCCTTCATTCAGCCTGTAGATTAGCAGCGTCTTAGCCCGTTTCTTCGCTTCGCGAACCTTAATTACCTTCGGGTCATTGATGTCGTAACCGAGTAATTCAAGTACATCACTGTCAGTCTCAATCTTCAGAAAAGTATGCGACTGTCCCCAGCTTAGTTCAAGCGGCATCGTAACCGTTCCGCGATCACCTGATTTAATCCGTTCCAGCGCTGCGATTTTGAAATTCATGTACAAACCAGGTCTTACCTTCTCCACGCCTTGAATCCATGTTCCTCCTGCCATCTTAACGAACCTCCCTTTGCATATAGGCCTTAATGAACGATTGCGCTTCCGCGATCGTAAGCTCTCGACCACTCGCCTCGTATAAAGCACCATCCACAATCTCCGGATTAACCTGGAACAGCTTCCGCGCATTTCTCCGTAGACTTTCTGTCGAATAGCGCGTCTCTACCGTTTCCAAACCGGCAGCAGCCAGCTCACTCTCGATGGCTTCCGCAGGTACCTGAGCCGGTGTCTGCTGGACCTCGCTTTTCCTTGGTCTAGGCATCGCTTTTCACCCTTTCGATAACCGTTAATGTATTCACTTTCTCGTAAGTTTCTCTTTCATAGCTAACCTGTCTAGACCACTCAAGTGTTATTTGAGCCTCCCCGGTACCACCCATCTGCAGATCCAGCTTATCGATGCGAATGTACTCGCCGGTTGCCGCTCCTTCGTCATTGAGACATGGGATACGGTAACGAGGTGAGCGGATCGCATCCGCAATACTTTCCGCAGTCGTGAAAGCTTTGCTGTCCGTTGCTTCGAACACTTTGATAATCAGCGTATACGTCTTGCGAAACGATACTAAGTTGCCTGGGCTGTCAACTATCCGAGGCGGTGGGAAAGCAATAGCCGGGATCGTCTTCTCCTCGGGAATATCACCGATATACATCTCAGCGCTGACAATATTCCCGCATAAGGACGCAATCGAAACGATGTCGGCAAACAAATCGACCAGCCCCTTATCGAAGGTAATCTGTTCTAGTGTAAGCTGAGCAGAGCTTCGTTTCGGTACACCTCTTGAATGAATTACGTACCAAAATCGCCTAAGGAATGCCTAAATTTGTGTATGAAAAAAGCCAACAAAAAAAAGCCTCCTCAATGGGAAGCTTTCATGTCAGCTATTTTAGATCATATTAGAGGCTTTTAAGATGGAAGACAGCGTATGTAAGGCTCGTGATTTGTAGACATCATAAGTACTTTTTGGAATTTTCAACACAAACTCATATATGTATTTATCCTTTTTCTGCTCGAAGAAACATCGGGTCAAAATTTCCTTCCCCTCATAAGGCAGCGCTTCTAGCGCCCGTTCGATCGCTTTGCATTTTCCGGCATATTGTGCAATTTGGTCAGCCCTATGATCCCACACGGAAATATCTACTACCGCTTTCATTGACGGGTAAGCTCTCAGCAGCTGTTTAACCTTATGACGATCCTCATCCGTAACATCGACATGGGCTTGCAACAGCATGCACTACATTCCTCCATCAGCATCAAATTCTCCTGACCAACAATACTGAAACACAATTACCCAATAAAAGGTAATACCTATTTTACCAAAATTTCCTGGTTTGTGAACAGTTCGTTTGCACTATATGCAAAGCAAAAAAATGGGAATGGCACCACGGCTGCACCGTGATCCATTCCCACTCTAACCAGCAGCTCTTACTTCGCCCAAAGCTCAAAGAGCCCTTCTGTCACACCTAGGTTATACATATAAAATAGTCCAAAAAGGAAGCTCACGGTTCCAGCTGCCTGCATCAAACCGCGGTTAATTCTAACACTCGTCTTGCTGTATACAAAAGGAATACCTAGTATCGTCGTAAAAATTAACATACCTGTAATGGTCCCAACACCAAATACAAGAATATATAATGCACATTCCCATACCGACTCAACAGTAGATAACGTCAGAATGACCATCGCTGCACTTCCGGCAAGACCATGGACAAACCCGATGATTGTCACTTTAACGAGTGAAGCTTTCTCGTGTTGATGGGTTTGATGATAGGCCTTTTTTACCGATACAAAGTTTTTAAAACCTAGATACACCAGCATAATCCCAACCAAAAATTCCAGCGACATCGCCCACACTGCAGGCAGTTCTCCCTTAAGCAGCACAAGAACCATACCAACAATAAATAAAGTGCTTGTATGGCCAATCCCCCAGAAAATGCCTGTTAACGTAGAACGCCACAGCTTCTTCTGATTGCTTACCATTGTTGAAACTGCAATAATGTGGTCCGGCTCAATCGAATGTTTGATTCCCAACACTAAACCAAGAAGCATTACCGTTAATAAACTACCCATCCAATATCCCCCCATGAGGTATATATTTTTTCTGCGATGTCTGTAGTTAAGCCTGTGTAAGTTCGTAAGTTGAAATCTAGTTGGTTATTCAAACAATGGTGTAATCGCATTTGCTAACTTCTCATAACGCTTGTACACCGCTTTGTACAAACCGATATTCTCGTGATTTGGCAGTACCGCTTCTCCCATAGGAATATTCTGCTTAATCGATGCAAAATCCTGCTCTTCCCCGATTGCAACAAGAGCTGTCCATGCTGCTCCCCAAGCCGCGCTATGATGATTCTCGGATACATAAATTTCAGCTTCAAAAATATCCGCCATCAGCTGCAGCCAAATTAGAGAACGCGATAAGCCGCCATTCACGTAAATTTTCTTAGGAGGACCAGCCAACTGCTCAAGCGCCCGGCCAATCTGATATAGATTGAAGGTAATCCCTTCAAGAACAGCCCGCACATAATGTGCTTTGGTATGAGCAATCGTCATGCCATAGAAATTGCCTCTAGCCCGTTGATTCCATAGCGGAGCTCGTTCACCATTTATGTAGGGTAGGAATAGCAACCCTTCTGCTCCTGGTGTTGATTTTCCGGCTTCTGCAAGAAAATCCTCATAGCTGCCCTGATCATTCAACAGCTGCTTCAGCCATTGAAGAGCTACACCACCATTATTCGTAGGACCGCCAATAATATAGGAATCTTGTGTAAAAGAGTAGCAGAACGTCTCCCCGTTACTGCTCACTTTCGCTTCATTCGTAACCTGCCTTATCGCTCCGCTTGTTCCGACAGATACTGCAACCTCACCAGGAAGTAGTGCACCAATACCCAGATTGGACAGCTGACCATCGGCTGCCCCGATAGCAAAAGGCAGCGATGAAGCAACCCCCATCTCTTCAGCAATCTCAGCTTTTATTGCACCTAACAGGAATGTTGGCTCCACAATCTCAGACAACTGGCTAGCCGTAATGTCTGCCAAAGACAATAGCTCAGGCTCCCAATTCAAGGTTGAAGGGTTAAATAATCCGGTAGCAGATGCCATAGAGTAGTCAATGACCCGTTTTCCGAACCAGCAATAAATAAGATACTCTTTAATGGACATGAAGTACGCTGCCTTATGATACGGTTCATATCCGGTTTCTTTCATCCAGAGCAGCTTTAAGAAGGGCGACATTGGGTGAATCGGCGTACCTGTCTTGGCATATAAATACTGACGTTCTTCCTCTGTAAAACGATTGGCTTGATCTGTCCCTCTGCCGTCTGACCAAATGAATGCAGGAGATAATGGAACTCCCTCAGAGCTTACCGACAAGAGTGAATGCATAGCTGCAGAGAAGCCTAGCACAGCCAGGTCTTCTTTTGCAAGGCCTGCTTTCTGAATGGAATTTCTTACCGCCAGGACAGCCAATCGCTCTATAACAACGGCATCCTGCTGAACTTGACCTACCTCTGGATATTCGGAATGGATGAACTCTTCTTCTTCTGCAACAAGATTCCCAATGCGGTTAAAAATACATGCTTTCACGCTGGTCGTACCGATATCAAGCCCGATTATGTAATCTGACATTGTTGAAACCTTCCTTTTCTTTGGCCAATAATGTGCCTAACGTTTTCCTCATAACATGCAGCAAAAAAAGCGGTACAGAGATCAACTCTGTACCGCTAATCTATTATTCGTGGAAGTTCGTGCCGTCGGTAACTGCTTTCACATAACCTGCACGGATGACAAAGTCGCCAAAGTGCTCACCATTGTTGCGTTCAGCTGCATAACGGTGAATGATCGGAGTAAGAGTATCTATAATTTCGTCTTCGCCGATGTTCTCTTTGTACATCTTGCTTAGGCGGTCGCCTGAGAAACCGGCACCCATGTACATGTTGTACTTGCCTGGCGATTTACCGATGAACGAAATCTCGCCAAGTGCTGGACGCGCGCAGCCGTTCGGACAGCCCGTCATACGAATATTAATTTCTTTGTCCCGGAGACCTGCTTCCGCAAGAACTGGCTCCAGTCTGTCAATCAGGGAAGGCAGGTAGCGTTCAGCCTCTGCCATTGCCAGACCGCAAGTTGGAAGTGCTACGCAAGACAAGGCGCTGCGACGAAGAGCCGAATATTGAGTGCCTTCTGCAATACCGTATTCTTTCAGCAAGGCAACGATTTTTGATTTCTTCTGAGCAGTTACGTTAGCAATAACCAAGTTCTGGTTAGCCGTCAGACGGAAATCACCAGTATGGATCTTCGCGATTTCACGAAGTGCAGTTCTCAGCTTGTTGTCTTCTGTATCAACAACACGGCCGGCTTGAACGTACAGGTTCAAATTCCATTTGCCGTCTTTGCCTTTAATCCAGCCATAACGGTCACCCGTATGCTCGAAATGGAACTCACGAGCAGGAGCAAGCTCCCAGCCCAAACGATCTTGCAGCTCGTCAATGAACCAAGGCATACCATGACGGTCGATCGTATATTTGAAACGAGCGTATTTACGCACCGAACGGTTACCATAATCGCGTTGGATCGTTACAACTTTCTCAGCCAGATCCAATACTTGATCTGGAGTAACGAAGCCAATCACTTTAGCAAGCTGCGGGTAAGTCGCAGTATCGCCATGTGTCATACCCATGCCGCCGCCAACACTTACGTTAAAGCCTGCAAGCTTGCCGTCTTCACCAACGATTGCAATAAAGCCAAGATCCTGCGAATACACGTCAACATCATTGGATGGTGGTACAGCAATACCAATCTTGAACTTACGCGGCAGGTAGACTGGACCATAAATCGGCTCCACTTCTACGCCGTCTTGCTCCGTACTGTCGACTACCTTCTCGCCATCCAGCCAAATTTCATGATATGCCGGTGTTTTTGGCGCCAAATGCGACGTCAATTGCTGCGACCAGTAGAATACTTCGCTATGAAGCTCCGATTGATAAGGGTTAGGATTACACATCACGTTACGGCTAACGTCACCACAAGCTGCAAGTGTTGTCAGCATAGCTTGGTGGATTTCTTGAATCGTATGTTTCAAATTCCACTTCAATACACCGTGAAGTTGGAACGCTTGACGTGTAGTCAGCTTAAGGCTGCCCGTCCCATATTTATCCGCCAGGCTGTCCATAACAAGCCATTGCTCTGGTGTCGCTACACCACCTGGTGTTACAACACGAAGCATGAATTGGAAATAAGGCTCCAGCTTTTGCTTTTGACGCTCGTTACGATAGTCGCGGTCGTCCTGCATATAGCTGCCATGGAATTTCAACAAACGGTTATCCAGCTCGGGCAAACCGCCCGTAATACGGTTCGACAGGGAGTCTGTCAACGAACCGCGCAAATAGTTACTTTCCAATTTCAGATGTTCCACGTCGCTCGGCGGTCCGCCGATAGGCTCGACTTTATGGTTCTTTGCCATTGCTGTTGTTCGCTCCTTTACCCATATAATGGGTCGATACTCTCTATTATCGCTATGCGCTATTACTCAAGCGCTTAGTATACGTCTCGTTGGTAACGTCCTTGCTCTTGCAGCTGGGACAAATAAGCTGCCGCTTCTTCCGGAGATTTACCGCCATACTGGCCGATAATCGTAAGGAGTGCGGATTGCACGTCATGCGCCATATGCTTCTCGTCGCCGCATACATACACATGTGCGCCATTTTCCAGCCATTTGTACAGCTCTTCACCGTTTTGAAGCATCCGGTGTTGTACGTAAACCTTTTCGTCCGAATCACGGGAGAAAGCTACATCCAGCTTCGACAGTACGCCGTCTTTCAGCATACGCTGCCAGTCCGTCTGGTACAGGAAGTCTGTTACAAAATGTCTGTCTCCATAGAACAGCCATGTTTGGCCGCCAGCGCCCGATTCCTCACGCTCTTCCATGAAGGCACGGAACGGTGCAACACCTGTGCCTGGACCCACCATGATAACCGGTGTATCCGAGTTAACAGGAGGCTTGAAGTTCGGATTCTGCTGGATAAAGATCGGAAGCTTGTCGCCAGGCTGCAGACGCTCAGAAGTGTATACCGAGCAAACGCCTTTACGGTCACGGCCATGAGCTTCGTATTCCACTTTCCGGATTGTCAGATGAACTTCTTCCGGATGAGCGTTTACGCTGCTTGCAATGGAATATAAGCGAGGCGGCAGCTTGCGAAGCAAGTTAGCAAGATCCCCTGCTTGAATCGTCCAAGGCGCATAGTCACGAAGCAGATCAAGCAGATCCCGTCCGTTTGTATAGGCTTTCAGGTCTTCTTTATTTTCTGGTTTAACCAAGTCTGCCAACTTGCTGTTACCCGAGAAGGCAACCGCTTTTTCAAGCAGAGGTTTCGTTAATACCGTAATTTCATAATGATGAAGAAGCGCTTCACGGAGCGTTGAAGTTTCGCCTGCTTTGCCCGTTACAACCTTCTCATCCGAGTTCCAGCCAAGGAATGAAATAATCTCTTCTACTAAAGAAGAATCATTCTGTGGATATACACCAACCGCATCGCCTGGCTCATAAGAAAGACCGGAACCTTCCAGCGACAGCTCAAGATGGCGAGTCTCGCGATCCGAGCCTCTGCCGTTCAGGTTCAGCGTCTCTAGAACCTCAGCCATAAACGGATTAGCACGTGTATATTCCGATTCTACTGCTGCTGCCTGTGAAACGGCTGCTGCTCCTTGAGGAGCTGCTGATGATGCAGAAGCTGTGCTTACTGCGCCGTTAACCGAAGCAATCCAAGCAGCGGCTGCATCTTCGAAGTCAACGTCACAATCAACACGATCGACGATACGCTCAGCTCCAAGCTCAGCGAGTCTGGTGTCAAAGTCTGCACCTGTTTTACAGAAGAATTCATACGATGTGTCGCCAAGCGCCAGAACAGAGAACTTCGCTCCTTCTAACTTAGGTGCACGTTTGCTATTCAAGAATTCATAGAACGTCAGCGCGTTATCCGGCGGATCTCCTTCGCCATGTGTACTAGCCACAATAAACAGATAACTAACTTCTTTTAATTTATTCGTTTTGTATTGGTTCATTGCCGACAGCGTTACTTCAAAGCCTTGGCCTTTCAGCTTATCAGCCAAACGTCCCGCCAGTCTTTGTGAATTGCCGGTTTGCGATCCGAACAAAATCGTCGCTTCCTTCGGACCTTCAGGAATTGCTGCTGCTGCAGGAGCTTCAGCAGTTACGATTGGCGCTTCTGCCGTTGCTGCTGCTACATTACCTGCAGCATAAAAACTTAAATATCCGCTTAACCAATTTTTCTGAGCTTCCGTTAAAGTTGGGAGCAGCTTGTTAATTAATTCCGCCTGCTCGCTTGTAAACGGACTGTTCGTCACAAGAAGTTGCAACTCTATCCACCTCACATCAATCTATAAAATCCGACTTCGGTACTGTGTTTTATACTATCTTTATACTAACGCAGGCTCACGTCAGGTTCAATGTATAAGTCGAAATTTGTCTATAAGTTATTTTGTAAAATTAATCATTTTTATTTATAAAGCTGTGCGCAGGAATCCAATCGGCTTATTCTTTGCCTAATTATGGTTATACGATGCATGTTCTCCTCATCCGAGGCTAAGTCGGCTGGTCATAAATGAACGCCACACGAAAAACCCGCTAAACACATTGTTGTGTCTAGCGGGTTTTTATTATTTTGCGAAGCTATGACTGCCAATCGTCACGACGACATCCAGGCTGGACCAGAATGCCCCTTTTGTAACACGTGGATTAAAGAAATAAACAGCGTCTTCAATATTGTTTTTTCCATTCAATGCATCCTTAGCTGCCCGAAGGGCGCTTGCAGTTGGCTTTGTTTGATCAAGTAGACCGTTATGAGCTGGCGGAAACTGCTTTCCGGAATAAATCACATCATGTATCGATTTCGGGAATTTCGGGTCCTTCACACGGTTCAAAATGACATTGGCAATCGCCAGCTGTCCTTCATAAGAAGTTTTGCCTGCCTCCACCACTGAAATCCTCGCGAGCAGCGTCAAATCCGATTGGGAGTAGGCCGCAGCCGGATTATCAAGAAACGACGGGATGATAACTTTAAGCTTTACTCCTGGCTTAACTTGATCCTTACTGCTCAATCCGTTGCGCTTCAGTAGGGTCGATGCGCCGATGCCGTATTCCTTGCTGATCTCAGCCAATTCGTACTCTTCCGTTACTGCCGCACGCTCCACTTCAGTAAGTTCAGCCGTATTGGAATCGTTGTTCCAGGACAGATCGGCATGGAGCACTTCAGCCAGCTGGCGGAGTGGCACATATAGCCTGCCGTCCTCAATGAATGGAACTGCATCCATCCGATAACGGGTGTCATTGAAATAAACAACCGGTACGCCATTTCCGAAAACAACTTCATCATTTAATTCCGTATCTAAAGTTAATTCTTCATTTTCATTGTCCCAGCTTACGTTTGCACCAAGCATTGAAGCTATACTTGCTGCAGGCACATACATTCTGTTCTTCTGAACGATAACCGAATCGGACAACTTCACTTTCTTGTCATTCACCTTAACCGATGCGTTTGCTTCTGCCGCATATGCTGCTCCAGAAGAGACAACGGACACCGTTCCGATACTGAGCAATATGAGCGCCAATCCTATTATGCACTTCATAAGCTTACTATGTATGATCATATATACCTCCCTATAATTTATGTAGGTATAAAGCCCGATACGTTCATGCTTTTGGGTAATTGTACCACAGAGAAATATAAAGTTTGGATTAACATTTTCACAGAAATGAAGATAATCGCTATAAATTCTTTCATTTTTCTCATAAAAGAGCAGATTGTTTCTCATTTATTATCGATTTATACTGAACATATATTGTTTGGTCGTGAAGAACACGCCGTTTTGATATCCGTTCCCCATGAGGTGGGATGATGTCAAAACGGCGTTTTTTTATGGTAACGGCCGAACAACGATACGAATGAGATTCTAATTTTTTAAAGGATGTGTTGTTCAATTATGAAATTCGACCAAGCTTATGAAGAATGGCTGCAATCCATGATTCAACAAGAAGAGAATCACCGAAGACGAGAATTACTCGAGAAAGGGCTTGGCCATGGCACAGTCGAGTTTCTCCGTTCAGTCTGGTTCCCTGCCGTCCGCAGCTTTAATCATTTATATCCGGAGTGGGAGGTTCGCGATTTCCATAACGGATACCGCTATCTTGATCTAGCCTATATGCCCGGCGGGGAGATGAAAGGCGGAATTGAAATTCAAGGCTATGGACCTCACGCAAGAGATTTGGACGTGAGGCGCTTCAAAGATCTGTGTTGGCGGCACTGCTTATTAACGCTTGATGACTGGATCTTTTTGCCGATTGCTTATTTATCCATCACAGATGAACCAAAGCGCTGTCAGCAGCTCGTGTTTTCCTTTATCGGAAAGTTTATTGCAACCGATGTGCCAGAGTCATTAGGCTGGCTTGAGACGGAAACTATTCGCTATGCAACGCGTCTACTGCGTCCTTTCATGCCGTCGGAGCTCGCTTCTCATCTGCGGATTTCCGACCAGCATGCACGCCGGGTTCTACTCAGCTTGGTTGAACACCAACTACTTATCGTAGCCAGCGGCAGGCAGCGTTATCGCACATTTACCTTATCCGCACAATTCTAAACAACAAACGAAATTCTAACGAATCTACATCACGCTATTTGCTCGAAATAGAGGGTTCGGGAATTGTAACGAATCCTGGTATCGCTAATCCCCTTAAAAGCGTATCATTTTGCCTTCAACCAGACTAATAGCGTTACAAGTAGCTGTTTTTCGAGGAATAAGCATCTGACGATTCGTTAGCGAGGATAAGAATGACCCTCAATAAACAAAGACCCCCGGACATCCGGAGGTCTTCTTTCTAATAAAGACTATTTCTTAGGCAAGCCATTAGCATCTCTAATAAGCGAGAAGTATTGATCTGCCAAGACTACTTGATACGAAGAATCAAGTCCAGCTGTGATGTTAGCCAAATCTGTAGGCGTCATGCCCCATGCCAAAATACCAAGAGATACGAAGAGCGGCGATTTGCCATCCCATTTCGCTTTTGCATCAGCAAGCGCTTTTTTCGCATCATTTACTGAACCTACACCTAGAATGTTGGAAGTCGGCAGACCGTCAACAATATCTACTTTAGTGAAGTTATCCCAGCCGATGAAGATTCCTTTAGCATCATACTGATCGCGATAAGCTGCATTGTTCGCTTTGCTGAGCGGCAGGTTTTCACCGTTCAAGCGGTTAAGCACATATGGAATTTCCATTCCAGTCTTCTTCATGTAATCTTTTGTATTTTTCAGGAATTCCGTGAGCGATTTCTCCGGCCATGCAGCCGGGTAGAAGTAACCTGCTCCGGAAGGTCCGGCAATAATTTGATCATTCGCTGTTGCAGTGCCGTAGAAGTAGTTCAGCATAGCTGGAGCGGCGTCGTAGAGTAGCGGGCTGGATGTCCAGTTGATCGGCACCTGGCCGCGTTTCGGGTCATCCCACAGGATCCGCAGCTTATGCTCGTTATATTGAAGGTTATCGCCTTCGCTGAATGTATACGTTACATAAATTTTATTGTCCAGTTTCACCGGCTTTGGAGCTTTAGGCTTCGTAAAATTTGGTTTCGTTCCGGAGAATACGGTCAAGTTGCTGAACCAGTCCGCCGCAAGAACGTACACGCCATGATTCGAAGCAACCTCTACCCCGCTGAATTCACCTTGGAAGTCATTGCTGAACCATCCAAGATACGGTGTGCCAGGCTTCACATCGGACAAAATTTTCTCAAACAGCTCTTTCTCAGCCGGATCATTCGAATCCAGCCAGAATACCATTGCTTTGTTTGCTACAGCATAATCACGCAGGTAACCATAAGGCTCTTTCGTCTGAGAAGAGAACGGCTGGTCATTAGTCGCACTCACCTTATACTCATTCCACATCTCAGCAGACATTGTAAGCTCCTTCGTGCCTGCAGGTGGAGTGAACTTATACGTGAAATAGTTGCCGCCATCAGCAAAACGGTGGCCGCCGCTTCCCGACGATACTTGGGAGCCTTGCGGGTCGTACAGGTAAGGCTTCTCATCAGCAGTACCTGGCAGGAAATGAGCGATCGTTTCTCCGTCAGCCTTCACCGTAATTTCATGAACCGCTGCACCCCAGCCGTCCTGAGTGAACGCATCTCCGAATTTCACATACACATCAGGCTTCGCTACAAATTGAGACAAGTCAATATCATACACTTGACGGTTTTTCGCATCGCGTTCTTCCGTCTGCTCCTGTGCTACAACCTTGTATGTATCAGGTTGATTCGCTGGTGGACGTGCCGATACTTCAGGGCTGAGGCCCACGAGCATCCGGTGAGTTGTTTCTTTCCACAAATTCTCATACTGCCATGTATAAGCGTCTACCCGGTCCTTAAACTTCCCTTGCAGATCCTCGATCACTTTAAAGCCGTACGGTGCAGCTTGCAGCTTCACAGCGAGCTCAGGACTTACTGCTACACCGTCACGAAGACCAGCCAAAGTTGTTGCCACGTTCACGGAATCCGGTACATTAGGGTCATAAATGATAATGCCTTTAACTTCATTTTTATACTGCTTCAAAATATCATAATAATCATCACGCACTTTATAATCGACGTTTAGATCATTCAACCATTTGAACTTACCTTCTTCCTTGTTTTCCAGAAGGTAGATTCGAGTTTCTTTCCGGTTCACAATGCCCTGCAAAGTAGAGAACAACAGCTTTACATCTCCTGGTGCATCATAAATGTCCGCTACCTCTAGCTGTTTGCCTTGCTTGAATGATGGAAGCGCTTGATTATTTGGCCATGAAATGGCGGATCCTTGCGCCGCCGGCTGGGGCGCTGCATAAGATCCCGCCGAGAAAGACAGCGTACTGACAACAACTAAACTGATTGCCGTTAATTTTCGAATCATGTTCCCACACCTCTTATTATGAATTAGTGATGATGCATGCCGTTCGAAACGCTGACTCCCCACCTCCCAATTGTTCAGCATAGAGTCTGTAACTCACAAGTCATATTATATATATTATATATGTCATTTCAATCACTTCGACAAAAATTCCCAAATAAATAGTTCTTCCTTAAGCCATCCAAGGACTTTAGTTGCATACCTCGATCCAAGCAGCAAAACAAAAAAAGGCCTCCGAAGAGGCCTTCTTACATAACGATTAATCTTCAATTGCAGCTTTTCTGGCATTAATGCTGCGAATGACTTTAGGATCAAATTTCGCGCGGCGATCGTACGTGTACAACCCATTCACTTCCTGCTCCACATCATAAAGCTGCGTATAACAGAACCCAAACATCATCGGATGATCAAGTAAAGCATCCGTCAATCCCGCATACCGCGTAAGGAATTCATCTTCGGATTTCGGCCTGTCGCCGTAACCCCAAGACTTCTCATCCTTCTGATCCGGATTCCACCAAATACCGCCATACTCACTGATAAAATAAGGCTGCCCTTCGTATTTCTGACGGTTCGGGAATGTATTAAATACTTCGCCACCGGCCTTCATTGGTTCGTATCTGGCCCGGAACGTCTCCGGATTCTGATCATAGTCATGTATATCAAATATATCCGTTATGACATGGAAATTACCGCTTGTATCGATGACAGGACGTGTCGGATCCATCCGCTTCGTCACCTCATAAACGATACGCAGCACATCATTGTTTTGCTTGGCACCATCCCGGTCCCATGTTTCATTAAACGGACACCAGCCAATAAGTGCAGGATGATTGAAGTCCCGCTCCAACCCTTCCAGCCATTCCGGCAGGAACCGGGCTAAGCCCTCAGCTGTCGTAATATCAAGGCCCCAGTTGGCATGCTCACCCCACACCAAATAGCCCAGCTTATCCGCCCAATACAGGAAACGAGGTTCGAACATTTTCTCATGAAGCCTAGCGCCATTAAAGCCAAGCCCCATTGAAATTTCGATATCTTTACGCAGATCATTATCGGATGGGGCAGTATAGACGCCATCTGGATAAAAGCCTTGATCCAGCACAAGGCGCTGGAACACAGATTTACCGTTAATCCGAACCGCCATGCCATCCAGCTTGATCGTACGAAGCCCAAAATAAGACTGGACCGTATCCTTCACTTGTCCTTGCTTCGCCAAGTTGATCTCCAGATCATACAACTGTGGATGACCAGGCTCCCACAAGTGAATCTCAGACAAAGGAAGTGTCAGCTTGGCAATCGCTCCAGACACCACGCAGGTTGCAGTACCAACAGCTCTTCCTTCAAATAAAGCTGTTGCCGTAAGCGTTGCTCCAGCACCTTCTCCTCCGATCTGCACTTCCAGATGTGCACAATCGTTCTCCGGATCCGTAACCACTTTCATTCCTGCCAAATAAGAATGAGGCACCTGCTCAAGCCAAACAGTCTGCCAGATTCCTGTCGTACGTGTATAATCACAGCCATGCGAATAGAATCTTTCACTTTGCTTTCCGCGAGGCTGCAGCCCGGAACGCACATCATCTTCTGCACAAACGGTAATCACATTACTTCCAGCTGTAACCGCTGCTGTGATATCAAGGTGGAAAGAAGAATACCCTCCACGATGTGTACCCACAGATACTCCGTTAACCCACACTTCCGTTTCATAATCGACAGCGCCAAAGTGCAGCAGAATCTTGCCTTTCAGCCAGCTGCCTGGTACAGAGATTTCTCTTCGATACCATACAGCTGGCATGAAATCCTTATATTCCACTCCGGAGAGCTTGCTTTCTGGGCAAAAGGGAACTGTTATCTTATCAGACAACACATGGGCGGATTCCTGAAACCCGCGTTCTTTACCACTTTTGCCATGATCGATTTCGAATTGCCATTCCCCATTCAGGTTGATCCAATTAGGCCGAACCCACTGAGGACGCGGGTATTCCGGACGCGGAAAATCAAGTTTCATAAGTTAGTAAACTCCTTTGCTCTTAGCCTTTAATCGAACCAACATAGACACCTTTTACAAAATATTTCTGAAGGAATGGATACACCATCAAAATTGGCAGTGTTGAGAACACAATTGTGCAATACTTCACTAATTCACGGAATGCCGTCGCACTTGATGCACTATCGATGATAACGCCGCCGGCGCTTCCCTGTGAGGTTGCCGTAGAGTCGTTCGCTACCAGAATCTCCTTCAGCAGCAGCTGCAGCGGGAATTGATCCCGATCTTTAAGCAGAACCATGGCATTAAACCAGGAATTCCAGTTGCCGACCAAATAGTATAAGAAGATTACAGCCAAGGTAGCTTTGGACAGTGGAATAATCACATTGATTAACAGCTTAATCTGACTTGCACCATCAATAATTGCCGCTTCCTCTAGCTCCGTAGGAATGGATTGAAAGCCCGTCCGGAGCACAATCATATTCCACGTACTCAGCGCGGTAGGCAGAATCATAGCCCATAGATTGTTGTAAAGGCCGATATCTTTCATCAATAAGAACCAGGGAATTAATCCCCCGCCAAAAAACATCGTAATCGTAATGATGATCATAATATATTTCTTAAAATATAAATCCCGTCTAGATAAAACAAACGCGCCCATAATCGTCATAATCATATTAACGAGCGTGCCAAGCCCTACATACAGGATTGTATTCTTGTATCCAACTAATAGACTGTTATCTTTGAAAATCAGCTTATAGCCGTCCATCGTAAACCCAAGTGGATTTAACAATATCCCTTTGTGAGCAACCAGCC
Source organism: Paenibacillus sp. J22R56 (assembly GCF_056269375.1). Classification (NCBI taxonomy): domain Bacteria; kingdom Bacillati; phylum Bacillota; class Bacilli; order Caryophanales; family Paenibacillaceae; genus Paenibacillus; species Paenibacillus sp. J22R56. The sequence continues at coordinate 220,921 of NZ_JBWDNV010000005.1, forward strand.
TCGCCGGATCACTGACAGACGCAAATAGGATATGGACGATTGGATACAGACAACACAAGGTTAAGAGCGCAAGTAATAAATAAATGATAATATCAAATACTCTGCTGCCAACGGAATAATATTTCATCGTACATGTATCCCCCTTCCTACCATAAACTCACGTCAGATTTGCGGCTTGCTATTTTGTTCGTCACCCATAGAAGAGCAAAGTTAACCAGGGAACTGACTAAACCAACAGCCGTGGAATAGCTTAAGCTCGCTTCTCGTAAGCCTCTCCGGTAGACATAGGATGCAATAACATCCGCCTTGTCATAGGTTAATGGATTGTAAAGGAGAATGATCTTCTCATAACTCGAAGCCATGATGCCGCCTACTGCAAAGATAAATAGGATAACGATAACCGGACTGATCTGAGGGAGCGTAATATGCCACATTTTCCCCAGTCTCCCAATGCCGTCAATATCAGCTGCCTCATACAAGGTAGAATCGATCGAGCTCATCGCAGCCAGATAAATAATGCTCGACCAGCCGATGGTCTGCCAAATATCCGAGAAGGTATAGATCGGCCTGAAGAAGGAGGAATAGCCAAGCAGAGACGTATAGTCCTTGCCCGTAATCAACTGCAGCAGTTGAGTAACGACCCCTTCGTCTTCTGTAAAAATATGAATCATCCCGCACACGACAACAAGTGAGATAAAATGCGGCATATACGTGATCGTCTGAACCAGCTTCTTAAACTTGCCGTCACGTACTTCATTTAACATCAAGGCGAGTATGATCGGAGCAGTAAACCCAAACGCAAGGCCCCAAACATTGAGGAGCAGCGTATTTTTCACAACTCTCCAGAAATATGGCCCTTCAAAGAAATCAATAAAATGCTTCAGCCCGACCCAATCGCTGTCCGCGAATCCAAGTAACGGCTTAAAGTCCTTAAAGGCAATCAAGAGACCCCACATAGGTCCGTAACAAAAAACAGCAAACCATGCAATGACCGGCACGGCCAGCAGATAAGCAAACCAGTTTTTTCTAACATCCTTCTTAATAATAAGACTTGTCTTCATACACCCACCACCTTATTTCCAGGTATGGGCAAAGCCATTCGCAAGAATCCGCGAGCAGCCCTGCCCATTCACCCTCCTGAATTATCCGTTCGTTATCTTTGGTTATAACGATCAAGCGCTGCCTGATGGATACTCAGGAACTCATCCAGACCCATTTTTTTCGCTTCGCTCAGGAATTTATCGTAAGCGCTGACCGGAAGCTGGCCCGAAATAATTTTGGCAAAATACTCACCACGCAGTGTGGACAGCTGATTACCAAGCTCGGCTTCACGGGATGCTTCATCTTGTGTAAATGTAATTGGCGGCATAGCTACGCTTGTGTCCATATTTTCCGTCCAGTACTTACGAATATCGCCCGAATAGCTGCCCTCTGCAACGATAAGCGGGTTAGAGTTATGCTCATCGCGGATATCAGGCCAGGAATGCATACGGTATTTCACAAGAGTAGTCGCAACTGGTTGACCGTCTGGATCTTTGTAGATGTTGCTCTCTGGTTGGAAATACGGCTTACCGGTCTCATCAACCAAGTGGGTCTTGCCGTATTCGCCGTAGTTCAGGATCTCCCAGCCTTTTTTGCTGTAAGCAAAATCAAGCCATGCCATTGCAGCTTCTACATCATCTGCTTGTGTTGTAATCGCAGCTGATCTGCCGGTTCTCTTGAAGTTCTTATAAGTGGTGGCTGCTTTATCGCCAGCGTTCAGCACGGGGTTCAAAGCACCTACGAAATCAATATTGTTTTGCTGCTTCCAGTAGCTCCACATCGTATCCGGGGAGTCCATCATAACAGCTGTTTTATTCGAAATGGCGCTTGCCATACGTTGGTTAAAGTCAGCAGTTGCCCAGTCACGGTTGAGCAGTCCTTCTTTATTCCATTGCTGCATAGTTGTCAGGTAATCTTTCGCTTTAGGCTGAGCTGGACCCCATTGCACTTTGCCGTCCGCATCCATAAACGTCCAATCCCAAACGCCAAATGCACCGTTAATAATGCCAGTAAAGACTTGTCCGTAGGTAGAACCGTAATTAAGCGGCTCGCTGTAACCCACTTCCTTCGCTTTCGTCAGGAAAGCATGCCATTCATCCATCGTAGTTGGAATTTCCAAACCTGTCTTCTCGAGCGCTTCCTTCTTAATCAACATGCCGAACCACATCCACTCGGAATATGGAGCAATGCCGTAAAAGCCTAGCAGCTTCCCGCTGTCTGTTACAGTTGTTTTTCTTCTTGTCTCATCGGAATTACGCCATTCCGAATAGTTAGGGGCATTCTTCTCCATCAAATCGGTCAAATCGAGGTAAGCCCCATCTTTGAGGCCCGCTTCCATTCCACCTGGATAACGTTCTGGCTCAATAATAATGTCAGGCAGCTCACCGGAGGAAATCATAAGGGTAAAGGCGTCTGCTTCCTGTCCTACTGGCGGCGTAATGAAGTTCACTTTAATGCCGGTCAGCTTCTCAACTTGCTTCTGCACAACCTGATTATTCATATCCGGGATATTCGAATCAGCCGGCAGCCATACGTCCAGCGTAACGTCCTTTTTATAAGGATAAGCCTCATAATGGCTTGGAATCTTCTCATCGTAAAGGTCACCCAGGTACGTATCATTCATCGTGTTGTTTACTTCATCCATTTGCTCCTGAGTAGGAGTTTTATTCCCACGAATCGTTTGACTAATGTCGGAGAAGGCTGCCGTTTCGGTTGTAGTCCCATTATCCGAACTCTCTGTAGCAGCCGGCTCGGATGACTCCTTCGGATCATTATTGTTGCTGCATGCACCTAGAACAGAAACTGACATTGCGGACACCAGTAACAGGTTAAGCAAACGGTTTTTCATTTTACCCATTTTAATCCCCCTGCTTTCGCTTTTTAATAGGAGTGCCAATTTAAATTGTCAACGTTTTCATATTTAAATATTAGAACTAATAAAACTTAGAAATAGTAGACTTCGCTTAAATCAAGGACTTTAGACCGATTCCAATTCACAAGAAAAGCACTTAGTTACAAAATTACTGTATCAATTAACAAAAAATAATCCTTACTCGCCTGACGGAGCTTCCAAAGCTTGCTCATCTCCTAACGGAATGCCAAAGTCTGGTGTGCCGTCCGGATGCCAATCGAATTTCTGAATACGGGTTGCACGGAACTTCGTCTCAACTCCCACTGCAGGAAGGGCATGGAATACGATCCAATCTTCCGTGTCATCTGGAGATTTCGTGAAGCTGTTGTGCCCTGTAGCATACACGCTATTTTCCACACTTTTGCGGAAAACCGGCTCCATCGATTTCATCCAAGAGGACTGCAGCATGGGATCAGCCTTCTCATCCATCGTTAACATCCCTAACGCATAATCCTCCGACCATGTCGTGCTGGCTGAATAGATGAGGAACACCCGTCCGTTCCTTTTCAGAATAACCGGACCTTCGTTAATGGCCATACCACCTTGCTTCTCCCAGTCCAAAGTTGGAGCTGTGAGTAACGTCTGCTCTCCCTCTAACGTCCATGGATTAGTCATTCTCATGATATAAATCGCTGATCCATAATCCGGAAAATGCCCATAACCAGCATACAAGAAGTAAAGCTGGTCATGCATGATCAGCACGGAACCATCGAGGCCTGGAACAGGAGTATCAAGAGCGCTCTTCCATACCCACTCGCCTTCAAGCGGATCAGCCTCCGTATTCTCGAGTACACAAACTCTTCTTGAATCATCGCCGCCGCCATCATTAGCTGTATAGTAGATGTACCATTTGCTATCCAGATAATGAATTTCCGGTGCCCATAGGTTGGAGCTATACCGTCCGCCTTGCTCCGGTGTCCAAATCGTTTTTTTACGCCCCTCTGCAAGTCCTGTCAAACTAGCCGATTGTGTAAGTTCCAGACAGCCCCCTCGTGTACACATGAAGTAATAATAGCCGTCTGTATGCTTCAGCACCCACGGATCGGCAGCGCTTGCAACAACGGGGTTGAAGAAGTTTTTAAGTTGTGTCATTTGCACTCTCCTTTACTTGCTCCCTCATTGCATCTTACATTTTCTATTATCTAGGAGATTACCCTTTGCCAACAATTACGAAAGCGCTTTACTTTTTATTCAAAAAAAGGAATAGCCAAATCGATTTCGTCGGTCGAAAAAAGCCGTCTCAGAAGAGACGGCTTAATCGTTAAGCTCTTTTTGATTTGTTTTTACGCCATTCAAGCGGGGTAACACCTACTGATTTTACAAAAAATTCATAGAAGCGGCTGGAGGACGTGAACCCTACCTCGGTTGAGATCGATTCAATCGCCTTATCGGTCTGCTGTAGCAGCCGTTTTGCCTCCTGCACGCGAAGATTGATGATATATTGCTTGGGAGAAATGCCGATCGCTTCCGTAAACTTTTTCCGCAGATTACTTTCTGATAGAAAATATCTTGATGCAAGCTCATGCACCGTTAAGCTGCTGTAGAACCTGGAGTGAATCTCCTTTAATACCTCTTGCATGATCGTCTGATCCGTCTTGTTCCCGGTGGACTGCGTCTTATTTGTCTTATACCGCTGGAATAAGACCAGCGCCGTTTCGAAAGCAATCCGCATAATATTCTGGGAATCGATGCTCACATGATCTGATTTCCACTCATTCTCCAGCTGCAGAATACTCATCTCCGCCCAACGAGTGTCTTCTTCACTAAGTTTAATACTATGAATTCGGTTAGACTCATAACCGGAATGAAAGAGATACTGGCATTGAACCGGAAGCTCATTTTGAAAAAAATGAATCGAAACCCCTCGCCAAGGCACGGTACAAACAAAACCGTGATGAAGTCCAGGCGGAATTAAAATAAGGTTACCCGCAGTTACTTTCATATTTTGTTCTGGAGAGCTGTAATACCCTTCCCCTTCCAATATGAGCGTTAACTCATCATAATCATGTGAATGCGAAATAAAGATCCCTTCTCCATCAATGGCATGAAAGGTATGCGGCTTAAAACGGTCAATGCTTTTAATAAAACTTTCATTGCACGGTTCCATCTTCCATCCCCCTTTAGGTTGAATGCTCCGTCATCTCATCTTCGTGTCCCGCCATGTACAACTTTTCCGGCCTTCACCTATACCATTACGCAATTTCGAAAAAAAAGAAAGTACTTCATTAGTTAGAAGTATAGACAAAAATAAAGGACTATCCCATATGTCATTTAAAAATGACCATAGAATAGCCCATTGTTAAACTAATTTTTACAAAAGAACGTTCTCTACTTCCTTCAGCACCTTCAAGTACGCCATTTAGCCGCTATTAATTCATTGAACGGAACTAACTTTTTAATCCGGTTAGAGTGATTCCCTCTACGAAATACTTTTGACCTATAAAGTAGAAGATGACACCTGGAGCAAACGATAAGCATGTTGCGGCCATTGTAAGCGACCAATCACTTTTTAATTGGCCTCTAAAGTTGGTTAGTCCAAGTGCAATCGTATATTTATCGCTCGAGTTAATGTAAATCATCTGTTGGAGCAAATCGTTCCATAACCCTATGAAGATAAACAACGCGACGACAATCATAGCAGGTCGGATAGCCGGCATAATAATGCTGAACAAAATGCGGAAGTACCCGGCACCATCGATCGTTGCCGCTTGATCGAGTTCTCTTGGAATGGACATAATGAATTGACGGATCAAAAAGATATTAAAAGCGCCGCCGCCACAAAAATAAGGCAATATCAATGGCCAGTAGCTGTCATGAATTCCTAGTCCACGCGTCCATCCGATGTACAGCGGAATGAGCGTTACCATAGCAGGCAAAAGCATGGATCCCACACATAGTGCCCAGATCACCGTTTTCCCCCGAAATCTCAACCTTGCAAAAGCATATCCACACAATGTAGCCGTAAAGGTTCCTGCCAGACAGGAGGGAACGATAATCACCATCGTATTCCACAGGTATTTCCAGAACTTAAATATCTCTAGTGTCTTCTCATAGTTGGAAAACAACCAATTTTGCGGTAATAGAGAAGGGGGATATTTATAGATCTCGGCATTCGTCATAAGAGACGTGCGGAAAATCCACCAGATTGGAAAGAGCGCTAAAATGGTAAATACAAGGACGACGACAATCGTTAAAATGTTCATCATTCGGTCCCTGCGTTTTTTGCTTTTTAGTCTGCCCCCGTATGCTGCTACACTCATTTGTCGTCCCCTCCTTCATTATAAATCCATTTGTTAGACGTCTTAAACAATATGGCAGTAAAGGCCGCAAGAATGGCGAAAATAATGAAAGTAGTTGCGCAAGCATAACCTAATTTGTAATTGACAAATGCCTGATCATACATAAGATAAGTCATGAATCGGGATGAATTACCTGGACCGCCATTCGTCAAAGAAAGTGCTGGTGTAACGACTTGAAGGTTTGCGATCAGACTCATCAATAGATTGTAGAAGATAATCGGTGTCATGCACGGTAATGTGATATGACGGAAGCGTTGCCAGCCGTTCGCTCCATCCATTTCAGCTGCTTCATGGTAAACTACGGGAACGTTTTGAAGTCCAGCCAAAAAGATAACGATCAAGTTGCCTGCTAGCCAAACTGATATTAACGAGAGTGAAGGAACGACATAGCTGGAATCGGCGATAAAGAGAATTTTTTTCAGCCCAAGTTCCGAGAGAAGATAGTTGAAAAAGCCAAAATTCCCCTCATAGAGCCAAGACCATCCTACGTAGATCGCTGCAGCAGGCAAAACATACGGCACATAGAATACAGCTCTGAAAAAACCTCTTGCGGGAATTTTACGATTCAGCAGCAGTGCAATAAACAGCGAATAGATCATACTGCCGATTACCGACAAAATCGCAAAATAAATCGTCGCGATAATGGAATCTTTAATATAAGGATCCGTGGTAAATAGCTTGACATAATTATCAAAACCGATGAATTCGGGGTTTTTCAAGCCAGTCCAATTGGTCAAACTAATGCCTAACACTCCTACAAGTGGCAAGTAAGTCAGAAAGATTAATCCTAGAAAGGCTGGAATCAAACAAATATAAGCTACGCGTGCCTCGGCTGAAAAAATACGGGAACGGCGCTTTTGCGGTTTATTAATGGTTTCCATTTCTCGCTCCCCACCTCATGTTTAAAGGATGACCGCCGCTTGTGTTGATGGCGGTCATCCTTCCAATCTTTATTATTGATTGCCTGTATGAGCGGCCTTCAAAGCATCAAGATTTTTGGAGATGGCGTCCTTAGCAGTCGTTTTCCCCGTCCATACATCCCCCAGAACGGATCCTAGCAAGGTGTTGAATTCCGTTGTATTATTCGTATAGAACCAGGAAGCAGGTCTTGCTGCGGAAGATTGTGCATAATCAACTACGGCAGACTTATATTCTTCGTACGGTGGGAAGTTTGGATTTTCGACCCATTTGTGAGTCAGTGTTTCGTCCGTATACCATTTCTCCAGCGTTGGCATCCAAATACCCGATGAGATAAGTGCCCAGTTATTTTCTTCAGAGTTATACCATTTCAGCCATTCCATTGCTTCTTCTGGATGCTTGGATTGAGAAAATACAACATTGGCGCCGCCTGTATTAAGAGTAACTTTATCCTTCATGTAAGGCAGAACAGCTACGCCGTAGTTCAGACCGGCCTCCTTCGCCGTATTTAAGCTAGTTCCCACATTCCATGCACCATTCGTTGCCATAGCGACTGTACCTGCAATAATGGTACGTTGAATGCCATCATCGGTCTGTCCGACGGACAAAGGAGCAACATGATCTTTTAAGTACAGATCAGCAACTTTCTGAATGGCTTCGATGCTGGCGTCTTCCCCAACCCGAACCTCTGTACCGTCATTGGCATAAAAACCTCCGCCGTTACTAAGCGTCCAAGTTTCCAACTGCCACGGGAGATTTTCTACAGATGCACCGTACTGAACGATGCTTTGGGAATCGAATCCATCCTCACCAGGATGTTTTCCTTTTTTATCGTTCGTCAATTTCTTGGCCGTCTCTACGAATTCGTCCCATGTCCATGCTTTATCGAGTGCGGATGGTGGATAAGGAACGTTCGCTTTGTCAAACATGTCTTTGTTATAGTAGAGTAGGAGGATTTCATTTGCAGCAGCGTAGGCTACGGTTTTGCCTTCATATTTGTAAGCCAGGCTATCCAGCGGCTTGCTGTCGCTTCCTTCATACATAGAGCTTACATCGTTAAGCATGCCTTGAGAGGACCATTGGATAACGCCATCCTCTTTTAACATGCCTGTATCGGGTAGTTGATCTGCCGTTGCAAGCGTATTCAATTTTGTCATGTAGCTTTCCCAAGGAATCGCTTGCACTTCCACTTGAATTCTGTCTTGGGAGGCATTAAATTTGTCAGCCACCGATTGTGTGGTATTCCCTTCTTCCGCACTTCCCCACATCGAGTAGATAATTTTAACCTTTTCAGCTTTGGAAGACGACTTTGCAGGTGCTTTGGTAGCATCTGTTCCGGGTGATGCTGTATTTGTCTCTTTATTTCCGTTGTTTCCATTGTTTCCGCAACCAACGACACTCATTACCAATGCAGCCGATACAAGACCTACCCCAAGTTTCCTTCCCGTTTTCATTGACCCCGATCTCCCTTCAAAATTCGCTTTAATTTATATGTCTAACCGTCTGACTCAAACGCTCAAAATCTCCACGCTTTAGAGTTAAACGTTTAACATTGAACCCACTCATATTGTGCCATTTTTAATGAAGGAACGAAACCGATTATTTCAACCTGTTCTTTTCATATTTCAACCATTGAAAAGGCTTACAGAACAATTGAATCGGTTTTACTTGACCAAACCGCTTGTTTTTGGGTTAAAGTTAAACGTTTAGCAAAATTTCAATCTCGTCTGGACTAAGCAAGCTATTAAGGATATCTTATTCCAAATTTTATAATTTTTCAACCATTTAAACAAAATCTACTAATTAAATCCGACATCCTTTCTATAGCCTCTTCCCTATGGAATAACAGAGCAAAGAACACATTCTGCAGGCGAGTTGCCGCTGCAGTAATGTGTTCTTTATTTTACGCTTTGAGCATTCTGAGAATGACCGTAACAGCCTCTGCACGGGTTGCAGGTGCATTTGGAGCAAATTGATTATGTGTATTTCCTTTCATAATACCTAACTCCACTGCTGCCTTTACAGATGGGATTGCCCATACCGGTATCTTATCCAGATCAGCGAACTGTAACTTAATAGTGGAGCTTGTTTCTTTAGCAAGTGCACGTACAATGATGGCTGACATTTCTGAGCGAGTAATCCATTTGCTTGCCCCAAATGTATTATCCGCATAGCCGGTAATCAGCTTTGCTTCAACCGCTGTTTGCACATAAGCTCTCGCCCATACAGGAATCTCTTTACTATCTTTAAAGGTCAGACCTTTACCGTCACTTGTCTGGAGCTTCAAAGCCCGAACAATCATCGTTGCAAATTCTGCCCTGGTTACTTCCAAATTCGGCTTGAAGGTTGCATCCGAATAGCCGGTAACAAAGCCCAGACTAACAGCTTCATAGATCGAAGCTTCTGCCCAGTGTCCCTTAACATCTTTGAAAGTCAACAAATTGGGATCATCAATAACCGTTGCCGTTACTTTAGGCTCTAATTCAACCATGTCCAGCTTCGAATCAACAAGCTTTATATTGCTAAGCTTAATAGAGGTTGTCCCAGATCCAATACGTTTAAAGGTTATCGTGGACAGCTCCACGTCCCCTTTCTCACCAGCAATCTCTCCCATCTTCGTATGAGCAATCCGGAGCGTATTTGAGTTGAGGATAGGGTCTACGGAGAACCCTTTAATCGCAGTTTCCGCTTTGCTAAATGCAAGTATTTTCTCATCATAGGATAATTCAAAATCATAAGCGTACATATCCGTCAGTCCATGACCCATAATAGCCAGCTTAACATCTTTACCCGAATAACTAAGCTTTAAGTTGAACGCGGCATTTGCCTCTTTAGCCATAACAGTCCCCTGCGAAAATCCAATAACCAGGATGACGATCGACAACAGCATAACTAACTTTCGTTTCAACATGCGTATCATCCCTTCATAAACGATGGAGGAAGGCGCTTAAAGCGCCTTCCCTCTTAAGTCCACGTTACCGATTTATTGCTGTAACCAATTCCCTATGATCATACGTGCTACTGCTGCTAATTCAAGGATCGTAATCTCATGATTATCGAACAAATCTGCCTTCTCTACGATATCCCAACCAGGTTGATCTTTCTTAACACCGTAATATTTAGCAATGATCGATAGATCCTGGATCGTAATGGATGTCGCTCCAGGCACAAGAGTAACAATCTTCGAAGCGAATGTTGATATAGCTTCATTTAATGTTACTACCGCTGCATCAACCATCGACTGTGAGGTCCCATTGCTGCTCTTCACGTTGTTCGCTGCTACAATGGCTGCTTGAAGATTCGTGATTGCAGCTGCTGGATATTGACCAATTTTGTCACCAGCTGTTGCTTTCGTAAGTTTAGCCTGAGCAGCAGCAATCGCTTGATTTAAGGCTCCCAAATCAACGGAAGGCGTAGTCGTTGGATTCACGCTGGCTCGGAATGTGCTCAGTGCTGTCGTTAATGTCGACACAGCCAAGTCCACATCGGATTGCGTTACCGTAGTACGATCACGAACAATAATTGCAGCATCAATCGCAGCTTGAAGTGCAGCCTTCGTACCCGTTGGATATTGGCCCGGCGCTGATCCTTCTACTGCAGAGCTTAATGCTTGCTCAGCATCTGTAATGGCTGTATTCAATGCCGCTTTATTGATAAGGATAATCGAACCGCTAAAGACGGTTACTGCATGATCTAACGCTTCAAACGCATTAACAACGTCAGTTTGTGTTGCTGCTCCATTTTGCACCACTACTGATGCACTATCAATTGCAGCTTGTAAGATGGCTTTGGAACCGATTGGATATTGACCCTCTTGATTTCCTTCAATAGCCGCATCGAGGAGTTCTTGTGCTGCTGCAATCGAAGCAATCAATGTCGTCTTATCCGCCTGCACAATTTGTATGTCTACCGCAGCCAGAGAGGTGTCTAGTAACGTATAATGGCTCTCGTCTCCGACCATTTCCTGCTTGGTTACGGCAACATTTGTGGTTCCGGCAGTTGCATCCGCCTTGGCATTGCCGTGAAGAACAAATAGTTCGCCGTCACCTGTTAAGAATGTTCCGGTGATTCCCATAATAATCAGGATGTCTCCCGTTTCCGGCTTCACAGCTGTCTCAAGAACTTGGAGTCCATTCCGCGAAGAAGTAATGGAACCCTCATCCAAGACGTTGACACCATCATTGAGTGTAGTAGCAAACGTAATCATAGCCGGATCATACTTTAACTCCACGCTTATCATATTAAAGTCATGAGTCAATCCGGCAACGCCAACCGGAAGGTTAATCGATTGACCCACAACCACTGGTGATGAAGGACCGCTAATGGTGGCCACGGCATCCCTTATCTCCCCTTTCGGAATCACAACTTCCTTATCAGGGCTGGCATTTAGAGAACCAGTTTGCATATACCGGACAAAATACGTGCCGGCGCTAAGGCCAGTAACCTCTGCTCCCGTAATTGCGGTATATTGTTCGGCGCCTTCCTTCTTGTACTCCATTGCCGATGTCACGCCAATGAGTTTTCCGTCATTTCCATTAAATATGGTCGGCATAACCCCTGTTGGTGTTGTTGGTGCAGGCTGATTCTGATTAATCACCGCTTGGGAAACTTCCCATTCCCATAAGCCAACACCATTGCCATTCCGGGCTTTCTTTGTCATCGTAACACGCAGTGATTTAACCTCCAGAGCCGGGTCAAACCCATATAGATTGGAGGAGCCAACCGGTGTAGTAAGAGCTGTGATTCCAGTGGTAATGGTCCCTGCCGTTACCCATTCATTCGTTTGGCTATTCATCGGGATGTAGGAATACGTTAACTTTGTAGGCACTTCTATGCCCCCATTATCCGTCCACAACATCAGATTTGAGCCTTCGATTGTTGCGCCTTGCGGCCAATCGTATTGCACCCATTCTTCAGAGCTTGTATTGCCCCACGAACCCCAATGCGGGTTGCTAGTGGAAGTTTTTAAACCGTCATTTACCGCAGGGAGACTTTCCCATGACGAAGTGAAGTTGGCGGAGAGACTAGCTGCATACGCCATATTCTTATCGCGCGGACTCAAGAGACGCAGATCTGCCAGCAGCTTCGCAATAGCCTGAGCAACATCCTCTTCTGTAGCTTCCTTGTTACTCATTACAGCGGAAGCGCCTGCCTTGGCATCAGCAATCGGTGCAAGACCTTGATCGACGAAGTTCGCAGCTTTTAATGAATTTGCAAAGTTAATAACCTGAACCAGCTTCGACTTGTCTGTCCCTCCCGTATATCCATTTACCTTCCATTCCAGAATACCGATCCCGACGGTGACAGGTTTCATGTCAAGCCGAGCGCCGGTAATATAGGCAGGCTCAAATGTAGTCGTGTTGTATTTATTCAATGCATTCCCAAGTCCTGTTACTCCTCTTGGTATGTACCAATTCCCATCCGCATCACGAAGCTGAAGCTTCATATCCGTAGGTTGGAAATTCCCGCCACCGTCTCGGAAGACATATACATCCAATGAAGAGGCAAGGAATGGCTCATCCCATTGATACATAACCCATGCTGGTTCTCCTTCTCTTCCCCAGTTGTGCCATGCACTGTTAGCAGCACCTTTGGATGCTGAGAAATCCGATGAGCTTTTTGGTTCGTTACCATTATTCATCGCCTCAGGATATCCGTCACCACCAGAGAAACTGGCTGAAGGTTTCGCCGTGAGCGCGTTGTTCTGAGCTTGTGCTTTCACGACATATACCGTGGCACGTACCTTCAATTCGCTGTCTACGATATTGCCCTCGACTACGAATTCACCTGCTTTCGCGTAGCTGGCTGGGTCAATCTCATTCCAATTGATCACGCTTGTTTTATATCCGTCATCCAACAGAATATCCATCTGTGCAGGAAGTGTTGGAGCCGTGTTTATTTGCGTCACAACGCTGAGTGCCTTGTAGGCACCATCGGCGTCTTTGGAGATATTAATCGTTACATCCTTGCTGGACGTCTTGCCTTCATCAGCCGCTGTAAAGGTAAACACATAGGTGCCTGCCTTACTTATGCGGGCATATGCATTTGCTTTGTCGCCACCCACAAAAGCAACATCCGCTGCGCCTTCCGGCTTTTGCTTCACCGTCCACCTATACGTCCATACGGGATCAGATACCGCGCTGTACACCGGATCCGGAGTTGCCTTGCCGGATAATACGAGAATACTGCTATTCGAAGCATCCTGGACCGCAGTCACTTCGCCAATGACTGGAGGCTGTTTTTCAGGTGGAGCAGCTAGCGAGAAGGTCAGTTCGTTTGAAGTGCTCTCTTGCCCGTCAGCAGCGGTGAGTCTGACCGTATAAGAGCCTTCTTTGGTACCGTTTGCTCGTGTGACGGTTGACTTAGGATTGGTAAAACTCAGCTTGCCGCCTTCCGGAGTGCTGACAACTTCCCATTGGTAAGTCAACGTGCCATTTGGTGCGCCGTCATCGGTTACACTTCCGCTCATCACAAATGGAATCATCGCCTGTGGGTTTTGCGTCGTCAACTCTGTAGTAACCTTCGGCGGTTGATTTTCACCCGTATCTGCCTTTTCAATGGTCAATACAGCCGATTGCGCACTGTTCATTTGGAACATTGCCGTACCTTTATTGTTCTGTACATAGAACTGTCCGGCATCTTGATCATCAAGTTTCATTGTATAATAGCCGTTCTCTAATCCTGCCCCATCGAAATCAATCTTTGAAGCGTGCTCGCTTTTAGCAAGATTCGAGAGTTGCAAATGAAAGGCATTACCGTCTTTTTGAATCTCGGCGCTCTCGATTTTATCGCTTTCCGAGACCAGAAATATTTTCTCATCGATAAGGTTGATACGTTTGCCAAAACCGTCCTTTGGTGTGATATGATAAGTGCCGCCTTCGTCAGTGACCAAAGCACCATACCCGAAAAGACCAAATACCGGATCGGTGACAATATCAGAACTGATACGCAGCAGCGAGCCATAGAGTCCTTCTTCTGATTCGCCGGAAAAGTCCTGCCAACCGTTGTTCATAACGCGAGTACCGCCATCGTTTACGTTTTTAGTACCCGTCCCACCCTTTTGGGCGTTATATCTCCAAGCGATGCCGCCTACTGACTGTGCCGAAATCTGTCCCATATTGACGGCATTGAAATTTGAAATTTTCGCCGCATAGTTGCGCTGTTGCGCGACAGCAGTCTGTTCCTCGGATCTTCCATCATCCTCATAGCGGAGCCAGTCATCCATAATGGATCCTGCCAAAGACGCTGTATATTGGAAATTCCACCAGCCTTCGCCGGCGCGGAATACCGGTACGGAGTAATAGTACCAGGTAGGCTGAATGCCACGCATTGCACGAGTCTTCAAGTCATCCATTCCCATGCTTTTCAAGGCTGCGGCTGCCCGCGCGTCTTCAGCGTAGTAAGTGCGCAGCGCCTTGGCTGCGGAATAAGCCCCTTCTTCGCCAGTATTGTCATATTCAAATTCCGACCCATAAGGATAAGTAGCGTTTGTCACGTTCCGACCTTTTGTTTGGGCGAATTTCTTCTTCAGATTCTCATATTCAGTCAGCATTCCCTCTTCTTTAAGTGCCTCGATCATATCTGGTATCTGCTGCTCACCATAGAATCCAGTTGCTCCGCTGGAGACACGGTTATAGTAGATGCCGTAGGCCTTTTCCAGATAGTATTGCGGCGTTTCACGATACTCTACCAAATTGGGATATGCCTTTTGGATCCGATACATGTTGAAATAGCCAGTAGATTCCATCATTTCGGAAAACGTCCGTACATAAGGTTTTTCTGAATTCGTATAAACACCTGAATCTTTCAGGTAGTTCGCAACCGTAAAGCTGTTCTGCGTATCTTTCATATACTTTTCCCACATAAAGTCGATCAGGTAGTTTTCAATGGATTTAATTTCATCAGGATTTGGATCAAGAACATTCTTCATCGTCATGAAGTTGATGTTATCATGGCTCCAGTCATCTCCCCAATGGCTGGTCGTCGTGTCAAGGCCAGTTGTAAGATACCAGTCACGGTAGATGCCGTAGGTAGGACTATTCGGGTCCTTATCCTGCGTTTTATCTACCATAAATTCGGAGTGAGCTTGCGAAGTTTGATCAAGCTCTGCAAGAATATTAAATTCAAACTGAGTAAACTTATCCGTTTGTTCCGTTCCGGACTTCAGCTTATAATTCACACGAACGCTGTTATTGCCGATATTGCCAAACTTCAGTGAATAGATATGATGCTGTTCACCGTTAACAACCTTGGTTTCTACAAACTGTACGGATTCTTCATATCCCGGGTTCCCATCAGGATGTCCACGGCCGGCGCGGGAATTGTTGACCATTTTGTCTCTGGTCTGGCCGGCCTTGATATCCGGAATATGTGCTGCATCAAACGGATCATTCTCGTCAACAGCCTGAATATCTACTGACTGTACGTCAATGAGGCTGTCGTCATAATGCAAATCCAGCTTGACAGGCATATTGATTGCAGCCTGGAAGCCGGGCAACGCAACGGCATCAATCATACCTGATTTGTACAGATTGGAGCGAAGGTTAGCTTCACGGTCTTCCATAGAAGTAGAAGCATTATTTGGACTTTGAGCATTTACTTGCGGATCGTTGTCGCCTCCGCGTACCGCTGAAAATTTAAACTTGTATGTTTTTTGCTCATCCGGCGCCAAAACCAAGCTGGTGGCATCGGTAAAATAGCCACGGCCGGTTTTCTGTATATCCTTGGAGTGAATATATAGAACATTCAGCCCCGGGAACCAGCCGCCGCTGTCTCCAACCCAGTTGGAGTAAAGACTTCCGTTGCGAAGTTCACCCGTGTCTCCCAACCAATAATCAACATATTCAATGCGTGCGCCACTTTCCGGTACTGGGGCAAACATCATGAAATTCCCTTCACCGCTCGTTCGGATCGCATAGGAATATCCACTGTCGGCACCGGCAAAATTATGTACCGTAACCCGGTTGTCATAGGTATCTGATACAGATTGATATTTGTTATTCCAAGGCATCGGCAAGCCGATATCACCAAATTCCATATATTTGCTGCTTTTGTTTTTTAACGTGATTTCCCATAGCATCGATCCATCATCGGTATCCATATCAAATACAGACTTCACGTCAAACCCCTTCATCACCCGAGCAGCTGTGGAATCAAGATTCTGTCCAATAAAGTCGACTTCCACTTTCTTGCCGTCTGATGAAGCTTCCTTCGCAAAATATTGGTTAGTAGGATTGATAGCCGTATACTTGGTTGATCCGCCAGCTGCCAATGTTTTGTTTGTATCCACTTCTACAAAGCCAGTCCTGTCGTTAGGGAATTGCTTGCTGTCACCGGTACGGTAAGAAAAAATCATTTCGCCCATCCATTGGTGCTGGACGTCGTTTTGTGGCGACGTATTGTTGGGCAAAACAAAATTGATAGGTTTGCCGCTTTTGTTTGTTGGGTTGTTTTGGATAAACAATTCTTCAATCTGCCCTAAATCACCGACCTTGGCAGAAAGACTAGCATTGGAAATACTATTCGTTGCTGCGGCTGCCGAAGGCACCGCGTTAACCCCCAAGGGCAGCACTTCGAAAAATAACACAAATGCAGTAGCCAGTGACATCAACTTTTTAGTCGTCGTTTTCATCTTAACCTCCAGTTTACTTTTCGTAGTCTTATCCTGGTGATTGCCTCCAATTAAACGTTTAGATTTTAAGTTTTATGGCAATGACTTTCCGCATCTCATCCCATAAATCCCTACTCCTTCCTCTAATCTCCTCAACGGAAAGCGCTTACTTAATTGTAGCACCCATGATTTATATTGAAAAACTAATATTCCAACCTATATTTATGGAATTTCAACTTTCCCCAAGTGTTTGAAAATTTTAGAGAAGTGTGCTATTTTAATACAAAAGTTTCTGATTGGCTTCACTATAGCAAAATTTCACAATATAAGACCTCACTTTAGTAAATCGTTTAAATTTCTTAGCCTCCTTGTGATATTTCACATACAATTATCTTGAAATTAGTGCCAACAACTACTTATTATATAAATGAAGGCGTCATCATTATGGATCAAAGTGAGGGATATCTTATGTCCGAGCTAATCATGCACTTTGTAACTCCGCCTATTCCTTATTTTATAGACAGTGGGAAACATACTTTCATGCCGGGGGAACGACATGTATGTCGATATTCTATTAATGTATTCGATATCATTATAGTCACCAAGGGAAAGCTATTCATTGGTGAGAATAAGAATGAGTGGATCATACATAAAGATGAAGCGATTATTTTAAGACCCGATGCGTATCACTATGGCACTGCTTCCTGTGAAGAGGAGACAGAAATTACCTGGATTCATTTTCAAACGTTTGGTGCCTGGGATGAAATGAAAGGTATAAATGAATGCCTGGAAAACCAAATGACGTTATTTGAAAAACATAAACAGAAAGCCTATCTCCATCACTGTGAATTAAGCTCTATCTTTATTCCAAAAAAATTAAAGCTGTCCAGCAAATCAATGAATGATCTCAATGAATTTTATTCCTTAGATAAGGATCCACGTTCACTCCGTAATTGGCGAAAACAAACGGCTTTCCAGAACTTTATGCAAAATATTAATTTTGATTCAGGAATAGCAACAAATTCAACGGCCATCCATCTTGCCGAAAAAATCGAATTGTTTATTCGTCAGAATTATACCTCCAAGATCACTAACCCCGTACTAAAGGCCGAATTTAATTACCATCCTAACTATTTAGCCAAATGCATGTTAAAAGTGTATGGTTTAACTCCCATTGATTATTTGCTGCAATATCGGATAGAGCAAGCAAAAAAGCTGCTCATTCAAACGGACTGGTCTATTGCTCGTATTGCTGATGAAGTCGGTTTTAGCAATCCTGCCTATTTCTCTTCCGTCTTCACCAATAAACAAGGAACTGCACCAGCAAATTTCCGAAAAAAAGAATTTCGGAAGCCTGAAATTTCTTAGAATAAACAAAAAAAAAACGGAAGCTGGCAATTACCTCCAGTCTCCGTTTTTTTTGTTTCTAGAATAATGCTGTTAAATTTTAATCTCTGTACTTATAAATTGGCCATCAATAAATAATATACGCTTAACTATTTCTCCTGCTTTTGAAACGAATGTGAGTCCTTTTTCCAACATCACATATCTAGTGGGATATGCGGCATAACTAGTAATCTCCCAGCCCTGCTCTACCTGTTCAATAAAACCATTCACACAACTTATTTCACCATCGCCATTTGTATAGAGGTATGTTGTCGAACCAAACCCAAGCATGTAAGCAACAAGCTCTTCCCCCATATCCCAGTCGTCGCCTTCAATATTAGAAAAAAGACTGCTGAATAACGGGTCACTCGATTTTTTGAAAATAGATTGCCCAAAGCGGTTTCTGGAGAGCTCGGGCATATTTAAATTAGGAGCTGCAATGCTATACGTAGAAGCTGCCTCACCAGGCTTTAGTTTACGAATTGTCGAATAAACATTCCAATCATAACAATTAAACACCGCCATTGTTGCTCGATAACCAGCTTCCAGTAATCTCGTGTCTCCAAGTGCTTCATAAGAAGACCTGGCAGCACCTGCTACTAACCCACCCCATAACGAATGTGTCATAAAAGATAAAGCTTCCCACCAACGATCCGGAGCATTAGCTCTATAGTCATTACTAAATCCAATATTCGCAATAATCAATGGGGCATACAATTCAGCTTCATCCGTTAACTTAGCTAAACATAGCGCTTCACATGTTGGTCCAAACCCAGCATTATCATAGAAATGTTCTGTGACAGCTCCTTGATAACCTTTTGAACCTTGTTTTAATCCTTCTACAAATTGCAACCACAACTTGTGTAGTTTATCATGCCAATAGAATAACTCATTTTTTTTCAGATCCTCCATCAAGTCAGCAATATAAAGAATAAATACACCAACCAGTTGTGATTCTTCTTTTTCACGTTTATTACGATGACAATCTGGATCCAGCCTCATACACATGACTTGAGCAGCCCAAGTTAAATACGTTTCTGGTTTTGCATGAGACAATAATGACTGTTCAAATCTAGACAATAAATAATACACGTGGCCAATATAATCGAAATCATAAATGCGGTAGAAGGAATCCGATCCGTAAAGTGGTCTGGGAAGCATAAAATCTCCATCCTCAAACCAATGATGTTTTAAATCTAGGAAGGCGGAAGCTTCTACTTTATTAACTTGTGTCGGCACAGGGAGAGACAAAAGATTTTTCATCAAAATAAACGATAATTTACCAAGGGATTCCCCTTGGTTTGATAATGGCATAAAGGCATACGGACGAGTTGATTCTTGAGTAGGATTAAAACTATGGTTACATAACCAATCTGCTCTTTTCTCCAGTAAGTTATGAATAGGTTCAAGTACATTTCCAACCAATACATCACATTTCCCATTAGCGAGTGTAGCTTCTAACTTAATCTCTCCCGCTGACTTTAGTGGTATAGCAACACGTAAACGTTTAGATTTTTCTTTAGAAACAAGCTTAAATTCATTTGTAATGTCGGTTTCCTTAAGGGTACCTGCTTCGTCCACTACACTTACAATTTTCACCGTAATTAAAGTTTCCTCCTCCGGCAAATTCACTTCAGCAAAAAACTTTCCATCTGTAGTCGTTACGTGCGAATAAGTCCAATGTGGATGTCCATACTTCTGTGCTTTTTTATAAAATTCCTCTTGGTCTTTAAATGGTGTAAATACAAATGACCACTTTCTTTCTTCTGAAGGTTCAAGTGTAATGAATGAGTAATCCCCCCCATAGATCCAATCATTATCTGCAGACTGCTCCATAGAGCTTCCATCCTCAACAAACGACAATCGGTGATAGAGCATTCCATCCAATGACGGTGATACCTGTTCTAAAAAACGGTTGACATAACTGCAATACGTCCCAAAAGCGGTAACACGATCGCCTGTGCTATAGATCGCAAGATGCGGAGCTTCATTGCTTCTACGCATAGCTGCAAACTTGGAGAAATCCCCGCCTAAATGTGGGAACACTGCACAAGAATGCTTCATATTTCTCAAGACATCTTCATCTCGGAACATGATATAGGCAAGAGAAAACCAGCTATGAAATCCATTCACTCTTACAGAATCTTGGGCTCTATTTGAACAACGAATGTTCCATAACAATTCTCCATTATTATTTAGCAGATATTCATATTCAACTTTAAATTTATCATGCGAGAAAGTAACAATTGCCGATTTATCATCGATAAAATGAATATGTGGTTGTAAGTTAACGCTTTCAATTCCTTCATCGTCAACGATAGCACTCCACTGCCCGAAACGCTTATCCTGACCTACGTAGCCAGCATCCTTTACATATTGTGCATCAATTACCCAGTTCATCTTTTCTGGATCATCTGTCAGAAATATAGATTCTACTGTACCTTGTGGAGATATCTGTATTTCAAAAGTATCATTACGAAGCAGCTTCAAGTTCTCACTCCCAATGTCATAATCTAAACGTTTAAATATTAATTTAATAGTAGCATACCACAATAAGTCCCAGCAAGCATTTTATACCAATAACCAAATACATTGATAAACGTACACTTTTACCTCCATTTCTCTATAGATCTAGTAGACATATACTGAGAATTTCGAATCTAATCTGTTCTTAATTTAAGTTAATCGATTTACCTTTTTTTGCAATAAAAAAGAGACCGCTTTGTTAGAATGATACAGTCTCTTACCGGAATATTATTTTATAGCTACTCACCTAGGCCTAGGCCCAGCCACGGATTCCCGCTCAATTAGTTTACATAGAGGAGTTTCCTCCGTCTTGTCATCTTTTCCGTTAATTCTATTATAGAGAGCCTTCATTGCTAATATCCCCATATCATGTAATGGTAAATCCATTGTCGTAATTCTGGGACTTAAATAAGCACTGAACTCTCGGTTATCAAATCCTATTATGGAGAGATCCCTTGGAACAATAATTCCTTGTTCAGATGCAGCTCGCACAGCACCAGCAGCCATCAAATCGTTCATAATAAGAATAGCGGTAGGCGGGTCCTGTAACTTAAAAAGCTCACCTGCCAGATGATAACCCGAATCTAAACCCCAGTCGCCTACTTTAATAAACTGTGGATCAAAAGGTAACTGGAATTCTGTCAATGCTTTATAATAACCGTTAAATCGCAGTCTAGAAGGTATCGAATCCATTAAACCACTTATGATCGCAATACGTGAATGACCCTTATCAACTAGATATTTAATTGCATCATAGGAAGCCTGCTCATCATTATATTGGATAGAACACTCATTCTGTGCATAACAATAGGTATATACAATGGGCTTTTCATACGTATTGATCAAACCCGTTAAGTCCCGTGGATGTACACCAATATAAATGATTCCCTCTACTTGTTTGGATAAGAGGGTTGATACTGCATCTTGCGCAAGCTTTTGATAATGCTCGGTGTTCGCATAATCATAACCCACCTTTTTCTGTAAACGGAGATTGGTTAATAAAATATGCATGTCGTTCTTCTCTGCATATTCATTTATTCCATCAATAATTTCAGGTACATTAAAAACCGTTACGTCTTCCGCAATAACTCCAATGGTATTTGTTCTTTTACTCTTTAGACTTTTTGCAATATCGTTCGGCCTGTAATTAAGCTCTTCGATTACTTTTAAGACCCGCTCTTTCGTCTTAGGCCTTACATTACGGGTGCCATTCAATACATAGGAAACTGTTGCCGTGGATACATTTGCCCGCAATGCAATCTCTTTAATCCCGATTTTTTCCATGATCTTCACCCTTTGTTTAAACGTTTCACATTCTATTGTTATATCATTTACAAAGCCTACATTCAAGCCATTCCCTTCATAGTAGTAACTGCAGATAGGATCATGTTCTCCAAATTCCGAATCTCCATTTCAGAATCTGATAAACCAATTAGGCAGCAAGAGGATAACGCCTCTCCTTTTTGCAAATAAAAGGCCTCTCCGTCCGTTATTTTCTGTGACATCCGGTTCGGCCGGGTCCTGCATGGTTCTATGGCAAACATAAAGCTATCGTCGATCTGTTTAGCTATAAGTGATCTAGGGAAATCGAATAGCGGCCTAATGACATATCCTGCATGAGTATTGTCCGAATTTACAATCATTTCACCGGTTAGTCCTCTACTTAAATTCATCTTACTTAAATAAGGGATAACTTTATCGAATTCATATAAACCATCTACCGGCCTTGGGACATATTGATAACATCTCATCGGGTATACCTCCTTGTTTGAAGGAATTTGAAATGGATCTTCCTCAAGCGGCGCCGAATCTCTTATTAATAGTTCATGCTGACTAGCTGGCAGAACATATCTGCCTCCTTGATGCATATAAGAACCCGACAGTTGTATATGATATCCATCATCTAAAACCTGGGTATAGCGGCTTTTATTAATTACCGTTTCTTCCCGTAAAATTAACGAGCTCCCCCAAAGCGTACTCATTTGAATTATTTTCTCAAATAACAGCTCTCCGTGTCGGTTAAGAACGGGGACTTTTCCTTCAATCCTTACGGATTGATTATCCCATGTAATTTGAATGCTTTCAGGCACAGTAATCGAGTACGATCCCGAGCCGTGCAAAGTAAAACCTTCCCCCGGAGTGCCGAATAATTCCGGACCAATTGCAGCTGCCGCTCCGTAAAAGCCCTTCATCCAGCCTGTTCCATTTGATTCATTAAGATCCACGTTGGATGGATGCAATAGATATTCCTCGCTTCTATCCCAGCTCATCTTTTGTACCCCTAAGTATAGCTCTCCAACGTCTAGCCCTCTTTCAGGGAGTACCGTGAAATGCATTTTGCCATTCGATATGTCAATGACGGTAAGTGATGACCCATTCTTGTCTTTCATCATGCGTGTACGAATATAACCACTATGAGGTAAGTTAATGATCTGATTATTTTTTTCTGCTAATAACCATTTATTGATCATCATTTCATAAACTCTCCTTTTAAAAGTTAAACGTTTAGATAATTATATGATGAGAGGACAGGTTAATGCAATGGCAGAAAAGACAGAAATGAGAAAAGCCCGTTAGTCATATCGACTAGCGGACTTTTCCTATTAACAGAGGCCATGATTGTACATCTACTCTATCGATCAACTACGGGAATAAACAAGCTGATTGCTCCATGATAAGTTACCTCTAGCCTATGCATTGCTCTAGAACAAGCGATATACAGCAAGCTTCTATCCAATTCTGACTTATAGTTAGCTGCATCCACGAATGGTACGATTACCTGGTCGAATTCCAAGCCTTTTGCCATATGAGCTGAGGTGAGAATAACCCCTTCGTGAAATTTCTCACTGCTGAACGTTAGTAGATGAATGGACTTATCCTGATTGAGCTCTTCATAGAGCATTTCCGCTTGATTCTGTGTCTTGCAGATGATTCCTAATGTGCGGTTGCCTGATTCCTTAAATGCCAGCAATAATTGTTTGATCCGCATCATCTCTTCGCCTCGATCCGAAGCTTGTATGATCTGTGGCTGCTCCCCATGCCGTTCAATCGGAATAATCTTACTGCTTGGGTTCAATCGCCGAATGAATTCAATAATCTCGAACGTAGATCGGTAACTCCTCAATAGCTCAACCGTGTCGGCTTCGGGGAAGACCTTCTTAATATCAGCAATCGATGAGGAAGAGTACGGATTAACGGATTGGGAATGGTCGCCTAGAATCGTTTTTTTACATTTGAACAATAGAGATAACACTGCGTACTGAACGGCCGTGTAATCCTGCATTTCGTCGACCAATAAGTGCTTAACCGCTTCGTACCCCTTTGGTCCTTCCAGTCGGATCTTTAAATACACCATAGGAAACACATCGGAGTATTCGAGTTTTTTCTTTCCAATAAATTTAAATAACTCTGGTCTTCCGATGTAGTGATAAAAATCCATATAGTTGGCCAGAAGACTTTGTGTCTTTATCATCTTTTTTATAGCCGTCTTTATCTTATTCATGGTTGATCTGTCCACTTTCATGCCATTCCTATTTCTAGTTCTCTCCGAAATGACGGTGGCCGTCTTTTCTACTCTAAGCTTCAAAGGCAACGCACAGGCTGCCTGATATACCTCTGATATTTGTGCTTTCTCAACGTGCACTCCATCAAGGTTAATATCAGCTGGACTAAAGTAGCTTTCGCCAACATCACGCACAAAGTCATCCATCTGTTTTACAAATTCGATATTGGCCTTATACCTAATCCGCTCAATTAATGAATCGTCTGTCGAAGTTGCAAGCTCCGATACCTGCTCATCAAAGGACTGGTAGTTGCCTGAAAGCTCACTTGCAGCAATAACGTCAAATCCGATTTCGGCTATTTTTTCTTCACCAAGTTCAGGCAGGACATTCGAGATATAATCGGAGAACACTTTGTTTGGGGAGACAATCAGCATATTATCCGATGTAAGAGTTCCCTTGTACCGGTACAGTAAAAAAGCTATACGATGCAAAGCAACGGAAGTTTTGCCGGAACCCGCCACGCCTTGAATAATGAGTTCATGGGAATATTCATTCCGAATAATTTCATTTTGTTCCTTTTGGATCGTAGCGACGATGTTCTTCATCTTCTCATCAGAGGTTTTGCTAAGCTCCCTTTGCAGCACCTCGTCGTTAATATTGATAGTGCTCTCAATCATATATTCCATAACGCCTTGTCTGATCCGATACTGTCTCTTCAAATCGATGTTGCCTTCAACTTCCCCATCAGGAGCCATGTACAAAGCCCTTCCAACATTGTAATCATAAAACAAACTCGCTACCGGAGACCGCCAGTCGTAGATTTCGTTATCCTGCCCCGTTTCATCGCTGAAAGAATGGATGCCTATATAATAAGCATGACCCTCCATTCGATCGTCAGGAGAGAAATCTACTCTTCCGAAGTAAGGAACTTGCGCCAGCTTTTGAAGCCTGCTTCGTTTGACAACGGCACTCTCCCCTTTATCGATGGATAGGCTGATCTCGACGATGTTCGCTGCCCTCTCTGCCGGATCAAGCTGATCCCTGTTCGCATATACATATTTTTTTGATTCAATAATTGCTTTGCGTGCACCATCAATTTGAGTATCCAAGTCATTAAGTGCTTTGTTAAGCCTCGACAGCGCTAGCTCCAGATAAATTCGTTCTTCTGCTTCCGTATGATTGATCACTTTCCAATCCCCCTCTTCTGCTTGAAGTCATTTAAAAGTATAGAGGGAAACTAAAAAAAGTATAGACTTATAGTTTCAGATAGTTTATTATGTAATTATCGTGGGTCCAAAAATACCCTTGCAAATTTACATTAATATCCAGTTCTAATTCCACTTGGAATAGAAGCTGGATTTTTTTATGTCTAATTATTAGACAAAAGGGAGAGCGAAATCCGCTCTCCCCTTACACAATTATAATCAGCCCTCGTCCGGCGCGACCTTCACAAGCATTTTCCCCACATTTGTACCTTTGAACATCTCCATGAATGCTTCTGGAATCCGGTCGAAGCCTTCAATGATAGTCTCCTCGTATTTCAGCTTGCCTTCCGACAACCATTGTCCAAGCTGTTTGGCGCCTTCTTCTAGACGATCAGTATAATCGCTAAGTACAAAGCCTTTAATCATGGAACGAGTCTTGATCAACTTCGTCAATATACTTGGCCGTAGATCCGCACCTTCCTCCATGTTATAAGCCGAGATGGCTCCACAGAGTGGAATTCTTGCATAGTCATTCAGCAGGCTCATGACCGCATCCGTTACATCACCGCCAACATTATCGAAATACACATCAACGCCATTAGGACATGCCTCGGTAATCGCAACTTTTAAGTCACCAGCTGTCTTGTAATTAACAGCTTCATCAAAGCCGAACTTATCAGTCAGCAGCTTAACTTTCTCATCAGATCCAGCAATACCAACAACCCGAGCTCCTTGAATTTTGGCAATTTGCCCAACGATAGATCCAACTGCTCCTGCTGCACCGGAGACGACAACCGTCTCACCAGCTTTAGGCTTGCCAATATCCATCAGTCCGAAATAGGCGGTTAAACCAGTCATACCAATGACGCTTAAATACGCGGAAAGCGGCGCCAAATTCTCATCAATCCGGCGAACAGCCGCTGCATCAACCACGTTATACAGCTTCCAGCCTAAATACCCCATAACTTTATCGCCTGGTTTATAAGCGTCCGAACGAGATTCCGTAACTTCCCCTACGATGCCGCCAACTATCGCTTCACCAAGCTGATAAGGCGGGATATACGACTTGGAATCATTCATTCTCCCCCGCATATAAGGATCGACGGAGAAATATAAGGAACGAACCACAATCTGCCCCTCTGCAGGTGCTTCTACTTGTACTTCCTTGAATTCAAACGTTTCATCTGTTGGCCATCCTTGCGGACGGGAACGTAAAGTAATGATTTTGTTCATCAACTGTATCCACTCATTTCTTTGTTTTCTGTGATAGTAATCGACTCCGATTTTCACTTATCCTCTAATCAAAGAAAGCGACTTGAATTAGCTCCTTCGCCTTCTTCAGCTTGCGGTCATCTAATTGCTGAAGCAGCATCCACATGTCACTCATTACTGTTGCCTCTTTCGATGATTCCTCAAGCTGCTCTGTCTCATCAGCAGGATCTTCAACCCAAGAAACTTCCGATGTATCTTTCATACATTGCACAAGAAATTTCAACTGCTCTTCATTATACTTCCCGAGAAATTTCCGTACATTGCGCTCGATGTGAGAATGCAGCTGCTTATGGACTTCATATATGCTTTGGCCAAGCGGGGTAAGCGAAAACCATACCTCTTTCTTGTTATCCGGCAAATATTCACTGCGCATTACCTCTTGTTCAACAAGCCTGCGTGTAATTTTTGATATGCTTCCCTTAGGTATGCCAAAATGCTTCGAGATCGCAATTCCGTTTACCGGCTGCATCTCACCAACTGCCTCTATCACATGTAACATGATAACGGTAGCCTCTTTCAAAATTTCAATAACTTTGGCATCGCTCGTTTGGGCCATCATCCAGCGTTTTTCATCGTCCTCGCCTTCAGACTGAAACTTTTTCTGTATGACGCCTATCTGAATAAACATTTCATTCAGCAGGATTTCTTTCTCTGTATGAGCAGCAGCAGCTCCTGCGGTTTCGGAGGAATAGGTCATAGGAAGCTCTCCTTTTCAATCATCTGCTTGTAGTATACCAATGAACATAGTCCAAATAAATATTATAGAAACATTATTGACTACTTCGAAACAAAATATCTGCTCTAGAATGAAAAAACCGCAAGGCCAACAGCCCCTGCGGTTCGTACAACACCTCATTACGACAATCTCTTCTCATTCTGCATCACTGCCGCAAGCAGAGCGAGCGTAAGCCCTTGCCCCCAGCCTTGCGCCCATTTTCTATTGATGCTCAGATAACCGTCGATGTCCTTCATCACAGCTGTTCCACCAGACACATTCAAGACTCGTCCGCTGCCCGTAATATTATTTAATACTCCATCTAGCGCCTTCTGCACGTACTTGCCATGCAGTGGATTGTTCTGCATCACCATAGCGGCAGCAATACCTGCGGTAGCCGATACCTCACCATAAGCTTCTGGGTAATCAAGAACTGTCCCCCAGAGTCCATCCTCTTTCTGCAGCTTCTTAATCGCAGCAAGCTGGTCTCGCAAAGAACTCCAAATATGCATCATCGGTGGATACAGATAACCTTCTGGTACTCCCCTTGCCGCTTGCGACATCGTATAAGCAGCCCAAGCATTCGCTCGTGCCCAGTACATGCCGGACATATGATCCTTATGAATATGGGTATAGCCGTGGTACCACAAACCGGTATCCTCATCCTGTAAGTAATTAATATGCCAGTAAAATTGATGCAGAGCGTCTTCAATAAGATGTTTCTTATTCAGCATCACTCCTACACGAAGCATGAAATACGCGGCCATAAACAAGGTATCTGCCCAGCACTGCTCAGGAAAATCATTTTTGGCAGAAACCGTATGCTGCAGCACCCGGTCTCCGAATCGAAGGGCTTTATTTTCAAGATAGTCTATCTTGCTCATAATAATATCCAGATACTTCTGGTCCTGCGTCTGTTCATATAAGGTAATCAGCATATGCCCCATGGCACAGGTATTAACTGTCCAGCCAGGTAAGCCCGCTTCGATATATTCATCGACCCATGCAGCCATTCGCTCCAGATAAGCCGTTTCCCCTGTTATTTCGAATGCCCGGCTTACACCGTAAAAGGCTACTCCACCCGGCCAATCCCACGTCAAATCCATCCCAAATGTATAATCTACCACTTGTCCGGTGATCTGCTTCAAATCAATTGCTGTCGCGTCAATTTTCATCGTATCCAATCCTCCATTATCCAAAGCCTAGAGCCCCCGCCGAAAGCAGGGGCTCTGACAGCTGATCGTTAGAAATTACTTGAATTGGCCCGCGTCAATCGCTTTTTGTTTTTCATCCAGGATCTCTTGGTAGCCAGCATCCAGATACGTTTTCTTCGCATCTTCATACACTTTATCGAACTGATCTTCAGGAGCAAGAACAACCTTCACATACAACTCTTGGAAGAGGGAGTTCAAATCGGCTTTGTACTCATTTACTTTCTCGAGAACAACGCTGAACAACGCATCTGGTGTACGGAATTCTGCGTATTTGTCATAGTTAGTTAACACTTCTTCAGCCAGATTCTCGTAGCCAGGAGGCGACCAGTTCTGCAGGTAGGCTTTACGCGTTACCGCCGGATCTGCATATTGAGCAGCTTCAATGACAAGAGCCCAGTAGTCTTTGTTATTGTTTTGCGATAGAACGGATTCCCCTTTGAAGTCTGCATTCTTAACAGCAAGGCCGGATCCATCAAGTGTATAGTTCTGGCCTTCTACACCGTTTTGCATGAAGAACAAATTCTCCGGCTGGCTCATCCATTCGAGGTACATCCATACAGCAGCACGTTCCTCAACAGTAGATTCGTAGTTGATACCCATGATAAAGCCAAATGGCCAGTAAGCGCGTCCTTGTGCTTTTTTGCCATCCGGAACTCCGGCCGTTCCTGGGAGAACAGCAAACTGTGCATCCGGATTGTTTTTTAGTGTAGCTGTAAGAACATCCGTATTGCTAGCAAGGTAGAAGCCGTATGTGCCTGTTTTACCTGCTACGAATTCTGCTTTAATCTTGCCGTCATCATTACGCAGATAGAATTCCTTGTCTACCAAGCCTGCATTGTACTGATGGTTAAGGTTACGAAGGTAGCCCTCTGTATCTTTGGTCGTCAAATCTGCTACACCAAGATCGGAGTAGAGAGCGCGGTATTTCGGATCAACCGGCCAATCACGGAATGCATAGTTGTATGTGTAGTTGTTTTGCAGAAGGGATCCGCCGCTTACACCAAGTCCAGCAGCTTTCCATTTCTCGAGCATTTCATTATATTTCTCCAGGGAGGTCAGATCCTCCACTTTCATGCCAACCTTTTCAACCCAGTCTTTACGAATCAGGGTTACGAAGTTATCCACTGCTGGACGGGCTGCGAAGAAGAATACATTTTTGCCGTCTACCGCACCGTACTGTTTAATTGTTTCACTCATGTTGTTCCAGTACGTAGGAGCGTAGTTCGCGATTTCATCATAGTCCAGCTCTTGCATAACATCTTCACCATAGTAGGCAAGTGCCTGAGGCATATCATAATGGAAAATAATATCCGGAGCTTTGTGTGATGCCAGAAGCTGCTCGTAGTCCGTTACTTCACTGCTTCTTGTAATCGGTACGAATTTAACATCAATGTTGTTTTTGTCACCAAATTCCTTCTGAATATAACGAGTATAATAGTTGTCGGTTACGTTCCAGCCTTCGAATGCGCGTTCATAGACTGGGATTTGAAGAGTAACTTTTTCAGAGAAGCCTTTGGAGTAATCCGGATACTTGCCTTCAGCCGTGTCGCTTGGTGCATTACTAGCTGTATTACTTGCCGATGGAGAAGGTTCAGTGGAGCTATTTGCAGAATTCCCATTGTTGTTATTCGTGCAGCCCGCCATTAGACCAACTACAACAAATAACGAGATTAATGTGGATGCAAAGCCTTTTTTGCTCATTGCTTGTTCCCCCAATTCATTATTTTCAATGCGAGGTTATTCCTTAACGGCTCCAAGCATAACGCCCTGGACAAAATACTTCTGGATAAACGGATACACACAGATAATCGGAAGTGTTGCAAATACAACGCATGAGGCTTTCAGCACTTCGGGATTACTAAGCGATACTTGTGTCGATTCCAGCTGGAAGCTTTCGCTCGCCTGAATGACCAGGTAATACAGTTTGAGCTGCAGAGGTCTCAGATCCACATTCTGCTTGATATAGAACAATGCATCCTGATACGTGTTCCAGCGTCCAACCGCATAAAAGAGAGATAAGGTTGCAATGATTGGTTTAGACAGCGGGATCACGATACTGATGAGAATCCGAAAATGCCCCGCACCATCAATCCGTGCCGACTCTTCGAGACTATCCGGTATACTGCTGGTAAGCGCCGTCTTCATAATAAGCAGGTTAAATGCGCTAAACGCAGGCGGCAAAATAATGGACCAGATCGTATCCAGCAGGCCTAAGTTGTTAATCAGCATATATTCGGGAATGATGCCCCCGCTGAAGTACAGAGTGAACATAAAAATAAAGGTCAATAACGTACGTCCCTTGAGCTGCTTGCGTGATAAAGGATAAGCTGCACAAATAGTGAGGATCATCCCCAGCACGGTAAACAACACCGTAACGAGGACCGACACGTACAAGGAGCGAAGAATACTGTGATCTGCGAAAATTTTCTCGTAGGCACCAAGGGTGAACCCTTCCGGCCAGATGAATACTTTATTCGCAATAACAAAAGCGTCTTCACTTAATGACTTTGATACCACATGCAGGAACGGTAATAAGCAGGCCAGCGAGGCGATGATCAGAGAGAGGTGGATCAGCACATCCCAAATGTCAAAACGCCTTTTGCGATGAACAGCAAGTGTGCTGCCAGATGTTTTCATGATTCACCTTCTTTCTAAAAAGAATTGCCACATGCTTTTTGTGGAAATTCTTACTTCGTAAGCTTAGAACTATAGCAATCCGTCTTCGCCAAGCTTCTTCGCGATTCGGTCGGCAGCGAGTACTAGTACAAGCCCGATGACCGCCTGAAATAACCCAAGGGCCGTTGCCCGGCTGAAGTTCCCGCTCTCGATCCCCCACCGGTAGACCAATACAGGAATCGTTACCGTGTACTCTGTTGTAGCCTTGTTTTGCAGAGCAAATACCCGTTCGAACGAGCCTTCCATAACCTTGCCTAGGTTCATAATAAGCAACGTTACAATGGTCACCCGAATTGATGGCAAAGTAACATTCCATACCTTCCGCCATCGCCCAGCACCGTCAACGATTGCTGCTTCGTACATTTCCGGGTTAATGCTGCTGATTGAAGCAAGGTAGATGATGGTTCCCCATCCCATACTCTGCCAGACACCAATAGCCAGATAACTGATCAGCCAGTTGGAGTCATCCTGCAGGAACGGAATCCGGTCGCCGCCCATCATAGCAATGAGATTATTGATCGCGCCGTTACTCTCGCTGAGCAGTTGATAAGCAATTGCACCGATAATAATCCAAGACAGAAAATGCGGCAGGTACAGTAAGGTCTGGTTAATACGCTTGAATCTTACACCTCTAACCTCATTAAGCAGCAGTGCTAGCACAATTGGCATTGTAAAGCTGAATAACAGGTCAAGACTGTTAAGCAGAATCGTATTGCGGACGGCACGGCCAAAGTCATGCTTGGCGAATATTTCTCTAAATATTTCAAAGCCCGCCCACTCGCTGCCCCAGAACCCTTTTGCAATCTTATAGTTTTTAAATGCAAGGATGAGCCCGGACATCGGTGCGTATTTGAAGACCAGTACAAATGACAACGGGATTAATAGAAGTAAATAAAGCTGCCAGTCCCGCCTGAGATAATGCATCATTCCGCGTTTATTTAATTGAATACTTTTTAGAGCGGTTTCACTCTGGTGTGAAGCGCTTTCAATTTTCACATTCTCACCCCCTCAGCGACTAACTTCCCCCCGTCGATTGTTCGCACCATACATTGTCGAGGCTGTCATCATCATACCCTCGCCTCTTTCAAGTGGTAAATCTTGAGTATTGATTCTCCCCGTCATTTTTGATTGTAAACGCTTCATTTTTGCCGATATAGTGCGGATAATGATCAATTCTGATAGGTATGAGCAAAAATAAAAGCTGTCCTGCAGCGGCATGACAGCTCTATTCCTTCCTATTTACCTCACGATGTCCTGGATCTCGACGTCTTATAGCTGCTTGGAGGCATCCCTTCGTACTTACGGAAAAACCGATTAAAGCTTTGAACATTAAAGTAGCCAACTTCCGTGGCAATCTGAGTAATCGTCATTTTTGATTCCAGGAGCAGCTGCTTTGCCTTCTCGATCCGTAATTGATTCGTATAATCAATTAGACTTTTGCCGGTTAATTCATAAACGATTTTCCGCATATAGGAATAACTAATGCCAATCTCCTTCGCCATCTCTTCGAACACAATCTCTTTGCAGAAATTTTGTTCCAGATATCCGATAATGCGATCACCATGATTGACCTCTCCTGTACTGCGTGCAAGATGCTGCGCAATCTCGGTAAAGAAATCACGAATATATTTTTCAAGCTCATCAAGAGTGTCTATGGAAGCAATCGCTGAGTAAATATTGCCCCGCCCTGCAAAAATTCTGGACGTACTTATATTGTTCTCCCGAAGATGCTTCACCGTGACGCCGATCAATTGATTGTAGATAAACAAAATATTGTCGTAAGAGATGTATTCATCCGAGTGGATCTCACTGCTTATACTTTCCAGCTCCATTAAGATACTGTCTAGATCAGCCCGATCAAGAAAATTAACGATACGCCTCTCACTATTCGTTGGATATAAATATTTCCTGCTGCGCTCTTCCTCCTGCTTCCAATAGAAGATGCAACCGCTGCCTTTGGTCATACGATGCTTTATTGCTTCCGTCGCTTCTGCTACCCTCTCAGGAATTATATCGCTAAATTCCGTTTGGCTGCTTACACCTATCGTCACAGAATGACCAAGTAAATCCAATGCAGTATCTCTAATCTGAATAAGAGCTCCTTTTATTCCGTTTGCCCCATTCTCCAGCTCATCTTGCCCGTAATTGATGATGAAAGCGAAGCAGCCGTCATTTTGATAGATGCCACGTGCGTATACACCATCCGGGAACAAGCTCTCGCATTTGGGGAGCAGCAGGTAACGATGATAACTTCGTGTCTCCGGATTGTTCTTGCTTACATACCGCCTGAAACGGTCTATGGAGACAATCGCTACAATGAAATAACGTTCCGGAAACATCTCAACAATTTGTTTCTTCACTTCGCCGCGCAGCAAATGATGGATGGACAAGCTGCGTGTATCCTGCTCACGTTCTTGCAGCAAGGTGTGCAGCCCTTCCTCTTCCTCCTGCATCCGCTTGAACGCTGACTCCAGGAATGCGAGCTCGTTCTTGTTTGAACCTACAAGATTACTCCGTTCACGCATCGTTCGGACCAGCTTCCTGAAAGGCTGGGATAACCAAGTTGCGAGCAAAACGGCAAGGATGGTTCCCGCAAATATAATAATTCCCGTTATGAGAATAATACTCCGCTGCAGGCTGTACGTCTTAGTCATAAGCTCATCCATTGAATAGATGTTCACATTCCACCAGCCAAGCTGCGCCGAGCGCGACCAGGTATACAGCAGTCGCTCTCCTTCGAGCACATGGAAGGCATAACCTTCTCTTACTTGATTGCGTAATATTTCTTGGATAAAAGGCTGTTCACTGCCATCGGTCAGCAGCAATGATTTATCATTATGAGAGATGATAGTGCCGTCGGATTTCAGGAGCATAAAGCCTTCTGCACCAGGCTCCGTTGAGCTTAGGTAATCCCCAATCTGACTCTCACGTAAATTAACGACAATCGTTCCTCTTGTTGTTGTTGACAGACGGTTCAATGGCAGAACATAGGATACCACTTTGATCCCGGAATCCAGTTGGCGAGGGTACCATACTCCGCCGATCCCTCTTCGTCCTTCAAGCGCCTTTTCCAGCCAATCAACCTGTTCATAACGGTCCAGTGTCGTAATTCCTCTGTCGCTAGACACCACATAATTGGCACCCTCAAGCAGGAAGTACGTGGAATATACGCCGTCCACCCGATGGTTTAGGCTTACCAGTTCATTCAATATTTTAAGCGCGCTGATTACGTCAATATAATCCGAGTTAAGCTCCGAGTAGGTTTTGAAGCTGCGGATACGATCGAAAATATTCGTACCAGCCAGCTGCACCGCATCCTGAGCCAGATTATTCATCGCATTCTCGTTAAGCTCACGGTTCGCATTAAGTCCTGCAAGTGAAGTATCCGCAATAGCACTTTCTGAATACCCTAATATCCGTGTCCCGCTATACCAGGTCAGAATGGCAGTCGGAATAGCCATGACACAGATCAGAATCAAGATCAATTGAAGCATCATGGGAAATCTTTTCATCTGCCCGTCCTCCTATCGTCTATCATTATGGCAATGGAGTTACACTAGGGTGATTTTTTGAAAGCGCTTTAAATTTGTTAAAAAAGGAGCCCGTACTACATTTAATATTGGATAATTATACACTATAAAGAATCACTGGGTCTATTTCCCTAATTGATTTCTCACAAGGATAATGAACAGATCAAGCTTTTGATGAGATTCCATGCTTTCCGAAGCAAGAGCTATCCATTTGAATAATGGCATAAAATGAATCCGTTTCCATGGGGATTAAACAGTCAAAAAACGTAAATCAAAGCTATTTCTGCATTTTACAATGAAGGGCAGAAGGCGTATTATTCCTCTTATATCAGAAACAGGAGTGATCCTATGATCGTAACCGCTGAGCCTACCCCTTTTCATTTGCTAG
The DNA here is from genome assembly GCF_056269375.1 of Paenibacillus sp. J22R56. Taxonomy (NCBI): domain Bacteria; kingdom Bacillati; phylum Bacillota; class Bacilli; order Caryophanales; family Paenibacillaceae; genus Paenibacillus; species Paenibacillus sp. J22R56. Next base: position 256,116 of record NZ_JBWDNV010000005.1, read on the forward strand.
TTAATCAGAAAATATCCTATATCGAAATCTTTATATGCAATCCAGCTCTTCCTACATATTTGGCAGCAAATCAACCTCGTATCCTATGGCTCCATCTCTATAGCAGCGGCATGTCAGGTTGGGCATCCTGTCCCATTCCTCCTGAATACCGGCATGTTGATCCCCTTCAATGGGCAACTGTTTTCACCAGATGGAAAGGTCTTTCCTTAGCAAAATGCCTCGAATCCGTTCGGCTCCACGATCATTGCTGGGATTTGATAAGAAAAGAACTCGCATCATCTGCATTATTAGATTTGCATGAGAGCACTGGAGCAGACAATAAGCTGAAGCAACAAGATCTTATCCAGGAAGCCCAATCTTATTGCTATTATACGATTAATTAATTCTCCGAATGAACAAGAAAAGGCCGTACAGTTCGAAACTGTACGGCCTTTTGGCTTCTCAACCATATAAGTCTTCCAGCTAGCTCAAGCTCAGAACAAATGGTACATCTTTGGAAAGAGGGTAGTCCTTGCCACAAAACCGTACCACTCCTCCAGCCAGATCGGACTTCACCTCAAGAGCATCCTGTGTCAACTCGACATTTACGGTTCCTCCGTTGACGGGAACCGTACCTTTTATCCACTCTAAACCGCCAAGCTGCGGCTCTACAACATAACTTTCATAACCCGGTGACGTTGGATACACCCCAAGATAATATCGTCCTAACACATAGATTGGACTTGCTCCCCAAGCATGGCATAAGCTTTTGCCGTAACGGTCATCGTACATACTAAGCCGCTCAGGACCAGTGATCTCCGGGTTATATTCTTCCCAGAAGGTCGTAGCGTCCAGCTTCATCATGCCGCCCCAATAATCTTGTATCTGCCCCGATACATAATCTAATTGACCAATCCGGCTCATTACAGACAACTCGTAAAACTTGAAGTAAGGCGTGCTGATCTGAGGAACTTCATCATTAAGAAGCACATTTGTGATGATGCTCTCTTGCTGATCTGAGTCAGCCAAATTCCATAACAAAGCAAAAATATTAGCATGCCGTGTAACATTACGTTTGCCCGATTCGAAGCTGTCCATGTAGGCTCCACGCTCTTCGTCCCAGAAGCATTCATTAATTCGGTCCTTTAACTGCTCGTAACGCTCCAAATAACGTTTATCTCCAGCGCCAATCAGTTCTCCGCAAGCCCATACCGCTTTTAGACTTTCCGCGTACAGCATTTGCACGGCACTTACTGCGCCCGTCTTATCGATTTCCGCCCAGTCGATGAATACCCAGTCTCCCTCTCTTCCGCGGATGAAGCCGTCTTCATCTGTGCGTGAAATACAATATTCCATCATAGATTTCATTCGAGGATAGATCATGGTAATAAAATCTACATCTTTTGTCGTTTCATAGTAATCATAAACACTCATCAGCCAGTAGAAAGAATAATCGACAATGGTGTTGATATGCCTCACGATTGGATCTTTCCCCCGCAAGGCAACAATCGTCCTCTTCGTAATTGCCGGATCAAAATACAAATAGTTATTGATCAAATAACTCTGGTAAGCATCACCTGACCATACCCATCGGTCCCGCTTGATCCCGTCAAGAAAGAACTCGCGGCTGTTGAGGTGCAGTGTATACTCCGCTGTCTCCCAGATCCGGTTGATCAGATCATTCGAGCACATAAAGCTTCCTTTTTGCTCAAGCGGCAAATATTCGTACCTAGCTGTTAACTTGAATTGTTCTTTCTTTGCCCCTTGTACAAATAAATACCGGAACGCGCGGGGATGACAATGATACGAAGTACTTGCTAACGGGATTGTATCAATAATAATGCTGTGCTCTGTATCCAAAGCTTCTTCTATCGATTCCCCATAAAAAAGCCGTATGTCCTTAGTGGCTTGGACGTTCTCGAACTGCAACGCGGCGAAGGTTTCTTTCCCATAGTCGAACAGAATCCCTTCTTCTCCCTGCTCAATAGATAGAGGGAGGATCTCCTCATACTGGAATGCAAAAATAGCAGGATCATCCTCTTGCTTCAGATACAGCCCGTTACATCCAGCTGGCAGCCAATCGATGCTGTAATCATTCGCCTCCCAAGACGAATTACTTGCACTCTGTTGTCCATCTATGAAGATTGAAGGTAAACCATCCGTACGTGCCACCATAATCTCGATATTATGACTGCCGGTTGAGAGGCTGATCGGTTTTTCAAAAGGATACCTTTTTCCATCTACCCAAATGACTCCACTGCCATGTGCATACACTGTCATTTCTTCAGGAGTATCACATTTTACTTCTTTGCGGAACTTTACATTATGATAGCAGTCATCCAGCCGCCAAAAAGCTGGCCATTGATGATCCCGTTCTTCCCGGCGGGTATTCAGCAGCAAATGATGATAAATCTCAAAATCTCCCGGGTACCAGATCCATTCAGGGCTTTGAATCATCTAAATACTCATCCTTTCAGAACCTCTGCACGCAGCTGAGGCCATAGCTGTAGTATGGTTTCATTATATAGGCTGTATAATCTGGACTCCCGGCTGAAAAGGACATTTTATCCCTGTAATCATGACATTACGATCATAGACACGTTATACTACATGTATATCAGATGCGAGGAATGAACCGACTGATGAACCGCTCCTATGAGGTATTTGAGAGTCAACATTTTCTTCAGGAAAACCTGCATATGCTGGTCAACCGATTTACGGAAGATTTTATGGTCCCCTATCATGCTCATGATTTCATTGAATTTAGTTACGTAGCAGAAGGAAGTGGCTTCCATCATATCGGGCAGGACACGTTTCCTATTCATAAAGGAATGCTCTTCGTTATTCCAATTGGAGCTGCTCATGTGTTTCGGCCTGCCACAACAGAACGGACTAGTAAACCACCCGTCGTCTATAATTGCCTGTTTGATCAACATCTGCTAGGGCAACTGTCGGCTTTTCTAGAGCAGCCTGTTCAAGAGCATCTTACTTCTCTTGTGAGCCATGCCTCTTCCTATTACTCTGTCTTTGACCATGATGGGGCAATTGAGGGGATTATGCTGGAGCTGTACCAGGAAATGTCCGAGAACAGGATTGGTTCCAAAACGATGTTGTATGCCTTGTTGAATCAGCTGATCGTTACGGTTTACAGGCGGAAGTTTGAAGAAAATGAGAAACGTCTGCCTGAATCTGAGGGCTTTCATCGTGTGATCGATTATATGGAGCAAAACTTTAATAGAGCCGTTACGCTGTCCGAGCTGTCCCGCGTGTCGGGATGGAGCTCGAGGCAGCTTCAACGGCTTTTTACGAAGTACACGGATCAAACCTTTGGTACTTTCCTGCAAAGCCTCCGTATCCGGAAAAGCTGTGAGCTGCTGCGCAGCAGCAGTCAGAAGATTGCCATTATTGCCGAGCTTGTTGGTTATACCTGTATTGATTCGTTTAATATCGTGTTTAAAAAGAATGTTGGGATTACGCCTACAGAATACCGGAAGTCATCTTCGTAACGGCAACATAACTGCGCATTTGAATGTTCTTACGATCGCTGTTGCTATGGGATTCCCTTATTAAAAAGGTTAGGGTAGAAATCCCATAGCAAAGGCGAACGCTGCGCTTCTCCAGAATCATTCAAAATGCTTCGTTCTGCTTTTACTTCATTAATGAAAGTTTGCCGTGCTGGAAGACCTGCACGGCTAATTAGATTATAAAAGCGGCAGCCACTGGGCTGCCGCTTTCTGTTTAGTTATTAAGTTTGATGATTTGCACGTCGTAACCTGCGAGCTCTGTTTGGCCGCCTTGAACAGGGAGGTCAGTCAGCAGGTTGATACCTGATTGTTCGCCTAGATTGACTACAACAGTATCTGCTTTGTGATTTAGCACAAACAAGTAATCCTGGCCGTCTTTGGTGCGAATAGTTGTTTCCACACCTTCTGGAGTAGTAGGAACGAGAGGTTCAATACCTCGCGCTGCACATAGCTGAGGCAGCCACTCTTGCAGGAACGCTGCTTCCGGACTTGTTGCCAAGTACCAGGCTTCGCCTGCACCAAACTTGTTGACGGTAAGCGCCGGCATGCCACGATAGAAGTCATCCCCATATACGGCTTTTACTTCGGCGCCTTCGGAGTGAATGAGATCGCAGATCATCCCGCACTCATATTCCGTCTTCGAGCCAAGCGTGTTATCCGATAGAACAATTCGGTTACGCTGGCTAGGAAGCAAAGCATCGATTTCTTCTGCCCAAATGCCAAACAGCTTCCGAAGCTCGCCAGGATAACCACCTAGTGTAACGAGGTCGGTCTCGTTAACAATACCACTGAAGTAGGTCGAAATGACCGAACCACCCGCTTCAACGAATTTCTCCAGCTTATTTGCTACACCTTGCTTCACCATATACATAACTGGTGCGATAACAAGATCGTAACCGCTGAGATCCGCTTCAACACTGACCACCTCAGCCGCAATTCCCGCACGGTAAAGGGCATCGTAGAACTTATGAGCTTCCTCTACATATTTGAGGGCAATCGTTGGGCCGCTGGACATTTCAATCGCCCACCAGTTTTCCCAGTCGAACAGAATCGCAACTTTTGCCTTCACTCTGGAGTCGAGGAGCGTATCACCAAGCTTTCCTAGCTCTGCTCCAAGCTCCACACACTCACGGAATACACGCGTATGCTCATGTCCAACATGTTCAATTACAGCTCCATGATACTTCTCACAAGCCCCAACCGAGCGGCGCAGCTGGAAGAACAGAATGGTATCCGCACCACGCGCCACCGCTTGGTAGCTCCACAATCTCATAACGCCAGGGCGCTTGAGCGAGTTGTAAGGCTGCCAGTTCTGCTGGCTTGGAGTCTGCTCCATCAGCATAAACGGCTGGCCATCCTTCAGACCACGCATCAAATCATGCATCATTGCGGTGTAACTGTGCGGCGTATCAAATCGTGGATAGTTGTCCCATGATACGACATCCATATGTTTGGCCCATTTATGATAATCAAGCTTCTTAAAGGCACCCATTAGATTAGTTGTAACCGGAATGTCTGGCGTCTGCTTCTTGACCGCTTCATACTCCAGCTTGTAGCAATCGAGCAGGCTGTCGGAATGGAAACGCATGTAATCAAGTGAAAGCCCTTGGAAGTTCGTATCTGTACGGCCGTTTGCACCGTACCATTCTTCACTAAGGCCGCTCGGCAGTACAATATCTTCCCAATCATAGAAAATATGACCCCAAAACGCTGTATTCCAAGCATGGTTTACCGCTTCAATTGTACCGTAACGTTCCTTCAGCCATACACGGAAGGCAGCTTCACAATTGTCGCAGTAGCAATTGCCTGCCCCGCCATATTCATTATTGATATGCCAAATAAGCAATGCTGGATGATCCTTATAACGCTCTGCCAGCTTCTCCGCCATCCGCACCGAATACTTACGGAACGTCGGGCTGTTCGGGCATGAATTATGTCGTCCTCCAAACTTACGTTTATTGCCGTTGAAGTCAACTTGCAGGACATCCGGATATTTACGTGCCATCCAAGCAGGATGCGCAGCAGTGCTGGTCGCAAGACAGACACCAACTCCGTCTTCATGAAGCTTATCCATCACCTCATCGAGCCAGCCAAAATCGTACGTTTCCTCGTCAGGCTGATTTTTCGCCCATGCGAATACGTTCAGCGTTGCCACATCGATACCAGCAAGCTTGAACATACGTAAATCCTCGTCCCAGACTTCCTTCTCCCATTGATCCGGATTATAATCTCCGCCGTACCATATCTTTGGTTTCTTTGTATTAATCATCTTGTCACACCTCTTTGTATATGATAAAACTGCATTAGATATTTTTATTGTAAGCGTTATAATTACTATATCCTATATAAAATAACCGATATCATATATAAAAATACGGAGGTCCGCTATGATGCGACGTGTCGTTCCCGCTTTCCCCTCAGAACCACTGCCTTTACAGCTGGAAACCATCGGATTTAATCCCGATCAAGAGACTTTGGACAGACCTGACGGATATCCCTATTTCCACTGGCTTCATACCATTCATGGAGAAGGAGAATTGCAGGCGAATGGTCAAACCTGGAGAATGACCGAGCGATCTGGCGTCCTTCTTGCACCTGGCACCCCTCATCGTTATGAAGCAAGAAATGGACTATGGCAGACTGGTTATATTACGTTTCACGGGAGTATGGCTGCAAGTTTGGTCCCGTCGTTTGGATGGAGCGGCGCTGAACATTTTCAATGGGAAGCCGGCAATGATCGGATTTCCAATCAACTGAATGATATGCTAACATTTGCTGAAACCGGAAGCGATCCTTCCGGCTGGCAGTCATCAGCAGATCTATATCAATTCCTTACACTGCTTCGTACGGATGCCCGTACAGACAATCGGCCTTCTATGTCCAAACGATTGGAGCGGAATCAAGTCCTGCTGGAGTGGCTGGAAAAGGAATTCGCCAATCCGGAGATCGGATTATCGGATATGGCAGCGCAGCTTGGCATCGGAGAGCGGCAGCTGAATGAAAGATTCCGCGAGCTGTTTGGCCAAACCGCTTACTCTTATCTGATCCAACTCAGAATCCGCAAGGCGAAGGAATGGCTGCCTTCCAGGCCAGACTGGACCGTACGCCGCATAGGTGAAGCGGTCGGGTTCAGAGATGCTAGTCACTTCGTCTCTACCTTTCGCCAGAAGGAAGGCATGACACCCGAGACTTACCGAAAGTTATATAGACCTTAACCGTAATGAAGTAATAGCCTGGAGGTTCCTTATTATGATTCAACTGCACACGGGTCGTATAATTATTGCTGGGCGCAAAAAAGAGCGGATAGATTTCCGCTCTTCGTATCCTGCAGGAAATATTATACATAAAAGCGGTCGCGATATTCCTGTGGTGTACAGCCTTCATTTTTCTTGAATTGATAGGTAAAGTAAGCAGGCGTTTGAAAACCTACTCGTTCAGCTACCTCGTAAATTTTAATAGTTGGATCCTGAAGCAGCTCTTTCGCTTTTTTCATCCTCAGGTTTTTAACAAAATCAGAGATCGTTAGTCCCGTTTCTTTCTTAAACAACACACTCAGATGTCCTGCACTGATATGAAACTGTTCTGCAAGCTGTTTCACTGTCATACTGATCGGCAGTTGCTCTTCCATACTAGAAACGATACGACTGATTAGGTGATGCTGCTGGAGCGACCGCTCTTTCCTCACAAGCATACTAGCCGAGTGGATATAATCGATAACAATGTCCTTCATCGTATCAATCGTTTTGCAATCCAAAAGTCTATGCCAAGCACGTTTGTTCAGAAAGTTGATCTCTTCTGTATCCTGCCATACTTTACGCGACAGCTCCCCGAGAAGGCTTATACTAAGAGATTGAATATAGGCCATGTTATGTCCGCTGTTTTCCAATTCCTTAAACGTCTGTCCTACCTTATCTACTAAAGGAAGGGGGTCATCGCTTTCCGCAAGCATTAATAAATCGGGCAGCATGTTTTCTTGCATTCGATAGTCCTCGAATGCCTTTCGCTCTGTATTTCCCACATACGTGATAGATCCCTTACCGCTTTGACGGACATCCGCAATCGTAAATTTGACTTCCCTGAAGATCTGATTCATTTCCCGCCATTCATACCCCCAACGGCTGATGCCAACTGAAACCGATACTCCATAGCTGTTATTCATATATTCTTGTACGAATCTCATTTGTTTATCGATATTGCTTCTTTTATCTATCGACGGATTTATAAGAATAGCCACAACCTGGTCAGGTCTAGTCTTGGAGACCAGAACATTACCCAAATCCTTTAGCCCCACTGAAACCGATTGCAGAAGTGCTGAACCAAGCATAAGCCTGCTCTGTGCATCGCTACCAGAAGAATCCGAGTAGTTATCGATTATAGCTGTAATCAGTTGTATTCCTTCAGATGGCTGGTTTGGCAGATTAAGCAGCTGGCACCAGGAGTGTAAAGATTCCTCCTCCATCGGCTCTTCCTCCAGAATATCGAAAATAAACGTATCCTTTAGCATTTCCTGACTATCCGAGACAATCTCCTTGAGCTTTATAGTCTGTTCATTGATTTGAGTTATACTCTCTAGCGTTTGCCGAAATGCGGTCAGCTTACGTTCAATTTCCGATAATTTGAGAGGCTTCAGTACATAGCCCTTTGCCCCTACTTCAATTGCTTCTTGTGCAAATTCGAACTCATTGTATCCGCTTATAACCAGAATTTGAATGTCAGGATGAATCAATTTGGCTTCGGCAGCGAGCTCAATCCCGTTCATACCGGGCATAGATACATCGGTAATCAGTACATCGACTGGACCCGCTTCAAGAATAGGAATAGCTTCTTCACCCGACTCCGCTGTAAGCGGGATCAAGTACCCAAGTTTAGCCCAAGGGATATGCCTTACCAATCCTTGAACATGTGACGGTTCATCGTCTACTATAAGTACTTGCAGCATGATTATCCCTCCCGTTGAATATGCGGTTTATGTGTATAGACAGGCATCTCAATCATAATAATCGTTCCTGTCTCAGAGTTACTCTCTACGTGTAATTGTCCGGCGTGGCCAAAATACAAATGAAGACGCTCTCTAATATTTAAAAGCCCAAATCCGTTTCCTTTTCCCGCTTTTTCACCATTCTTAATTAGGGTCAGAGTCTCGGTATCCATCCCTATACCATTGTCTCTTACTTCGTATTGGACATGATTATTTAACCGTTTGATACGAATTGCAATATAAGCATTAGGCCGGGTAAAGATCTTTCCGTGAATATATGCATTCTCCACAATAGGCTGCAAAATCAGCTTAATGGAGTAGAGCTCTATTACATCCTCATCAATCTCCCAATCGATTCGGACACGACCGGGATAACGCAGCTGTTGTATATCCAGATAAGCCCTCACATGTTCCAATTCTTTATGGATTAGCGTCACATTAGATGTGTTATCTAGGGCGAACCGGTAAAAAGTCGTTAACGCTTCAATGGTCTCTACCTGAGTCTGATCTCCTTGGTCGAGAGCGCGCCACTGAAGCAAACTAAGCGAATTATATATAAAATGAGGATTGATTTGGGCTTGGAGTGCCCGGAATGATGATTCCTTCTCCTGTAATTTGGCACTACTAAGCATATCAATAACTGATCCAAGCTTTCCCGTCATCTGGTTAAACATCATTTCCAGTTCCCCAAGCTCATCCCTGCTTCTGCTCTGCACAGATACGTCAAAGTCCCCCTCAGCAATATCGCTCATTCGGTGGCCCAGCTTACGAATACGGAAAACAACGTTTTTCAGTACGATCATTACAAGGAACATAGAGAAAAACAGGAAAAACACCGTGATAGCAACAATGCTGTAGACAATTAAGGCGGACTGCTTTTCCATTTGACGCATCTGGATAAGCGCGGCGACCTTCCATTCGCCATTAATGTGACGGACCGTAAAGTATTCGCCATTATTAGTAAGGCTCTCTGCTCCTTCACTACTTGCCCATAGCTTGGAAAGTGAAGTCGCTTCAACTGGCCTCCCAATCAATGAACGGTCTGAGGCCGCAATAATCCGGTCATTCTCATCTAATAAATACAGGCTGCCTGAGCCTTTGAAGGGGCGGTCCATTAACTCGCCAAACACGCTGTTATAATCCAGCAGCATATAGATAGCGCCATAGGTATAGCCCGTAGCATTCGTAATCTTTCGGGAGACTGCGAGCTGTGCATGTTCCCCGGGGGCATCTGACCATTGTAAAGCAAAAGGTGAAGCCATTACACCTTCATACCAGGACTTCTCGTCAGTATGATTTAAAGGCCGGTCAGACGGCTTCCATAACAGTCCTCCATCTTCCGTAAGAGTCTCATTGTCATGATAAATCCGAAAATTTTCAATACCAGGCAAATAGCGGCTCATTACCTGAAAGGAACGATCAATATAATTGACCGATTCCAGCTGTTCCGACCAATTGGTATAGGTTCGGCTCAGTCTGGAAATAAGCTCTCCGTCCGTCCCCGTCCGATTCGCAAGAAGATCATAGCTTTGTTTGCGGAACTCAACGCTCTGCGTTGTCTGACGAACGGCTTCGTTAATCGTGACGATATAATTGTCTCTGACGTTCAGAAGAGCCAGATACCCTGCGCCGACTCCTAAAATAATGGTAGGTATAACCACGATAAGCCCGTATAGCAAAACAATTTTGCCGCGCAGACTCATCGTTCGGGTCAATCGGATCGTATTTCTCTCAATCCAGCGTCGCATCAGGCATTTCTCCCATTCTTCGCCCGTTATCGTTATTTTTCCGGGAAACTGCAAAGGGAGCATCCCAATAAAGGGCTGCTCCTTGATATGCGTTTATCTCTTTTTTATTTATTGTTCATCGCTTTGTATAACTCATTCCACTCTGTCTTAAGCTCGCTCCAATGTGCACGCTTTTCAAGCGCAGAGGTGAATTCCGTCCATGCTTTCTCGAATTGTGCATCGTCCTTCGCCATAAGCAGTTTTGCACGGTACTCTTTATACACGGTAGCTAGCTCAGGTGCGTATTTTTCCCAAACGCCGCCTGATTTTGCTTTTACCATATCATAATTTTCCGCAACACGAGTAGCTCCCATCTTGGCAATCTCTTGCGAGAACTCTCCTGTTTTTACACCGCCGGCATGAGTCTGTTCATTGGTCCACCAAGCATACCATTCATTGCTGTAGTTCGAAGTCATATACAGTTCTGGCGTCACTTGTGCTTTCTTAGCCTGGTCACCCGAGTTGCGCAGCGCTTTGTAGCTCTCATCTGTAAATGCCCACTTGCCGTACGGCTGATCTACCCAACCCCAATATTTCCCTGCCGGTCCTTCATTGATGACCATATTCTGCTCTGGCTTCGGTGTTAAGGTATAATCATAGAATTTAAGAATCGCATCAAGGTTTTTCGTATTCTTGCTAATATAAGTATCATAGCCTGGATAAGGATTGATCACTTGAGTAGTACCCAGCCCATTCACACCTTCAATTTGCGGGAAAGGAATCGGTTTGTAGAACCAGCCTGGTGCTGTTGGACCATCCAGCTGTTCCCATAAGGAAGCATCAAAATCCCAGAAGCTTCCGATGTTCATCGCATATCGGCCATTTTTATTTTTTTCAATATAGCGCTCACTTTTATCCGTTAATGCCTCAGGATCAATAAGTTTCTCCTGGTATAAACGGTTCATCCATTTGTAAGCTTCTTTGAAGCCTGGATTATCATACATAAAGATAAAGTTGTCACCCTCTTGCTTCACCGGAGCAACCCCGCCTGCTGTTGCAACCGTCACGCCAAATGCAGCCAGAACCGCATTTTCATCGTTCTTATCCGTAAGAATACCCAGCGGCAGCAGGCTCTTGCCTGACTCATCCTTAAGCTCTGCGGCTTTCTTCAGATAAGTTTCTACACCATCAAGGGTAGTCAAATCATTCTCCGTCATTCCAACCTTCTCGAGAACGTCAGTCCGGATAAACCATGCACTGGATGACCACCCCGGCCATGGTTCAGACGGATTAATATCGAAGTAAGAAGGAAGTGACCAAATATGTCCGTCCGCATCTTCCATCTGCTCCAGATATTCCTTCGGAATGGCCGCCAGGCTTGGATATTTATCCGGCATGTTAAAGTACTGCTCAAGAGGCTGAATAAGATTTGAACGCTTCATCGCATCATCAATCACCTGATTACGGCCGAAAATAGCTGCATCATCAAACCCGCCAGTATTAAGCTTCAGATTAAGCGCTGTCAAGACATCGCCCTGTGTCGCTTCGAGCTGAACGTCGACTCCTGGCTCTTCTGTTTTCCAATATTGCTGAACTAAACTGTCATTATTAATCGTTGCCGTCCAGCCCAGCCAAAGCTTGAATTTACCCGAACTGTCGGTCGTTTTCGTATTTGTTGAATTAGCTGCTGTACTTGAGTTATTCTGATTTGTATTGCCGTTACTAGAGCAACCCGCCGTTATGCTTAATGTGGCGGCTAGGGTTAGAGCTGCGATACTGCTTTTTTTAAATTTCATGCTTCTTTCTCCCCTTTTTCTTCGAGTCTATCAACAAATTGGTATATGGTAGATCAATTATACCCGAGAGTGATTCAGCCTTTGACCGATCCGATCAAAACGCCTTTGGCAAAATATTTCTGCAGGAATGGATAAATGGCAAGAATCGGAAGAGCACTGATCATCACCGTAGCCATTTTGACTGACATTAGCGTAATATTATCCATCGAGCTTCGTGCCAGCACTTCCTGATTTTGGTTAGAGCTCATGATCGCGGATAAGTCTTGCGCTGTCAGCAGTTGCTGCAGGAAGGTTTGAACCGGAATCAGGTTCTGGCTCGTCACATAGAAGGCGCCCGAGAACCAGTCGTTCCAATGACCAACTGCCGTAAAGAGTCCAAGAGCGGCAAGCATCGGTTTTGAGAGCGGTACTATAATTTGAATCAAAATCCGAACGGGACCAGCTCCGTCCAATTCAGCGGACTCGAACAATGCTTCAGGAATACCTTGTATAAACTTCTGCATGACGAACATATTCCAAGCTGAGAAAAGTCCAGGGATGACGTACACCCAAAACGTATTGGTAAGTCCGAGTTTAAACAATTGAATATAGAAGGGAATTAATCCACCACTGAACAGCATCGTCAAGAGAATATAAGTCAGGATGCCATTTCGGAACGGAAGACGTTTATACGATAATCCGTACGCAGCTGCAAGAGTAATGGCTAGCCCGCCAATTGTCCCAATAATCGTTCTTGCAATGGTGATCAGATAAGCATGGCGGATAACCTGATTTCCAAGCACAATCTCATAGTTGATCCAGGTAAAGGACCGCGGCCAGAGATAAACGCCACCTTTTGCGGCATCTGCCCCCGTATTAAGCGAAATAGCCAGCATATAAACAAATGGATAAATAATAGAAACGCACATGACTACTAGAAGGATTACAATAATCCACTGTCCGATCCGTTCAAGCATAGTTGCTCTCATTTGTCACCACAGCCCCTCACCGTTGATTTTCTTGGAGAATGTGTTCGTCGACACGACGAGCAGGAGACTAATGATCGATGACACAAGACCAACTGCAGTAGCCATACCGAAATAGCCTTGCTGGAGACCATTACGAAGGACATAGGTATCAAGAACATCCGCAACTTCCTGATTGGCTGAATTCATCATAGGATAGATCTGATCCATCCCTACCGTGATTAGACTTGGGATGCTCAAAATAAGTACAATTGATATCGTTGGCAGAATACCCGGAATCGTAATATGCCGCATCTGCGCAAATTTCCCTGCACCTTCAACCTTTGCTGCTTCGTAGAGCTGTGGATCAATCGTAGAAATCGCTGCCAGGTAGAGAATCGTGTTCCAGCCCACCTCTTTCCATAAACCACTGGATACGATCATCGGACGAAACCACTCATTCGTACCGAGAAAGAAGATCGGTTCTCCGCCTGCACGTCCAATGAGGTCATTAACTAGTCCTCCATCTAACGTCAGGAAGGATTGCAGAATGTAAGCCACAACGATCCAGGAGAAGAAATGCGGCAAGTAGCTGACCGACTGCACAAATTTTTTGAAAAATGGATGCGTGATCTCATTAATCATAAGGGCGAGGAGAATTGGCATCGGGAAACCAAAGACAAATTTCAGAACCGAAATATAAAGGGTGTTCTGAACCACCGTCCAGAATTGCGGCTCATGAACAAACGAGAAATTGTCAAATCCAGCCCAGCTGCTGTCCCACATTGAGGTGCCGATTGAGAAGTTCTTAAACGCAATCTGAATACCCAGCATCGGGATATAATTGAATAGAAAAAGCAGCACAACTGCCGGTAAAATCATCAGGTACTGCCAGCGGTATTTATACATCTTCGCAATCATATGTGTCCCCTCCTTATCTACACCTTCATTCTACCGATGGATCGATAAGGGGAAAACGTAACAACGATTAGATTTCTATCGATTTGATACGATGTTTGCCAGGCAATAAAAAAAACAAGCAGCGATAAATCACTGCTTGTTTTCTAAGCTTACACCGCATTCGAATTCGAACCTTAAACATTGTCCTCCTTTTCGTACTCCTATGTGTGCTTTGGCGAACGAATTTCCTTTTCAAACAGCCCCTTCTCTTTTCGCAGAACAAGCAACCCCCATCCCAGCAGGCCTCCTGCACCATTCAGGATAAGATCATCTACATCAAAGCTGCCCATCGCGAATAGAAGCTGCGAGCATTCCAGTCCTAAACTTAAACTAAAAGAAAGGACAAATGCTACAAGGAAAGAGGAGATTGTACGTTTTGACCACAATCTGACGAAAACGCCGCAAGGCATAAAGATTACAATATTACCAATCAAATTAGTCTGATCGTTATGATCCGACAGCCTTTGAATATTCTGTTCAATCGATTTAAACGGTGTAAAATTAGCACGCTGTAAGCCGTATTCCATATAATCAGGATACTCGATCGTTCTGTGAAATTGCTGCCATAGAAAAGTAAGATTAACCGTACCATATTTGAACAATATCACTTTGAGCAAAATGTACAGATATAATAAAAACAACATTGATACAAATACCATAATAGTTCCATTAGTGTTCTTCATCCTGTTTCTTAACCTTTCTATCCTAGGGATCCTGATAAAGGAATCCGTTTTTGTCTTACCCTAGGTTAGAACGAATTGTTTAAATAATAGGTATGGCAAAACTAAAGTTTTTCTTAAAACCGGTCTGCTCTGTCCCCTGCACTGATATGCTGCATAATGTACAACGTAGCTGCGTGCGTTTTGCGGGGGGTTGCGAATGGCGAAGAGGCTGAACCCAACCGGGCTCAGCCTCTTCGCCATTTGCAACTTATGAAATAGACTGTTCAGGATATCGTCTTAAAGCCATTGAAGACTGCCTGATGGAAAGAGAAGGTGTCAGAACAACACGTTCAGGCTGCTCTCCCGGCTGACCGATTTGGCGGACTAGAAGCTGTACGGCCGTCTGCCCCATCTGCTCAATCGGCTGGGCAATCGTTGTGAGCGGCGGATCCGTCACGGAAGCGAGCACCGTATCGTCGAAACCAACAATCGAGCAGTCCTGCGGAATACGAAGTCCCATTTCTTTGGCCGCTCGGAGAGCACCAATCGCAAGCATATCGTTGCAGCAGAATATGGCGGTTGGACGATCGTCCCTTTGCAGCAGCTCCTGTGCCTTGTTCTTCCCCTCTTTGATACCTGAGCTTAGAACAAATGCCGGATCAAGTGTTATCCCTGCTGCCTCGGCGGTATGCTTGAACCCGCGTACTCGTTCTCTGCTGCTGCTGATTGAATCCTGTTCAGCCAATACGGCGAGATGGCGATGTCCAAGCGAGATCAGATGCTCAGCCGCTGCGGCACCACCCGCAAAGTCATCCACAACAACGGAAGGAACGACAACCGATGGAAACTCCCTCGCAAGCAAAGCAACAGGAACTCCTCCCTGCAGCAATGGCTTCAATACAGACAGCTCCTTCAGACCAGTGCCGATGATAACACCATCTACGTTTTTCTGCTGCAGCAATGCGGCATAGTGCTCAACCTTCTCATCCTTGTTATCCGTGCTGCATATAAAGACACTGTATCCGTGACGTTGCCCTTCATCCTCGACTGCTCTCGCGATCTCGGCGAAAAAGGGATTCGAGATGTCCGGGACAAGCAAACCAAGTGCATATGTCTTCTTGCCTGTTAGAGCAGAAGCAATCATGCTTGGCTTGTAGCCCATACGCATGATGATCTGCCTGATCTCTTCCCGGCGTTCCTCGCTGATCTTCCCTTTACCATTGATGACAAGGGATACAGTAGCAATCGATACGCCAGCTTCCTTTGCTACATCATATATGGTCGCTTTCATGATTGATGGTCTCCATTCGCACGTAACATATTTAAGTTCATTATGCGCGCAAAGGGGAGCGCTTTCAATGATTATCTAGGAACTGCTGGGGAAGGCATCAGCCACGCATGCGCTGGATCATTATAAAACTTCCAAATACGTGTCGGTCCTGCCATTACATTCAGATAATAGACATCATACCCAGGTGGCGCCGAAACCGGATGATACCCTTTTGGTACAAGCACCGCTTCACCGTCAGCAACAGCCAGCGTCTTATCAAGCGAGCGGTCATCCGTATAGACCCGTTGTACCGCAAAGCCCTGACTCGGATTGGTACGATAATAATACGTTTCCTCAAGGAATGACTCCTCCGGAAGGAAATCCCGGTCATGCTTGTGCGGCGGGTAGCTCGACCAATGTCCGCCAGGTGTAAATACTTCGACAACAAGCAGGCTGTCAGCAGGCTCCGTCTCTGGCAAAATATTTTGAACGAGACGAGCCATATTGCCGCTGCCCCGATTCTCCACTCCAACCTGGTCTGGGGAGATTAGGCGGGCTTCATGCCCACCTTTGCCTGGCGCAAGGCACACCGCAAGCTCAAGCTCCGTAAGCGCCGTTATATTCCAGCTGTCGCCGTTTGGCACATAGACGGAGTATGGTGGTATTTTCTCAAATACACTCATTCTCTCGCCGATGTTATCCCAGCTCTTGGTGCTCGTGGATACATCCGCTTTGCCGCTCAATAGGACAAGACAAGCTTCCTGATCCCCCGTTTCACGATGCAGCGATTGCCCCGGGGCTAGTTTAAACACTTCAAAACCAACATACTCCCAGCCAGCCGACTCCGGTGTAATGGACAGCACACTGCCATCAGCACCGGGTGCCTGCTCGGGCTTTACGATTAAATCACTCATGCGTTCAGCCTCCTTTATAAGTTCGAATAATTAAATCAGTTCGCTTAGCTTAACTGGTCTTCCCAGCTTGGCAGACTGCTTCGCAGCCAGCGCAATAAGCTCGGCTTGAAGTCCATCATTACCTTCAACCGGGAGCGGATGGTTATGCCGTACACTGTCGATGAACATTCTAGTTTCCTCGACATACGCTTCGTTATAACGTTCGAGGAAGAAGTGAAGCGGCTTATCGCGGACTACACCCGCCTCATCACTAACGGTAACCGTATTTGGATAATCATTTTCCGCTGAAGCGGCACCTCGAGAGCCAAACACCTCAACACGCTGATCATAACCGTATACAGCTCGACGGCTGTTATCAATGATGGCCAATGCACCACTTGTAAAGGTAAGTGTCGTTACAGCTGTATCGTAGTCACCTAATTCACCGATAACCGGATCGATGAGGACCGCTCCTTGCGTGTACACCGTCTCAACCTCACTGCCCGATATAAAACGAGCCATATCAAAATCATGAATCGCCATATCCATGAAGATGCCGCCGGATACCTTGATGTATTCCGGGCTAGGCGGATTCGGATCCCTTGACGTGATCTTCACCAGATGCGGATCACCAACGCGATTTTGTGCAACAAGCTCCCGCAGACGTTTGAAATTATGGTCAAAGCGCCGATTAAAACCGATTTGCAGCTTAACACCGGCCTTTTCGACTGCATCAAGCGCTTCCTTTGTCTTGTTCACATCCATGCTGACGGGCTTCTCGCAAAAGACATGCTTACCTGCTTCTGCTGCTTGAATAATGAGCGGTACATGAGTATCCGTCGACGAACAAATAAAGATTGCGTCAATATCCGGATGTCCGATAAGTTCCGAGCTGTCCGTCGTAACCATACCAATACCGCGCTCGCTTGCCCATGCCTTCAGCTCTTCATTTGCGTACAGATCACTAACAGCTATAATCTCTGCATCCGCCATGCGGAGCAGATTATCGGCATGAATCTTGCCGATACGCCCCGCGCCGATAATACCAACTCTAACCTTGCTCATACGCCGCTCCCCCTGTTGGCCCGCTTACCAGCGAGCCGTCACCATTTTTTTACGAGTATAGAATTCGACTCCATCCGTACCATTGGCATGAAGATCGCCATAGAAGGATTCCTTCCACCCAGAGAATGGGAAGAAGGCCATCGGCGCAGGAACGCCAAGGTTGATTCCAAGCATACCAGCGTCAATGGTTTCACGGAACTGACGGACATTGCTGCCATCCTTCGTGAAGAGGCAAGCGCCATTCGCAAATGTGGACTGATTAGCAATTTCAATAGCTTCATCAAGGGAAGCAGCACGCATAATTGACAGCACCGGTGCGAAAATCTCATCTTTCCATATTTTCATCTCGCAGCTTACGTTATCGAAGATGGTTGGTCCTACAAAATAACCGTTCTCGCTTGCAGCAGCATCCTTGCGGCCATCGCGCAGCAGCGTTGCACCTTCCTGCTCGCCCGATTCGATATAGCCGAGGGTACGCTGTTTATGGGAATCACGGATGACTGGTCCAAGGAATACGCCGTCTTCCAATCCGTTGCCGATTGTAATCGCGTCCGCCGCCTGCTGCAGCTTCTCAATAAGCGGATCCGCTACATCGCCAACCGCAATAACAACTGCACAAGCCATACAGCGTTCGCCGGCTGAACCAAAGGCTGCACTGACAATCTGTGTGACGGAAGCATCAAGGTCAGCATCCGGCATAACGATGGAGTGATTTTTGGCGCCAGCCAGCGCCTGCACCCGTTTGCCGTTAGCTGTTCCTGTTTTGTACACATATTCAGCAACTGGCTGGGAACCAACGAAGGAGATCGCAGCCACATCTTTATTTTCCAGTAAGCCATTTACGACATCATGGGCACCATGCACGATGCTCAGCACACCAGCTGGCAAGCCTGCTTCCGTGAACAGCTCAGCGAGCCGCGCTGCAAGCAACGGTGTCCGCTCGGAAGGCTTCAGGACAAAGGCATTGCCACATGCAATAGCAAGTGGGAACATCCAGCAAGGAACCATCATCGGGAAGTTAAACGGCGTAATGCCGCCAACTACCCCGATTGGATAGCGGTACATGCCAGATTCCAAATTCGAAGCGATATCCGGAAGCTGTTTGCCCATCATCAGATTCGGAGCACCAGCCGCGAACTCTACGCACTCAATACCGCGCAGAACCTCGCCATGCGCTTCGGTGTAGCTTTTGCCATTCTCTTTCGTAATAAGGCGTGCAAGCTCCTCCCAATTGTCAACGAGCAGCTGCTGATATTTGAATAGTACGCGTGCACGGCGCGGCACCGGTGTTTTACTCCATGTGCGGAAAGCTACCTTAGCTGCAGCAACCGCTTCATCAAGATCCTCTCTCGATGAGATTGGCACATAAGCGAGCACTTCCTCTGTTGCCGGATTATAGACTGGCTCTGTTTTGCCGGAACGGGAAGGCACCCACTGCCCGCCGATTAGATTATTTAGAGTTTGGACACTTGTATTTGTGTTTGTATTCGTTGAATTCGTCATAAGTCTTTCCCCGCTTCCTGATAAGTTTGGCTTGTTAGTTGCTTGCTGCTGTAATTTCTCCCTTGAGACAAGCTTCAATATAGGCATGAACTTCAGGTGCCTTTGGCATTGCATCTGAACAGCTATGACTGGAGATGACGATGCAGGCTGCAGCGCTGCCGAACTCCATGCTCGCGCTGATGTCCCAGCCCTGCATTAAACCATAAAGGAATCCGGCCGCATAAGAGTCGCCAGCTCCAAATGTCTTCACAACCTTAGCCGGGAAGCTTCTTGCCCGATGCGAGGAGCCGTCCTTCGTATATGCGATTGAGCCGTCCTTGCCATGTTTGATAATGACGATATCAGCGGAATGATTAAACCATTTGGCTGCTGTAATATGGTCGTCCCGCTCCGGATTATTCCCAAGGCGTTCCATCATATCGAACTCTTCCCGCGTTCCGATAATAATGTCGCACTTCTCTGCTGCCAGATTGTAATAGACAGCTGTTTCTTCATCTGAAGTCCATGTATAAGGCCGGTAATCGAGATCAAAAGCAATAACTGCTCCATGCTTCTTGGCGTAATCCAATGCTTGGAATACAGCCTCACGCGATGGGCTTTGAGCAAGCGCCGTGCCGGAGATCAAGAGCAGCTTCGCGTCAGCAATAAGCTCCTCCCGTACTTCTCCCGCTTCCAGCAGCAAATCAGCAACATTGTCCCTGTACATGAGAATACTGCAATCCGTAGGGCTTTTGATTTCCGTAAAAGCAAGTCCCGTTACAGCACCGGTACGGTCAACGGTCACGCCGGAGGCATCAATGCCTTCTTTGTTCAGATAGCCGGTGATGAACCGTCCCATCTGATCATTGGCAACTTTGCCGATAAAGGCCGTTTTGAGTCCAAGACGGGACATGCCGATACAAATATTCGCAGGCGAACCACCGACATATTTGGTAAAGGTAACGGTCTCCTCCATGGAACGGTTAATCTCATTGGCGTTCAGATCGATACAAAGACGGCCAACTGCAACGAAATCAAGAGGTTTCGCGGTATCAAATTGGATAGCTTTACTCATTGACCTTCGCTCCCTTCCGAGCATTCTCGTTAATCAGCGTATCTATATGTTGCAGCGCGATAAACGCATATTCGTATGGCGGGTGAATCGCAGGATCCTGCTCACCTTCGAGCATCGCCCATCCGTTATATCCTCTGTCCACCAGCTCGGCAATAATAGGGGCAAAATCGATACAGCCGTCACCTGGAACGGTGAACACGCCTTTTCGGATACAGGTTACAAAATCAGCTGCTTCCGCACGTGCTTCAGCCAGAACGGATGGCCGGATATCTTTTAGATGGATATAAGCAATCCGGTCGTAATGCTTGCGAAGCACCTGAAGCGGATCAGCACCACCGTAGTAGGCATGCCCTGTATCATAGAGCAAGGAGACAAGCGATGGATCCGTCAGCTCCATCAGGCGGTCGATTTCCTCAGGGGATTCTACAACCGTCCCACCGTGATGATGGTAAGCAAGCTTCATGCCGAATTCGCGGGCAATGCTTCCCGCAGCGTTCAAGCCTTCCGAGAGGGAGCGCCAGCCGTCCTCGTCCAGTCGAAGCACTTCCTTCTCATTTGGCGTACGGCGTGGATCAAAGTGGAGCGAGCCGCCAACCTCAGCTGTGCTGATAACCTTACTTCCCATTTCGCTTAAAAATTGGCAATGTGCTCGATAAGCTGCAAGTTCCTGCTCACGATAAGAGGGATCGGACAGCAGAACCGATTTCCATTGCGAAACCAGCTGAATGCCGCGAGATGCCAGCTCCTGCTTCAGTACAGCAAGATCCTGCGGATATTTACGCCCCATCTCTGTGCCGGTTAATCCCAGTCTTTGAATATCATCCAAAATCGTTTCATAGGTCGTATCCGCCCCATGCTCCCTGACATCCTCTCCCACCCAATTGATGGGATGTACACCAATCTGAAAAGGTCTATTGTTAGACATGCTTTTATCCTCCTCGCCGAATTGGACTTTCCCCTATAGTTGTCTAGCTTTACCTGTCTCTTCCGCCATCTCGCGATGTGCTGCCTCAACCTTCGGACTAACCGATACGGCCGGCACATCAACACGCCACCACGATTCGTATCCAGCTGTATTCGTACCAGGTACAACCTTCATCTCAATCAGCGTCGATACTGTCTCCTCACGAGCCAGCAGAATTGCCTCGCGGAGCTGTTCAGCTGTGTGAACGGTATAAGCTCGAGCTCCAAGGCTGCGTGCATGAGCAGCAAAATCCATCGGCATATAACTGCCGCTAAGTTTGCCGTCAACTGGATTACGGAACCGGAATTCATTCCCGAAGCCGTCGCTGCCATGACCTCTTTGCAGATTATGAATACATTGGAAGCCACTGTTGTCGAACAACAGCACCGTCATCTTTACACCTTCCTGCAGGCTGGTCACGAGCTCAGAATGCAGCATCAGATAACTTCCGTCTCCTACAACGGCGTAGACATCTCTATCTGTCTCCGCTAGTGCTGCACCAAATGCACCGCTGACCTCATAGCCCATACAGGAGAAACCGTATTCCATGTGGTATGTCTTTGGTTCAACCGGCCGCCACAGTCGATGAAGGTCGCCGGGAAGGCTTCCAGCTGCTGCAACGATAACATCAGACGGCTGAAGAGTTTCGTTAATGACGCCAAGCGCCAGCGTTTGGGATAATCCTGCTTCATGCTCAAGTGCGTATAATCGGTCAACCTCATGATCCCATTCCGCCTTAAGCCCCGACAGCTCTCCAGCTGCGTAACCGCTTGCATAGTCAACCTCAGCCAGCGCCTTATGGAGCGCTGCAATGGCTTCTTTCGCATCGGCTGTTACCGCTATGCCGTCCAGCTTCACCGAGTCAAACCTGCTCACGTTTATGTTAATGAACTGCACATCTTCATTGCCAAATGCCGACTTGGATGAGGTCGTGAAATCCGAGTAACGGGTACCAACGCCAATAATGACGTCAGCTTCTTGTGCTAGACGGTTGGCCGCCAGCGTCCCCGTAACACCTACACCACCCATATTGAGGGGATGGTTCCATGGAAGAACACTCTTGCCTGCCTGCGTCTCGGCAACCGGAATGCCAAATGCCGACGCAAAGGCAGCAAGCTGCTCGGTCGCTTCACTGTAATGTACACCGCCGCCAGCGATTAGAAGCGGCTTCCGCTTGCCAACAAGAAGCTCGACTGCACGCCGTATCGCATCTGCAGCAGCAGGACGGCGCTCAATCATATGCACTCTTTTCGCAAAGAACGATTCCGGATACTCATACGTCTCCGCCTGTACGTCCTGCGGAAGTGCGAGTGTGACAGCCCCCGTCTCGGCTGGATCGGTTAGTACCCGCATCGCCGAAAGCGCCGCCGTCATCAGCTGCTCCGGACGGACAATCCGGTCCCAATACCGGCTTACAGGCTTAAAAGCATCAACGGCTGATATCGTATAATCGCTTGGATGCTCCAGCTGCTGCAGCACTGGATCGGGCTGACGGCAGGCAAAATTGTCACCGGGAAGGAGCAAAAGCGGGATCCGATTTACCGTTGCCGTACCAGCTGCTGTCACCATGTTCAGTGCGCCAGGTCCAATTGAGGACGTACAGGCGAATATTTGCTTCCTTCCGCTCTGCTTGGCGAATGCCGTTGCGGCATGTGCCATTCCCTGCTCGTTTTTCCCTTGAATGAAGGTCAGGCTTCCGGGGCTCCGCTCCAATGCCTCACCAATTCCCGTTACGTTGCCGTGCCCGAAAATGCCCATAACGCCTTTTACAAATTTGGTCTCCGTCCCGTCAACCGACACATACTGGTTGTCTAGAAAACGAAGCAATGCTTGTGCCATCGACAATTTGATCGTCTTCATCCTTTTCCCGCCTTCACTATTGGATTAAGCGCTTTACCTAGTAAAAAAAAGAACTCTATTAAGAGCTTATGTTTTCTACCTCTACAGAAATGACATTCTTTATGCGACGCATTTCATCATATACGGATGTCGTTGGGTATAGATCCCCGGATGACAGGACAAGCCGTATTTCCTTCCGGCCATCGCCTATGTCTTTGATCGTTGTATGTTTAATCTGATGATCTGACCGGATACTTGCAAGCATCCCGTTCAGCTCAGTTGCGCGGTCGAAGGTCATACATACCGATACGTCACGCTCCCGCAGCTTGGACGGTCCAAGTGCACGAACAGCGAGCGGTACTAGATTAACAGCCATTATGATAATACCGGCGGCTGTGAAGGCTTCCTTATAAAAACCTGCACCTGCCGCTATGCCTAGAGCCGAAGCGGACCATACCATCGCGGCTGTCGTAAGGCCGGAGATTACATCATTATTCCGCCTCAGGATGACTCCCGCTCCAATAAAACCGACACCACTTACGATTTGTGCCGCCAGCCGCATGGGATCCATATTGGTCATACCCGGATTGGAAAGCGAAGCTGCCGCTTCAATGGATACCATCGTAATCAGGCAGCTTGCGACCGAGATGACCATACTCGTCTTTATACCTAGCGGTTTATGCCGAAGCTGGCGGTCAACACCAATTAGGAGACCAAGTGCTAATGCAGCGCCAAGCTTTAGTGCAAACAACGATGTTCACCCCCTCTAAAGATGTATTCTCCTTATATGGGAAATTTTCCTGCACTGTTTAGCAAACTGACTTCAACACCAGCAAGCATCATAATGCCGATTCCATGATTGTCATTGACGACGGTGCGCAAGTCGTACATATAGTAATCTGGTGAGAAGGAGTAGCGAGAACCGCTGCATACGCCGTGAACATTGCCTGACCGATCAATCGCATTTTCAGTTAAACCTTTCCACGCTTTCCTTGCCGCAGCCGCGTAATCATGATCGCTGCCAGACAACCAGCCGAAGCGAATACCACGGGCAAAAGCATACGCGAACATCGCCGTACAGGATGCTTCTTCATAAGCTTCAGGCTCGTTCAGCACCTGTCTCCATAGTCCCGAGCTGCTCTGCAGATCGGCAACTCCAGAACACATGGATTGGAAGAAGTCTATCAGCGCCTCGCGATTCGGATGATCCTCCGGTAGGCGCTCAAGCAGCTCGGAGAGCGAGAACAATACCCATCCGTTGCCTCGGCCCCAAGGTACTCTTGTCGCCTGGCCGTATTTGAAATCATACACATGTGACATAATCCGCTCTTCTTCAATAAACAGATAACGCTGGAACAGCAGAAACTGTCTGGTCGCCTCGTCGATCGCTTCCTGGTTTCCGCTAATGATCGCATACCGTGTCAGGAACGGCCCGCTCATGTATAGATCATCCGCCCAAAGCGTGTTGTCAAAATATTCGCCTTCGCTAAGACGATAGAAAGCCCCGTCTTCTCTCCGCTCCAGCCTCTTCAGCATAAAGTCTGCAATAGGATCAGCAATACGCAGGAACATATCGTCATCCTCCTGCAAATATGCCTCCAGCATCGCGGAACCAAACGAACCGCAGTTGTCCAGCATCCGCGTCAGCACCAGCTGGTGATTGACGCTTGGAAAACCGTACTCCTTGCGATCCCAAAGTGCATAATCGTACATGTCTGTGCAACTCCTGATATGGGAGATGGCATAGTCTGACCACTCCTTGCGGTTCAATACCCGAGCTGTGCGCAGCAATCCATACATCGTGACGCCAAGCGGGTAATCCCAGCGTCCAAAGTTAGTTGCTGTGCCTGTCGTCCACTTATTACTAAGCATCGCATTCTCATAGAACGGACGAAGGCGGGTATGCGGCATATTCAGCTCCCAATACGTGCTGCCAGCAGGCTGCCCGCTGAGATCAATGGCAGGAAATAGTGTGGATACCTGGCAGACTGCCGCTGCGTCAAGCGCTGTATTTACAGCAATTGGTCCAGCGTATAACCATTCGCCGCTATAACCATGGATGTGCATAGGCTGTTTCAAAGCAAGAGGTTTGCCATCTGCTGAAGCATTCAGTTCAAAGCCCCAGCCCTGCGGTCCACTTAGCGTGCGGATTAATAGATTCCCGCTGCTATAATCTGCCTTCACATTTTCCCGGAAAGAGCCCGCTTCCGTAAGATTCAGCACCAGCTTCCCATCGATCCACACCGAAGCTGGTCCACACACACGCCCTTGCAGTACAAGGGACTCTGTCCCCCATATCGGCAGCCTTGTCCAGCCATAGCCGGCAACCACTGCCTCCGGTCTCCCGTATTGCCGCTCCAGATTTGACAAGGCTGCCTCCTCTGTCTTCCATTTCGTACGTGGAAGCCAGCTTAAGCCCGTCTCCTCCTCCGAATGCAGCTCTTCTGGGAAAGCCTCTTCACCATAATATGGCTTCTTCACCGGTTCCGAGTATACCCATCCGGCACTGCCAGCCCGATCTGTAAATGGAGCGAGTACATTCAGAATCCGAACCTTAGCTTCATCTGCCCCGAATCGGCAGCCAAAGCCTGCAGGCGTCCGCCTAGCTTCGATCAGAATCCGGTTCCAACCTTTTGCCAAAAGCATCGGAATAACTACACGGGCATCCGGCTTCATTTCTTCCACAGCGGAAGTACGGAATAATTCCTTTTCATTCATATACAGTTTAATAGGGCCAATAGGCTCTAAATTACAATCTATCGAACGCTCATTATCACTCCATACAAGCCCGTACACATAAACATAATCGCCGTTTGCTGCTTGCGGCCATCTGGAAGACAGATTCATATCGTACAAGCCTTCCTCATTTTGCAAAATACCTTGATGCGAGAATGCGCGATAAGCAAACGGGATTGGTGGATTCGCACCGATATAACGGCTGGCCAGCAGCTCCAGAATACGGCGATCCTCATCACCAAACGCATACCTTGCGCTGTCCCTGGACTCTATATATACGCTCATTGTCCGTTCCTCCCCGTACCTGCAGGTGACAGCCGAATGTTGAATGTCCGCTCATAAGGCGTCAGTACGTTAACAACTAGTGTCTGGCAATCAGACGGGTATGAGGCTCCACGAATCGATTTCATTCCGTGCTCCTGTGCTCCCCCATCAACCTCGATCCAGTCGTCACCAGCTGAGAATCTTACTGTGCCATCCTGCCAGAATTCAGTCCCTGTCTCAGCTGTCGCCCGTTCGCCGCCGCTGAACTGCCCATCCTTCCCGAAAATGAAGGAAATTTGAGTCATCAGCACATCCGGCTTATCGCATTTTACGCGAAGCTTCCAGCCCTCTTTGGTTTCAGTCAACTCGACTTCCAATTGATGCTGCTGCAAATGAGTCACTTCACGAAGCTGATGCGGAAGCAAATACCACGGACTGACCCGAGCTCCTGCGGATTCAGGCATCCGTTCACTTGCAATCGGACCGTAATAACCCTTCGCTTCTGTTCCCGACAGCAGGTATCCGTGGCCCAGCTGCTCCATGTCGTTCATCTTGATAAAGCCTGGCTCAAACGTGCTGCTCACCTGTACACCAAGCAGCTTCGCCTCCCCATGGCGCAGCGCAAAGAAGGAATTGGTCTCCGTCATAACTGTCACGCTTGTTTTCCCTTCTCGCTGCCTTGCAACCGGAGCGCCAAACTCGGGATGAAGCCTGCTGTGATAGATTCGTCCGCCATGTCCAGCTGACTCCATCTGGCTTAGATAACCTTTTCGATTGAATTGACCGTTGATGACAATCCGGTAACAGTCCGGCAGGCTGCAAGGCTCAACCTTTGAATCACGCAGCTTGGGATGAAGCAGAAAACCTAATAGAGCATTGTTCGGAATCGCTCCGGGATGATCAAGCACCTCAGAACCAAGTCTAGCTAGAGCGGCAAAAAGATGATCCTTATCATGTTCAGCCATTAGGCTGGATACCAGCAAATAGCCTGACATATCGTACTTATGTCCGAAATCCTGCCGGCCGGAATAGTCCGTTACAACTTCCCCATCTGGATGGATCAGATAAGCCATCATTCGCAGATTGCGGCGAACCGGCTCCAGCAGCTCCGGATGGCCAAGCAGTTCAGCGGTATGGTACAACATCACGTCGCTTACGCCGTTATAAATGCCGTTGCTGCGTTCTGTCCATTCCCCATCCTCTGTACAATCGATCCCTTCAGCCAACCAGGCATCTGCCCTTGCAATAAGATCCATATTGCCTGTCAGCCTATACAGGAAGCCAAGCGCAGCGGTCAGCACCCAGCGGTGATTAGGTGTATGGCAGCCGCCAGTTAACAGCGCCGGCACCGACTGTTCCAGAAACCGCCGGATATTCATTCGAGCCGTCTCCAAAGCCGTCCATTCATGCTTCTCAAGCAGCTCATAAAGCTGGGCAAGTCCTACAACCGCGAAGGCTGTATCCGGCGGCGAATGCATATTCGTCCAGCCCGGCGAAATGGTACCGTCAGCATGCTGATGGCGTACGATAAACGCCGCCGAAAGCTCCAGACGGTACAGCAGCGATTCGTCATGATAATATCGGGAATCAGCGTTTACGAGAGCACATCCCCAGATCGCCATCACAGCTAATGTTCCTGTATGGGTCGGCCAAGCAATACCACTGTCCGGATCAGCCACTCCTCCATAGAAGCGGCTTTGACTGTCCATAATCTGATTATCCGTCCCACGTTTGACCCAGCCATCATTGACGGCTACCAGCTTCTCGTACATTGTAATCATCCTTCCAAAGGTTCCTTTAAGCCGGTAAGCCTGCGAGCTTAGCTAGCAGCAGCTCATGGCTCTGCTCAATTTCCTCCGGCGTACATACTGCTTTGAGTTCATATACCTTCACAGGAGCCGCTGCAATAATCGGGAGAAAACGGTCGAAGTATTCCATATCGCCACTATGCACATAAGGGCACCAGTGATCCGACAAGCCAACTGTCTCATGAATATGAATACCAACCACATTATTCTTGATCGCTTCCATATCCCGCGCATTATCGTACAGTCCCATTCGTTCCATCATCATGCCATGGCCAAAATCGTACCACAGCCCAACCCTTGCGCCCTTCAGCCGGTCGAATATCGACTTCGCTTCGCGCAGCGTCGGCATCTGGTAGCAGCGCGAACGGGTTTCAATGCCAATCGATACATCCCAGCCCTTTGCATCAATTCGATCACAGACTTCCTCGAGACTGTCACCGATCCGGCTTAGATAATGGCCTGCAGCCGCTTCCCTGCGATCGATCATTTCACTCCATAGCTTTGTATAAGCAGGAGACTCAAGACCTTGCTCGTTATAAAGCTTCTTGAGCTCATTATCGATGTTATAGTCAAATGGCACCTCACCTGGATGAACAACAACGGCCTTTGCCCCGTACCGGTTCGCATACTCCGCAGAACGTATCAGCAGCTCAATAGAGCGCTGACGCTTCTCCTCATCATCGAAGCCAAGCAAGACAGAATCGGTTCCGTAATCAGGATCTGCAACATGCGGGAACGTATTGTGAACGCTCGATACCCCGATCTCTCCCCGTTCGATCATCGGTTCAATAGTCGACAGCAGCTCATTCGTCACATTATAGTTCAGCTCTACGAAGCGAAAGCCAAGCTCCCGAATTTCATTGATCATTGTGTTGCCTGTTTGATGCCGCTTAATATTCCAGCATGTTGAGAACGAATATTGTCCTTTGTCCTTCCCCATCTTTTAAGCCCTCCTGATGAATTGCGGCAAGCGGCCGCATTCGTGCTACCCCTTAACAGCTCCAAGCATAACGCCGCTGACGAAATACCGCTGCAGCCATGGGTAGACGATTAGAATAGGTACTGTTGCAAAGATAACACTCGCTGCTTTCAAGCCCTCCGGCTGCAGCATTTGTCCCCCACTTGCGCCTTCCGCCTGCATTAGTTCACTGACCATGTTATTGTTAACCAGCTGATACAGCTTCAGTTGAAGCGGATACATCTCTGGACTCGTTATATACATCAGCGTATCGGTAAAGCCATTCCAGCGGCCTACCGCATAGAACAGGCTTAGAGTAGCGATAACTGGCATCGACAGCGGTATGATAATGCTGACCATAGTACGGAAATAAGAGCTTCCGTCGATCTCAGCCGATTCCTCGAGCGAGTCGGGAATACCTTGAAAAAACGTAATTAAGATAATCAGATAGAACGGACTGATTAGTCCAGGCAGCACAAGTGCCCAAATCGAATCCAACAAATGTAAATTACGCACCAACATATATTCCGGAATAATACCGCCGCTGAAAAACATCGTGATCACGATAATAAACATCACGACCTTACGGCCTTTCAACTTGGTTTTTGAAAGTGGATAAGCTGCTGCAATCGTCATCAGCATACAAAATACAGTGAACAGAACCGTCAGCATAACCGTGAAGCCGAGCGAACGAATCATCGAGCTGTCAGTGAATACCTGCTTGTAAGCACCCCAATTGATTTCCACCGGCAGAATACTAACCTCGCCGGACACAATGGCACGTGCCGAGCTTAAGGAAATCGCTATTATATGAATAAACGGAGCCAGACATAGCAGCACGAATAGAAGTATCAAGGTCGTATTGATGACATCAAATGACCGGCTGGCTTGTTGATCTCTCATGTCTTACCGCTCCTTTCTCGTTTTCGGGTAGCATAATTCTAGATAATACTTTGGTCCGCCAATTTTTTGGAGGTATAGTTCGCGCCAAGCACAAAGACAAGTCCGACAATAGCCTGGAATAAGCCGACTACCGTAGCAATCGTATATTGTCCGGATTCTATACCAATACGGTATACGAAGGTGCTGAGCACATCCGCATAATCCCGAACGGCGGTGTTGCCGATGATATAAGGACGTTCAAAGCCGATCGCAATCATGTGGCCCAGGTTGATAATAAGGAGAGTTACGATTGTTGGCTTCAGCGATGGAAGTGTAATACTGAAAATTTTTCTGAGACGGCCTGCACCATCCACATCTGCAGCTTCAAACAGTTCCCTATTAATGCCTGTAAGGGCCGCTAAATAGATGATCGTTCCCCATCCGGCACTTTGCCATACGCCAACAACCAGGTAAGTAATCAGCCAATCCTTCTTATCCGTCAGAAAAGGAATCGCATCGAGGCCAAAGGACGTTAAGATATTATTAATCATGCCTGACTGTGTGCCAAAGACCTGATAAACGATCCCGCCGATTATAACCCAGGAAATAAAGTGCGGAATGTACAAAATCGTTTGCGACAGTTTTTTGAACCATACTATCTTCAGCTCATAGAGCATAATGGCCAGAAACAGTGGAGCCGGGAACGATACAATTAAATCCAAAAAGTTAAGCATCAAAGTATTACGTAATACTTTGAAAAAGTCCGGCATCGCGAACACTTCTTTAAATCCGTCGAACCCAATCCATTCACTACCGTTAATCCCTTGAAAGAAGTTGAAATCTTTAAACGCAATTAGAATGCCGTACATCGGACCGTATTTGAAAATAATAAAGTAACTGACCGGAAAAATAAGTAGTGCATACAGCTGCCAATATCTGCGTAAATACGCGGTTCCTTTCAATACCATCCACCCCTGTCCGCTTACGGTGATGCCCAGAGACGAGAACCAAAAGGAAAGTTCATCGTCTCCAAGCTGTTAAATTTCGAAACTGCCTTTATTTCTTCATCGCCTCGTAAGCTTTTGTACGTTCATCCAAAATCGCTTGACCGCCGTTTGCCATATAATCTTTTATTGCTGCTTCATATGTGCTTTCGAATTGGTCTGGCTTAGCCATCGCTGTTTTAACGATGATTTCTTTGTACTTATCTTGAAGAGCTGTACCATATTTGGCTTGTGCTTCAATCGGACGATCGAACAAGACCGGCTTGATTGTATCGGATCTGGAAATTGACAATGCTTTACGTGTTTCCTCTTGGTTAGCCTCAGGCATGCCAACGACATATGCCTCTACGTTTTTGTCTGCATCGCCAAGCTGCTTGCCGTTCGAGATAATAGCCATATCGCCAAAGTTATAGATGCGGTTTTTAATTTCATCTGTTGCATCTGTCTTCATGACCGGAACACCATTCTCCAGCGTATAGTTCTCGCCTTCTACCCCATTTTGCATATCAAACAGGTTACCATCCGAAGCCATCCAGTCGAGGTATTTAACCGCTTCTACAGCATTCTTGCTGCTCTTAGGAATCATAAGGTACATGCCGACTGGTGCGTATTCCGGCTTCGCATGCTTGCCTTCCGAATTGGAGAAGACATCAACCGCCGAGAGCTTCGCATCTGAAATATTGGTCATCAGCGTAGAGTACGTGCCGTCCGCATAGAACGGGTTCATATCATCTTCACTAAAGAATCCGACCAGACCTTTAGCAGCGTCTTCATTCAACTTCTTCTCGTCTTCATCAAGGCTGAAATCAGCGCTCATCAGCCCTTCGTTATACAGCTTGTTCATGAATTGAAGAGCATCCTTGAAGCCTGGCAGCAATGTCGGATAGTCCGCCGAACCAAGCTGCTGCGTCAGTGTGTAACTCTGTTCTTCCGTCAAAGGCTGAATGAAGGACCAGATAAATGGATCATAGCTGGAAGGAGCAAGCGACATCCCAAGTGGAATCACTTTACCGCCGGTTTGACCCGGATCTTGTTCCTTGAACGCCTTCAGCGTTGTATATAATTCATCCGTAGTTGTCGGCACTGGCAAACTCAGCTTTTCAAGCCAGTCCTGGCGGATGAATGAGGAGTATTTACCTAAGTGGGAGCGTTTGGCCGGAAAGGCAAACTGCTTGCCATCATATTTGCCGTATGCAAGTGTGTCTTCTCCAAGGAACTTCTTCAGGTTAGGTCCGTATTGATCAAGCAGCTCGCCAAGATCCGTCAGACCACCCTGCTGTGCGTAACGATAGAAGGTTCCCGAATCATACGTAAACACAATGTCCGGAACGTCACTGCCGCTGGCCATCAGCACGTTCAGCTTCTGAACCTCTTCCGAACGAGGAACCGGAACAAATTGTACATTGATGTTGTTTGGCGTACCGAATTTGTCCTGTACGAATGTCGTTAAGTAGTTCTTCGTAATGGTAGAACCTGCAGGAGAATTGCCTCGGTCGAATACTTCAACTTTAAGTGAAGAAGCTTTGCCGGAAGCCTTGTCGCCTCCAGTTGATTCGTTTGCTTTCTCGTTGCCATTGTTGCTGCTGCATGCGCTGATCAGCATCGTGCCTACGAGTGTAGCTGTTAATAGAGTGCTGGCAGTTTTTCTTCCTCTTTTCGTTTGTACCATTTGAACCCAACCCCTCTTTATTAAGGTTTGCTTCCTGCACCCGGTGTTATTAATTGAACACGCTTACAAGCTTTACTGTTGGTCCGTGTTTGGGAAGTGGCCTCAGTATGACACGCCCTCCAATATCGTGACAATAAACCAGTTTCGGCTGAGCAAACCGTTCCTCCAATCCGTTGCCCCATAAGGCTTTTGAAGCTTAGAATAAATCATTTTCCCGATATAAACCGTATAGCAAAAAGCCCGTAATAAAGCCTTTTCCTGCGATAAACCATACGATTGACTATAAAAAAGAACGACAGCGGTGGTCCGAATGAAATACATTATCCGGGCCACCGCTGTCATCATACATAGATCATTATTGTCATCATTCTATAGTAGCTTCATCACGATTGCCCTGTACGCCTAATGACAAAGTGGAAGGGCGCATCTTCAGCTTGCGGAATTCGCCTGGTGTTACACCAGTCAACCGTTTGAATACCCGTCCGAATGTTATGGAGTTAGCATAACCAACTTGAAGGGCAATATTTTGTACCGTCTCTTCTGTCTCGGCGAGCAGACGCTCAGCTTGCTGCATCCGAAGCTGTACAAGAAAATCAACAAACTTCATATCGTACTCCAGCTTGAACAGATGACTGGCATATTTGCCGGATATTTCGAACCGATCGCTCAAATGCTTAAGAGACAGATCCGGATCGGCGAAGTTCTCTTGAATATAATCTCTTATCTCGGTAATCATCGTTTTATAGCCTTTGGCCTGGCTCATTGATACATACGTATCGTAGACTTGGACGAGGTAATCCAACAGCAGCTCTTTCATCTCTGGAAGTGCTGATGCTCCTCTCAGGCTTACAAGCAATTTAGAAATTCGGTTACCATCCAGACATTCATTCAAAGAGTCCGACAGCTCCTTCAGCTCCCGGCTGAGCATCTGCAGGAAAAGCTGGATAAACGATAAAATATCTTCATCCTTCATTACATCTGTTTCAAAATGCTTAAATAGCTGCTCAAACGTATCCCGCCAGCTTTCATTCGTTAAGCGGAACTCCTGCACACAATTCGTACACTGCTGCATGTAATTGAACATTCCGCGCGACTGATCCAGTGGAATATCACCACTAAAGGTAATCGCATTACGCCCGATGGCGAATTGATATTCCATACCGTTTAGAGCATCACGGTAGGAACGTCCAATTCCGCCCCAGTCATTCACAATGGAGCCGATACCAATGGAAATATTGAAGCGCAAATGCTCCCCTACCCATTCCCGTGCAACCATTGCTGTTTTACGAAGCTGGTCCTGAACTTGCGACCCGGTGTCGCCTGTGGCGAACACAAACGTGATCCGATCCGATGCGGACCATTCTCCCCATCCCTGCAAACCTTCAACACTTGCAAGCTCCTGCATCACATTACCCAGCGCGAATTTTAATACATTCTGCTCATGAAGCGTATTTTCCGCTTGGAAATCATCGTACCTGTTCAGCCTGACGACCATAACGGCATACTGCCCCGCATCCGGAAGAAGATTCAGCCTGCGCAGCCGTTCCATCATTTTATCGCCGCGTTGTCCGCTAATGAGTTCATTAAATAGTTGCCTGCGTCCAAGCACAATACTTTCTTGCTGCTCCTTCTCATGATCAAGAGATTGAACAATTAAATTCTCGAGCGCTCGATCGATCATCGTCAGATCGTCCGTCTTGACCGCTGAGCCGTCACTCCCCCTGAGTTGCAACGCTTGAATTCGGTTCATCATCAGCCTGATCGGCTTATAATTTCGCCGGGTAACCCAAATAATATAGACAATGGCGACAACGAAGGTCAGAACCGCGATAATAACCCATACATACGAAACAACCGATACCCAGCTGCGCAAATGACCAGCCTGAAGACCACTCTCAAACGTCCAGCCCAGCGACCCGGAGGTGAGCGTTGTCAGCACTTTCCCACTAGGAGCAGAGCTGTCTCCCGGATAAATTGGCTGCCTTGCTGCATCGGTGATCCGCATGAACGAAACCTGATGATTCGTCATGCTTCCAATCAGTTGCTCCACATTATATAAATTGATGTTGACGACCAGTATGCCGTCTTTTCCGAATGGAAGCGGCGTCTGCTTGTACATGGAAATAACCCGTACCGGCTTCAGTCCGTCAAATTCCCGGAACTCGCGGCTTGCCGACCAACCTTGGAAATCCCGGTTATTATTTGCCTTCTGAATAAATTCACGGTCACCAAACTCCGATAAATCGGTCAGACCACTAGAAGTGAGCACGGAATTATCCGACTGCTTGTACAAATAAATGGATTCGACCAGGTCATTATCTTCAATCATCGACCGCAGACTATGGACGACGTTATATTTAATCGTTGTAGACTCGGATGTACCATTCAAATATGCCGCATAGCTCTTGTTCGCCTCGGCTTCCTTCAGTACATTAAACTCTACTTCACGTATAGACCGTTCCACACTGTTTACGACATACCCGGTCGTAATTTTATCTGCCTTAGCCGTCTCTGAACGAGATATTTCATTAACCGCAATGAACGACAAGAATATGATCATCGATACGGTCAACACCAATATCGGAAAATAAGACACGAGCAGCCTTAAATACCAATTGTTAAGCTTTAGCATGTTCAACCTCCTGCCAAACCTGACTCTAGATGAAAGCGTTATCACAATAATTAGCATAAATGAGTTAAGCGGTTTACTAGTGCCTACATTGTAGCATGCCTCCTAATGATTCGAAACACTTTAAGCGGCAAAAGTTATAAGATCATTGTTGAATTTTTTCGAGGTCAGCCTATGCATCCGCCAGAATAAACAAAGGCCACCATAAGAGGTGTTGTTTGGAAATGGGCATGTCATCAGCTTCTAACTCTCTCAAATTGTCAGAGCCTCCGTGAAGATTAGATGAAAAGTTATTTCTAGCATTGCTTTCAGTTGTATATAGATTTATAAAGAGGATAAGAGCAAATTTATTTGCTACTTCAATAAACCCAATAGGAGATGATTGAATGGATTCTACAGTTTCTACTAACGCAGGGAAATGTCCAGTTATGCATGGCAGCGCTACTAGCCACAAATCTAGTGGTACTTCAAATAGAGACTGGTGGCCTAACCAGTTGAACTTGAATATATTGCATCAGCATGACAGAAAATCTAATCCTATGGGCGAAGACTTTGATTATGCTGAACAATTCCAACAGCTGGACTACCAAGCTCTTAAACAGGATCTCACTCATTTAATGACAGATAGCCAGGAATGGTGGCCTGCTGACTTTGGTCATTATGGTCCTTTCTTTATCCGCATGGCTTGGCACTCTGCAGGTACATATCGCACAGGTGATGGCCGTGGCGGCGCGGGAAGCGGCACGCAGCGTTTTGCCCCGCTTAACAGCTGGCCAGACAATGGTAATCTAGATAAAGCACGCAGGCTTCTTTGGCCGATTAAACAAAAGTATGGCAATAAAATCTCTTGGGCAGACCTCATGATTCTAACCGGTAATGTCGCTATTGAATCAATGGGCGGTAAGACATTTGGCTTCGGTGGTGGACGTGCTGACGTCTGGCATCCGGAAGAAGACATCTATTGGGGTAATGAGAAGGAATGGCTCGGAGATACGCGTTACACCGGCGATCGGGATTTGGAAAATCCGCTTGCTGCCGTTCAAATGGGTCTTATCTATGTGAATCCGGAAGGCCCTAACGGTAATCCCGATCCGGCTGGAAGCGCCCGCGACATTCGCGAAACGTTTGCCCGTATGGGCATGAACGATGAAGAAACCGTTGCACTCGTTGCCGGCGGCCACACTTTCGGCAAGGCGCATGGCGCAGGTGATGCTGCTCTGGTTGGTCCAGATCCTGAAGCTGCTCCTATTGAAGCACAAGGGCTTGGCTGGCTGAGCACACATGGCTCCGGCAAAGGACGCGATGCCATCACGAGTGGTGTTGAAGGTGCTTGGACGGCTAATCCAACACAATGGGATAATGGCTTCTTCGATCTTC
The DNA here is from genome assembly GCF_056269375.1 of Paenibacillus sp. J22R56. NCBI lineage: Bacteria > Bacillati > Bacillota > Bacilli > Caryophanales > Paenibacillaceae > Paenibacillus > Paenibacillus sp. J22R56. The sequence continues at coordinate 292,601 of NZ_JBWDNV010000005.1, forward strand.
TGTTCGGCTATGAATGGGAGCTGACGAAGAGCCCGGCAGGTGCACATATCTGGGCTGCGATCGATCAAGCTCCAGAGCATCTTGCACCAGATGCTGAAGATGCATCCATTCGTGTTAAAACAATGATGACTACTGCCGATATGGCCTTGCGAGTAGATCCAGCATATGAGAAGATCTCACGCCGTTATCATGAGAATCCGGAAGAGTTCGCGGATGCGTTCGCTCGTGCATGGTTCAAGCTGACACATCGTGACATGGGTCCTCGTGCAAGATATTTGGGTCCTGAAGTTCCGTCTGAAGAGCTAATCTGGCAAGATGTAATTCCAGCTGTCGATTATACATTAACAGATGATGAAGTCGCTGAATTAAAGGAGAAAATCCTTGATTCGGGACTTACAATCAGCGAGTTGGTTACGACAGCTTGGGCTTCGGCCAGCACCTTCCGTGACTCGGATAAACGCGGCGGTGCCAATGGTGCACGTATCGCTCTTGCTCCACAGAGAGATTGGGAAGTGAATCAGCCGCAGCAGTTGACCAAAGTGCTCACTATTCTTGAGGGCATTCAAGAGGAACTGGATAAGAAAATAAGCCTTGCCGATCTGATTGTACTTGGCGGCAGCGCAGCTGTTGAGAAAGCTGCACAAGAAGCAGGCTTTAATGTAACGGTACCTTTCACTGCTGGTCGCGGCGATGCTTCGCAAGAGCAGACCGATCTGGAAAGCTTTGCAGTACTCGAGCCGGCTGCTGACGGCTTCCGCAACTATCAGAAGAAGCAGTATAGTGTAAGCGCTGAAGAGCTACTGGTAGACAAAGCTCAGCTTCTAGGCCTTACCGCTCCGGAAATGACTGCCCTTGTTGGCGGCTTGCGTGTTCTTGGTACTAACCACGGCGGCACCAAACATGGCGTATTCACGGATCGTGTTGGTACACTGACGAACGACTTCTTCGTCAACCTGCTCGACATGAATATCGCATGGGAACCAAGAGACGGCGGCATTTACTACGGACGTAACCGCACAACAGGCCAAGTCGACTGCACAGCAACTCGAGTTGACCTCGTGTTTGGCTCCAACTCCGTTCTTCGTGCAGTGGCCGAATTGTATGCACAAGACGATAACCAAGAGAAGTTTGTGCGCGACTTTGTCGCTGCATGGGTGAAAGTGATGAATGCCGATCGGTATGATCTGAAGTAAGTTCGCCATTATTATTATTCATAGTCAAACAGAGAGAAGAGTCCGCGAGTGCGGACTCTTCTCTCTGTTTCCATGTAAAAGGCTGTAATCTATTTAATAGACCGCTTTCCACTCCGCAATGTTTGAAGCATCAAATTTAAACGGCGCGCCAAGCATAATTTGTGTACCTTCGCCGTCCTCTATTACCTCTTTTTCCCCTAATTTGCCAGCCGTCACCTTGTCGCCTAATTTGCCTGTAATCGTGCCTTTAATGAGTGCGTCAGCTACATAGCCCGACAGATAACCAACATCAAGCGGATTCCACAGGTACATCCATTGGCAAACACCGCTTTCGATATATTCCGCCATCTCACTTGGCAGACCGAGGCCCGTCAACTGAACTTTACCCTTCAAGCCTTTGTCCGTCAGTACTTTGCCCGCAGCTGCAATTCCAACCGTTGTAGGAGCGATGATGCCTTTCAGATTCGGATAAGATTTCAGCAGCGCTTCTGCCTCAGATACACTCTTGTCGCGAAGGTCGTCGCCATATGCAACTTTGACCAGTTTAACATCTTTGTATTTAGGATCTTCCAGCTCTTTTTTCATCCACTCAATCCAAGTGTTTTGGTTTGTCGCTTGGGAAGTCGCGCTAAGAATCGCAATTTCACCAGAACCACCAATCATTTCTGTTACACCTTGTATGAGAGTACGTCCGATTAACTCAGGATCTGCCTGATTCACATGAACCATTCGACTTTTCGCATTAACCGCCGAATCAAGAGATAACACTTTAATACCTGCTTTCATGGCTTTCTCCAAGGCTGGCTGTAGCGCGTCCGGATCATTGCCCGTGATAGCGATTGCGGATACCTTTTGAGAGATAAGCTCCTCAATCATTGCGATTTGAGCTTCTGCAGTCGGCTGATCCGGTGCCTTCAGAATCGCTTCATAACCAAGCTCTTCCACTGCATTCTTATATCCATCCATCAATTTTTCACCGTAAGGGTTGCCTGTATTTTTAAAGATGATAGCTGCTTTGCCGCCTGCTGCAGGAGCATCACTTTCTTTCACGCTTGGCTCGGAGCTTGCATTTGGACTATCCGTCGCTGCCGTTCCAGTGTTATTTCCGTTATTGTTATTTCCGCAAGCCGAGAGCATCACCATAAGTAAGATGGCCGTTAAACACGTTACCCAGATCTTTTTCATTTTTCTGTTTCCTCCCTTGTTTTCGTTACTTATATATACAAAACAGCCTAATGACCGTCATGTATCGGAATATCACTTGCGAATAGCTGTAAAACGCTGCTTCAACTGAGGAATCGCGACGGATATAATAAGCAGCAAACCAAGAATAATGAGCAGCATTTGTGCGGATACGTTGACGAGTCCAAGCCCGTAACGCAGAAAACCAACAAGGAAAACCGCAAGAATCGCACCAATCATCCGGCCCTTACCTCCCGCTGTGCTGATTCCGCCAAGCACAACCATCGCGATCACTTCCAGCTCGTAGCCCGATGCGATGTTAGGTCTCGTGCTCCCCATACGGGAAGTAAGGAACATCGCTGTGACAGCAGACATTAGACCTGCGAGAGTAAATACGATTATTTTGATTCGATCAACCTGTACGCCGGAATATCGACTGGCAGTTGGATTATTGCCGATCGCATATACTCTTCTGCCGAATACTGTCTTATGAAGCAGGAATCCGAACAGGAGCGCACAAATCACGAAAGCGATTAGAATAAACGGAATATTGCCGATATAATCCCAGCCGAGAAACTTAAACCAGTCCGGGAACTTGCCCGAGGCTTGATCCTTCAGCAGCATGTAAGCAATTCCTCGGTAAATAATCATCGTCGAAAGTGTCACGATTACCGATGACAGCTCCTTGTACTTGACGATCAGCATCCCATTAATCCAGCCGCAAACCGTTCCGACGATTAGACCCACGACCATTGCCCCTACCATTGGGAGTCCATGATTATACAAATCCGCCATCACAACGGAGGACAACGTGACGATGGAAGCGACAGAGATATCAATATCACCCATCAGAATGATGAATACCATAGGGAGAACAATAAACGCTTTATCCAAAAAGCCCATTGTTGCGTCACGCAAGTTGTCGTAATTCAGGAAGTACTCGGACAAATTCGAGTTCATGATGAATATGCCAATGATCAATAAGACAAGCAGCCATTCCCATTGGAGGACAAAGCCTTTAAGCGTCATTTCCTTCTTATTAGATAGCAGTCTCGGTTCCATCGCTTAAATCTTCCTCCTCATCAGGTTATTGCGGTCAATTCCCCGCTTGACGAGCGCATTAACCAGTACCGCAATAAGAATAATCATCCCTTGAATAAACATTTGCCAGAAAGGTGATACATTGATCATTGGAAGTGCGTTGTTTAGAATGCCAAGCAGAAGCGAACCAAGAAGAATACCGGATATTTTGCCCACGCCGCCCGCGATACTGACGCCGCCAAGCACACAAGCTGCTATGACGCCTAATTCATAGCCTGATGCCGTATCACCTTGAGCAGATGCAAACTTGGAAACCCAGAGCACACCGGCAAGGCCCGATAAACCGCCCATAATGGCATAAACGAGCCACAATATTCTGCCTGTGCGAATACCGCTGATTGCAGCCGAATCCGGGTTGCTCCCAACTGCATAAATTCTGCGTCCTGTGCGGGTGTGACCCACAAAGTAATAAGCGGCGATAAAAATGACGATGGCAATAAGGATCAAGTTATTGATGCCGAGAAACGAACCAGTCGCAATACTTTTAAAGCTAGCCGGCATTTGATGTGCGCTGACCCATTTGCCTCCACTGGTCTCGAAGGTAAGACCACGAAATACGTTCATCACGCCGAGTGTAGCAATGATTGGCAAAATATTGATCCATGAGACAAGAAAGCCGATAATGATTCCACATGCGAGACCAATGGCAATTCCGATGGCGATTGCGATTAGCGGATGAGTGCCCGGGTAATGGCTGACGGTCAACGCTGCGATCATACCGGATAAAGCCAAGGTCGCACCGATAGAAAGATCAATGCCTCTCGTGACGATAACAAGCATCATACCTACAGACAGAATGCTTAAGATTGCCGTGTTTGTACCGATATCGCTAATATTTTCCCAAGTCAGAAAACTGGAATTACGCAGCTGCACACCAATCGACAGCAAGAGGATAAAACCTAGCAGACCTAGCTCTCTGAACTTCGCGATGAGATCGCTGATCGACTGTTTCTTCGGTTCCGCATTAACTGGCGCTGCTCCCAGTCCCGCAGACTCCGTTAACATCTGTTTCATGCTTCTGCCCACCTTCTTCCTTCCGCTGTGGATGGTGTATCGTCCATAGAAGCTTGCAAAATCACTTCTTGCGTCAGCCCTTCCCGACTTAGCGTAGCTGTCACCCGACCCTCCCGCATGACGACCACTCTATCACTCATTCCAATAATCTCCGGCATCTCAGAGGAGATGAGAATAATGCCGTATCCCGTGCAAGCCAAATCGCTGATCATTTCGTAGATTGCCGATTTTGCCCCAACATCGACGCCTTTCGTTGGTTCATCTAGGATCAGCACGTCCAGATCCGACATGAGTAGCTTCGCGAATACGACTTTTTGCTGATTACCGCCTGACAGCGAGCTAACGAGGTCGAAAACACTCTTTGCTTTGACACTAACTTTCTCTGCGAGTGTTTTTGCAATATCTCGTTCCTTCCGCTGATTAATAGCGCCCTTGCTAGTGAAGTTTTCCAGCGCAGGAAGCGTAATATTATGGCCGATGTCCCATTGCAGCACAAGCCCTTGCTTTTGCCGATCCTCCGAAAGCAAACCAATTCCTTGGCGCATGGCATCGAGCGGATTCCGGACTTTCAGCGGCTTTCCTTTATATAACACGCTGCCTTTATCGTACTTCTCGATGCCAAACAACGTTTGGCTTACTTCCGTTCGTCCCGCACCAACCAGTCCAGTCAGTCCAAGAATCTCGCCCCTTCGCAGTGAGAATGAGACATCAGCGAAATACCCTGTTTTCCCGAGTCCCTCCACGCGAAGAATTTCCTCGCCAATTACCGCTTCCTTCTTCGGGAACAGTTGGGATATCTCTCGACCAACCATTGCGACAATCAAATCCGGATTCGAAATTTCGTCTACGTTCCAAGTGCCAATATATTTGGAGTCCCGCAGCACCGTCACTCTGCTGGCGAGGCGGTACATATCTTCGAACCGATGAGAAATGAAAATAATCGAAGCACCATTGTCGCGCAGCCGCTCGGCAATTCGGTACAGCTCCTCGCTCTCATTTTTAGAAAGCGCCGCTGTTGGTTCGTCCATAATAATGATTTTCGCATTTACGGACAGCGCCTTTGCAATCTCAACAATTTGCTGCTGGGCGACACTTAATGCCCCCATGAGCGTCTTCGGACTGAAGTTCGCTCCAAGCTCTTCGAGAAGTCTTTCTGCTTCCTCATGCATCTGCTTCCAGAGCAGGCGCCCTGTTGCTTTCTGAATTTTTTCATGGCCCATAAAGATATTTTCCGTCACACTTAAATCCGGGTAACAAGTCACATGCTGATAGATGGCAGCGATTCCCGCAGCTTGTGCCTCCGTCGGGTGGCTAAAGCTGACTTTGCTGCCATCCAGAAACATCTCACCTTCTTCAGGTGAATAAACACCTGTAATGATCTTAATAAAAGTCGACTTGCCGGCGCCGTTCTCGCCCATCAAGGCATGAATTTCGCCCGGCTTCAGCTTGAAATACACGTTGTCGAGTGCTTTGTTGCCCGGGAATATTTTGGTTATGCCATTAAGCTCCAGCACAAATTCCGTTTTTGCCATCGCCGGTACCCTCCTTAGTCTCTATATCTCAACCTTATAGATCAAAGATACCGTCAAACGATGCTCACCATAAGGAGACAATACTCAGATTAGGGGGAGAACCTTCGGATTGTATGCGATTTCCTAAAATAAAAAGAGCCTCGACTGCCGTCGAGACTCTTTAATAACCTTCTATTGTTCATACTCGTCTGTGCTTTCCCGACCTGAATAGAACACCTGCTCTCTGAACTTGGACGGGCTTTGACCGATATATTGCTTAAACAGACGACTGAAATATTTGATATCTTGATAACCGATTTTGATGCTAATGTCCTGGAGCTTTATTAAAGGATCTGCAAGCAGCTCCTTTGCCTTCTCCATGCGCTGCCGAGTCATATAATCGAGTACGGTTTCTCCGGTTTGCATTTTGAAATATTCGCTGAAATAGGTAGGGTTCATAAACACATGGTCCGCAATTTTCTTGATCGTTACATCTTTGGACAAATGCTCCCCAATCCATTTCTTCGCCTGTTCGACCGGCTTCATGCTGCTCTTCTTCCGAACTTTTCCAATGTCATGAATAATCCTTATGATCAGTTGATCAACCACGCTCTTAAGTTCATGAATACTCGAAGCTTTACGAGCCTTCAGCAGCTCATGCTCAATGGAAGTCGCTTGTACGAGCTCACTGACGTTTTCCACCCATGCTGAATGAATTAAAATAATGACATTTTGTACTGCACTTTGTAAATAGCCAGGTGACTCCATCTTTTCAAGATTCGTGAACAGCTTCGTGCAGATCAAGGCAGCCTCTTCACCGCTCCCTTGTTCGATCACCCGCCTAAGCTTGTGATACAAGCCGGATAACTCCTTCTCTCCTGAGACCGAGCTGCGTTCTTCTTCCTTCTCATAGGGACGGAATACCTGATTACCGCCGCTTAGAAAACGATAATTCATCAGCGACATCGCTTGACGTTTCGCTTCCGGCAGCAAATATAAATCCTCGATTGCATCACCAAAGGCGACTGTCACAGAGAAAGGTGTGTATGTCTGAATAGCCGTTCGAATTTTCCCGGCAAGCTCGTACACCGCCTCGTTGAATTCAGCATCATTATCTGGTCCGTGCAACAGTACCCAAAAATCTGATTCTCCGCCAAGGAAGCTCCACCCCTGCCTTTCCGTTTGTAACAACTGAGTACCAACCACTTCTGCCAAAATATTTTCCAGCGCATAGTAATACGCCTTCCAGTCTTTCGAAGTGTAACTTCTTGTCTTCACAGGCAGCGTATCAAGCTTGATGAGTGTAAGAATATACTTGCCCTTCGGAAATTCATCGACCCAGTATCCAAGAGTAGTAACATCTATTTCCGAGGAAACAATATAGCTTAACGTCTGAATTTGTCTGCTATTCTTCAGCTTTACGGCTTCTCGCTCCATCTCCCCTCGCTTGAGAGACTGAAAGCGCCTGTTAGTCACAATTTCGCGGATCTCCGACATCCGCTGACGGAATTGATCCCGGTCAACCGGCTTCAATATATAGTCGAGCGCACCTTCGCGAAGCGCGGTCTGCACATAAGCAAAATCATCGAAGCCGCTGATGAGCAGTGGATAGAAGAAAAAGCGTTTTTTCGCTTCCTTAATTAAGGTAAGTCCGTCCATTTCTGGCATTTTCACATCCGTAATAAGCAAGTCCACGTCTCCACCGGTTTGCTCTAAATAATCAAGAGCTTCCCTGCCGTCACTTGCGGTAGCCACAACATCCCATGCCTCCCCGCAGGAGAGCACCAGCCGCTCAATGCCGCGCCGGATGCGTGCTTCGTCGTCTACGATAAGCACTTTAATCTTTATCATGAGATACTCCTGTCCCATAGTTCATAGGAATTCGAATGATGACTTCCGTCCCCATGCCTGCGATACTGTCAAGTTGAAGGCCATAATCCATCCCGTGCATCATTATAATCCGGGAATTTACATTAACGAGGCCGAAGTGCGAGCCCCGGCTTTCGAAGCTGCTTTTCTTCAACGATTGATCAAGCTCATTCAATTTGACTTCCAAAATTCCTGGTCCGTTGTCACGCACGCGGAATACAATATCCCGTTTACCTGACCTCGCACCAAACTCCTCGCTGACAGAGATGTGCAGCTCGAGTGCTTTTCGGCTTTCCAAACCATACTTAATAGCGTTCTCTACGATTGGCTGTAAGATGAATTTTGGTGTATACAGAGATCGGAAGTCATGCTCGTCCAAGCCTTGCGCAATATGGAAGTGAACCCTTTCTTCGAACCGGAATTTCTGTATGGTCAAATAATCTCGCACGTGCTGCACTTCTTCCGCGATCGACACCGATTTGGACTGGTTGGACACGGAGAAGCGCAGCATTCGTCCGAGAACGGTAACCATATCGACCACTTGCTCTCTTTCCCCTTCTTCGACCGCCATTCCTATTGTTTCTAGCGTGTTATACATAAAGTGAGGATTGATCTGCGATTGCAGCGCATACAGTTCTGCTTCCTTTTGCCGGATTTCGATCTGGTAGTTCTGCTGAATCAAATCCCTAATCGTTGCAATCATTGAGTTGAAGCTTCGTGCGAGCATACCTACCTCATCACCGCTTTGCACCTTGAGATCAACCTGCAAATCACCTCTCTCGACCGTCTTCATCAGTCTGGTCAGCTTCTTAAGCGGCCTCGTCATATTGTAAGAGATGATGACCCCGATTATGAGGGTAAGCAAAATGATTCCCAGTACTACGACAACAGTCAAATCGCGTACCATACTTGTCCGTTCTGTCAATTCGACTAAGGGGATGCTGTGTACGAGCACCCAGCCCCGCTCCGGCGACTGGTTGGCACTCACGAGCTTATTTATTCCGGAGACATTCGTGCGGAAGCTTCCGCTCAGCGTTGGATATCGAACAACATTCGCGTCTACTCCGCCGATTTTTTTATGATTCGTATGATAGATCATTTTCCCAAGATCGTTCATCACCCAAAGATCAGCTTTAGCATTTGTTTCAAAATTGCGCACGATGTTGTCGATGAACGTCAGGTCTACCGCGATGAGCATCGCGCCTAGATTTTTGCGGTTATCGTTATCATTAATCGGCTCGAGAATAAATACATATGGAATTTCGCTCTTGAACCTCAGATTGATTTCATCCGGAAGAATAATATGTTCTTTGGATCCCAGCTTGATCCGATTCACATAGTCTTTGATCGTTGGACTCCATTTTTGGTCGATAAAACCAACTTTGGAGCTATAGAACATCCGATCATTTGATACTACAAACACGCCAAGTACGTCCTTGTTCCTGCCGTTCGTGAATGTGCGCGTCAAATAGCTGTTCATCATGTATTGATCTCTGTTCAGTTCGGATTGCTTGCTATAGCTTGTCCGTCTCAAAATCTCGAGCACGCTGTCCGAGTTAAACAGAATTTCCGGCATCGTCTTCATCTCATCGAGGCGCTTGTCGATATCCGCATTTGCTTGGTAAAGAAAGCGCGGCATATATTCGCCAATTTGCTCTTCTACCGATCTTTCATATTGTGTGGAAGAGACATAGACAAGCAGCAGCAGAGGAATAACCGTAAGCAGAGTATAGGTGACGATCAGCTTATACGCGATTGGAAAATCACGAAATTTGAACCCGCGTAATCTTCTAAAAATCATATTGATCCACATTCTCCGCGGTGAAATCGAGCGGCTCTCCCATGATCACCATATCCCCATTTAATCGAATGTTGCCGACGCCGCTGATTTCCTGTCCGTCGATCGGCATTTGCCCGTTCAGATAGTTATACGCTAGCATAATGGTCAAAAAACCAAGTTTCTTAGGGCTCCATAACGTTGCCACTTGCGCGGATCCATCATGCAAATAAGCTCTCATCAGGTTCGGATTCGCCAGTCCAACGACCTTCACCTCGCCGGTCTTTCCCGCTTCCTTAACGATCTTAGCTGCGGCTGGAGGACCAACCGAGGAATTGCCAATTATGCCGTCGAGATCAGGATAGTCTGCAAGCAGCTGCTTCGCTACACGATAAGCCTTGCTAATATCATCATCCGTTGCGACCGTAGCCACAAGCTTTAAGTCAGGATAATATTGACTGTTCTGCTCGCTGATCCATTTTAACCACTCATTTAAATTCGCAGCTGCGAAAGAACCGGTCATAATCGCATAGGTTCCCTTCTCACCCATCGTCGCCGCCAGCGAATCTAGCAAATGCCTCCCGAGCATCTCAGGATCAACCATGTTCACGAAGAAATCACGGCTGGTAACTTCCGTGTCAGAATCCCATGTTATAACCTTTATACCTTGATCCCTCGCCTCTTGAAGTACCGGCACCAGTCTGCTTGGATCATTGGCCGAGATTGCGATCAAATCTACTTTTTCAGCTATTAGTTCCTTTACAGCTTCGATCTGACGATCGACGTCAGCCGCAGCTGAGCCGCGGAAAAGAACATGAATGCCGAGATCTTCCCCGGCTTCCATCGCACCTTCAGCCGCGTATTTGAAATAATCAATATCCGTCCCCTTTGGTACAAAAGCAATTGTATATTCAGCGGTTCCATCCTTCAGTGAGACCGATTCGGAGCCTGTAGCTTGTCCGTTATTCATCTCATACACAAGTTCATACCGTTCCGCAGAACGCGACTGGCATGAGACGAGGCACAACATAATTATGATTAATGCTGCCAATGTCCGAACCAAAAGCCTCACCGCCTTCCTTGAGTTAAACCAATTATAGCTGAATGTATGCGCTTACGGAATATGATGTAAAAAAGGCCGCCTTTTACGTCTTATCGACGTATAGGCGGCCTTTCTTCTAAATTAGTTACACTTTCAAATCGATACTGCCGCCAAGGTGGGGCTGTACGCTTTGTGCCATCATTTGCACCATCTGCTGTGACTGCTGCGCTGCGTGATCCTGTGCCATCTTAAGCACGCTGATGCCAACATCAGTCATGAGCTTGCTCTGCGACATGGCAACAGATAAAGCCGGAATGTCCATGATCTTCCTCCCACATCAGAAAATAAGAGCCTTCCTCTGTTGTATCGGATCATGGATGGTCTTTCGTTAGACTTTAGCTCCAGCCTTCTCGAGACCTACCGCAGGAACAGGAAGACCTAAATTCCCCCGAAGCGTGCTGCTCTCATATTCCGTGCGGAATAAACCTCTACGCTGCAGCTCGGGAACGACGAGCTCGATAATATCCTCGAATCCGCCTGGGAAATAAGGCGACATAATATTAAAGCCATCGGCGCCATCATTCAGGAACCACTCTTCCAGCTGGTCAGCAATCTGTGATGGTGTTCCGACGATTTCACGGTGTCCACGCGCGCCGGCAATCCGTTCATATACGGCGCGAATAGTTGTTAAATTTTCACGTTCCGCAATTTCGCGGATAATGTTGTAGCGTATGCGCGGATTCGTCTTATCCTCAATTGCACCGAATTCAGGCAGCGGTCCATCCACATCATAGCCGGACAAGTCGGTATTGGTGAAGGCAGACAGATAAGCCAAGCCGACCTCCGGCAGTATGTAGCTGTTCAGCTCCTTCTGCTTCGCCAGCGCCTCTTCCTCCGTTTTCGCAACAGTAATAAAGACGCCTGGCATGATTTTTAACTCTTCCTTATCACGACCATATTTGGCTAAACGCCCTTTTACATCAAGGTAGAAGGCTTGCGCATCCTCCAATGTCTGCCAAGCCGTAAATATGACCTCCGCCGTCTTGGCAGCAAGCTCTTTTCCGGCTTCTGAGGATCCTGCCTGCACGATAACCGGATTACCATGTGGATGCGATGGCGAATCCAGTGTACCCGTTACTTTGAACCACTTTCCTTCATGAGTGACAGGATGCACCTTATCTACATCGAGAAAACGTCCGTTCTCTTTATCGATGACAAGCGCGTCCGGTTCAATGGACTGCCATAGCTTCTGGACGAGCTCAACGAATTCCTCTGCTCGCTCATAACGACTCGCATGCTCCAGATGCTTATCTTTGCCAAATAGAACAGACTCTTTATCATTAGCAGAAGTCACGACGTTCCAAGCTGCACGGCCGTTCGAGAGATGATTGATGGAACCAAATTTACGTGCGACATGGAATGGTTCGTTATAAGTCGTTGTCAAAGTAGCGACTAACCCGATTTTTTCCGTCACAGCCGCAAGTGCCGAAATAATAACAACCGGATCCAGCTTAAGCGCAGAACTCGAATGCTGATTGAGGTTTGAACCAAATCCGTCTGCGAAAAAGATCGTGTCAAACTTGGCACGTTCCGCCGTCTTGGCGATCTCCGCTAAATAAGCCAAATCAAAGGTACGGTCTGCACCTGAGGCAGGATGCCTCCAGCTTGCCACATGATGGCCGGGCAGCATAACAAAAGCTCCAAGTTTCATTTGTCTCAACGTCATCTTCACCACTCCATATCTTCTTCTATTTTTTTAAAATTTGATATACCGTTACTATTTGGCGAAAGAATTAAATTCGTTTGTATACAAATCTTCACTCTTTACCTGCCCTTTCTTCAAATCACCGTTTGCCACCAGCCAGTCAATCCAGACTTGGTATTCATCTGGAGTAATGACACCACCAGCTTGAGCGATCCCTGTACTTTTCCAATATTTCAGATTCTCGATAGGTTCGTTGCCATCACGGTTCTTAATAATCGTCTCGAACCGCTTGATGACTTCTTCACGAGGGGTCGTACGAGCCCACTCAATGGCCTTGGCCACACCATCAACAAACTGCTTGACGGTGTCAGGATTGTTCTTGATGTACTCCTCCCTGAAGAAGTAATCACCTGCCGTAAATTCGGAGCTGAAGACATCAATGTCCTTAAAGAGTTCGACGATACCGCCCTTATCGAGAGCTCGGTCTCTAGCAATACCACTTAATAAAACAACATCGATCTGCTTACTGCGAAGAATTTGTTCCGCATTGGCAGACGGGATCGTTACCAGCGTCACTTGTTCAATTTCCTTCTCCGTTAAGCCGCCTTTGCGCAAATAGTCCTTCGTTACAAACTCCAAATGTGCGCCAAGCGTGTTTACGCCTACTTTTTTGCCGATAAAATCTTTAGGCGATTTGATCGGGCTTCCTTCAAGCACATAGGCGCCAATATACGTGTTTTTATCACTGCCATACGAACCGATTACCGATTTGATTTTGACGTTTTGCGAAATGGATTTAATAATAGCTCCGTTAAACGCCGATCCAAAATCAATTTGTTTAGTCGCTGTTAATTGAATACTTTCTGGTCCGCCGGTGCTGCTTCCGATTGATTCCAGCTCCAAGTCGCCGAGGTATCCCAAATCCTTCGCTAATTCCGGAAACGATACACTTCCAGGCGCACCATTATACTGAAGTACCTTGTCTTCTTCACCCGACTTTGCCTTGCTAGATGAGCACCCTGCAAGCACCACACTAATAAGCCCCAAAGTAACCAACAGTACATGCACGTATTTATAACGTCTCTTCATAAGACAACCCCCTTATATAAATCTTCCTATTATTGATGAGTCTGCTGTGTCTGCTTCTTGTACGGATTAACGGGAATAGACAAGCCCAGATTTCCGCGCAGCGTATTACTTTCATATTCGGTACGGAATAATCCGCGGCGCTGTAATTCCGGAATGACGAGATCGACAATGTCGTTCAGACCTTCCGGGAACGTAGGCGGCATCACATTGAACCCATCCGCACCTTCATTTAAGAACCATTCCTCTAATTGATCCACAATTTGAGCAGGTGTGCCTACGATCTCCCGATGGCCGCGTGCACCTGCGATAAATTCATAAACTTCGCGTAGTGTTTTTAACCCTTCACGTTCTGCTAGAGCCCGAATAATATTCGTACGTATCTGAGGATTCGTCTTGTCTTCCTTCTCTCCGTTTGCCGGAAGAGGAGCATCCACATCGTAACCGCTCAAATCTACACCAATAAAATTAGATAAGTAATTGAGCCCAACTTCCGGCAAAATATATCCATTCAATTCTTTTCGCTTAGCAATCGCCTCGGCTTCCGTTCTTGCAACGGTGATGAACACGCCAGGCATAATTTTCAAATCCTCCGGTTTCCGGCCATACTTGGCCAGACGTCCCTTCACATCCCGATAGAAGGTTTGGGCTTCTTCCAACGTTTGCCACGCTGTGAAAATCACCTCCGCTGTCTTCGCTGCCAGCTCTTTCCCCGCTTCTGAAGAACCCGCCTGTACGATGACAGGATGCCCTTGCGGCGTCGACGGTGCATCCAACAAACCTTGTACCTTGAACCATTCCCCGTGATGATCAACCGGATGAATTTTCTCCACATCCAGGAATTTGCCATTCTCCTTGTCGATCACAAGCGCCTCATCCTCGATGGAGAACCACAGCTTCTTGGTAAGCTCAACGAATTCTTCCGCTCGCTCATAACGGCGTGCATGCTCAAGATGCTTCTCTTTGCCAAACAACTGTGCCTCCTTCTCATTGCCAGAGGTCACTACATTCCAGCCTGCACGTCCTCCGGACAGATGATCGATGGCGGCGAATTTGCGTGCCACCTGGAACGGCTCATTATAAGTGGTGGTCAAAGTCGCAGTTAGTCCTATATTTCTAGTAACTGCCGCAAGCGCCGTTATAATCATAAGAGGATCAAGCTTTACCGTTGACGTAGCGAAATTACCTGTTGGCTTCAGACCAAGGATATCGGCAAAGAAGATCATATCGAACTTCCCACGTTCCGCCATTTGTGCTAATTCCTTGAGATAGTCCAGATCCAAGGTCCGGCGTGGATCCGTAGATGGATATCGCCAGCTTGCCACATGATGTCCCGGCAGATTAAAGAATGCTCCAAGCTTCATTTGTTTTTGTGTCATTCTACCAACTCCTACTATTCCTATATTTTTAATCAACTTAAGAGTAAAAAAAAGGGCTATATTAACCGTTCACCTGCTGTTTCCATCTGGAAAATTTACGCTCAATGACACTTAATCCTTGATTGATCAATAATCCAAGTAACGCAATCGTAAGGATGCCGGCGAACATTTCAGGGATCTGGAAGTTATATTGGGAATAGGTGATCAGGTAACCTAGACCTTCCTTCGCGCCTACCATCTCAGCAGCAATCAAGACCAATATCGCTCCTGTTCCCGCCATCCGAATTCCGGTAAAGATAGTAGGGACGGATGCTGGCAGAATAACCTTGAGAAACAGCTTAAACGATGAGATGTTCATAGACCTAGCCGATTTAATCAACAAAGGATCAACATTCCCTACAGCTGCGATGGTATTCAGTAGGATGGGCCATGTGCAGGCGAAGAGGACAATAGCAATCTTGGATGTCTCTCCGATTCCCAGTACTAACATGAACACAGGCAGCAAGGCTAATGCCGCAGTATTGCGGAACAATTCAAGCACTGGGTTCAGCAGCTCTCTTGCAAGAGGATACCAGCCAATTGCGAGACCTAGTGGGATCGCGATAAGAAGAGCTAAGGAAAAACCACTTAAGGAACGAATCATACTCGCTGCAAAATGATGAAATAACTCTCCGGATAATATCAAATCCCACAACGCCCGAATAACATCCGAAAAAGGGGGAAAGAATGCCGGATCAACGATGCCGCTGCTCGGAGCAATCTCCCATAGCAAGGCTAGTAAGACGAGTACAATAGATTGTTTGAGCAGCCTCCGAAAGTTGATCGACCAGCCGATTCGAATATTTCTACTTTGCAAGGTAGCAGGAACTGCTTTAATGTTCTCCATTCAACGATCTCCTCTCCTTAATCAATTAGATATAAGCACCTTGATACTCCAATTCGTGAAGCAAGCTCCATACTTCATGGCGCGCCTTCACAAATTCCGGATGTGATCGGATATCTGCATCATCCAGCCGGTGCTTCAACGGAATGTCTACAATCTTCTTCACTGTACCTGGCCCCGGAGTCAGTACCACGACGCGTTCACCCAAGTACACTGCCTCATCGATTCCATGCGTAATGAAAATAATTGTTTTTTTCGTTTTCTGCCAAATTCGTAATAGTTCACTTTGCAAGGTTTCACGAGTCTGTGCATCCAGCGCCGCAAAAGGTTCATCCATTAATAGAACATCCGGGTTAAAAGCAAGACTTCGAGCAATCGCTACACGCTGCTTCATTCCTCCAGACAACTCATGGGGATATCGGTTAGCAAAGGCACTCAGCCCAACTAAAGCAAGAAAATGCTCAGCTAATTCCTTACGCTCATGTTTAGGAACTCCCTTTGCTTCCAATCCGAACTCAATATTGCCACGTGCCGTCTTCCAAGGAAATAAAGCATATTGCTGAAAAACAATCCCTCGATCAAGACCTGGACCGGTAATTTCTCTACCGTCCATGTAAATACGTCCATTCGTTGGACGGGTTAAACCACTGATCAAGTCAAGCAAGGTCGATTTGCCGCATCCGCTTGGACCAACCAATGTGATGAACTCGCCTTCCTTGACGGTAAAGCTTAAATCTTTTACTGCTGTAAATTGCTGTGTCGCCCCTTTTTGTTTCGGATCACGCACGATGAAGCTTTTCGCTACATTCTCAAACCTGATTTTTTCACTCGCAGGCATTTCTCTCACCCTTTCTCTTTTGGCCCATCAGAAAACAAAAAAGCACAGATGACCACACGCTGTGTTAGTCTTCTGCGCTTCCAGTTAACCGGTCAGCGGTATGCTGTTTAATACCTAGTAAATCCATGTGATTAATATAGCATGGAATTTCCAATTGTCAACATAGTCCATTTAGTCCAATTTTTGAACCAACTCATCCGTCTCTCCCCTTAACAGAGCGATCTCATGCTTATAAGGCGGATTAACGTATTTCTTTGGTCCAATTGATGGGGTTTCAAGATGCTTTGGAATGGCCGTTAGCTGCGGGTGGTGAACGACATATCGCAGAGCATCAAGTCCAATATACCCATAACCGATATTCTCATGTCTATCTTTGCGGGAACCTTGCATGTTCTTTGAATCATTCACATGAATAGCCTTCAACCGATCAAGTCCGACGATTCGATCGAATTCGTCCAGTACTCCGTCAAAATCGTCCCTCACGTTATAGCCTGCATCATGAATATGGCAGGTATCCAGACAGACCGATAAACGTTCATTATGAGTAACCCGATCTATGATCGCGGCCAGCTCCTCAAAGGAGGTTCCGCATTCACTCCCCTTGCCAGCCATAGTCTCCAGAGATACCTGAACATCCCTTTTATCCGTCAACACTTCGTTTAATCCCTCTGCAATCCGAGCAATACCCGCTTCCACACCTGCTCCCACATGGGAGCCTGGGTGAAGAACGATTTGTGCTGCTCCAAGCGTTTCCGTTCTTTCAATCTCAGATTGCAGAAACGTAATTCCATGCTCAAATACCTGTAAAGATATCGTATTGCCCAAATTAATAATAAATGGGGCATGAACGACAATATTAGATATACCATGCTCTTTCATATGAGCCTGTCCCGCTTCTATATTAAGCGCCTCTATAGGCTTACGTCGCGTATTATGCGGAGCACCTGTGTAGATCAGGAAAGTTGACGCACCATAGGATGCTGCCTCTTCACTTGCTTGAAGAAGCATCTTCTTCCCTGTCATCGAAACATGAGATCCTATAAGTAAAGACAGCTCAAGCACTCCCTCGTCCTGCAAATATAGCTCCAATTATAGTTTGGTCTGAGAAACTTTTTTATTCGTTTTTTACAGCAAGCTCCATTTCAAAGTTACAGGTGATGTTGGAATGACTTCTGATGAACCATGATAGAATCCCAAATCTAGAACTGCTGCAATTCTTTCCTTGTCCGACACACCAAGCTCTTGGCAATGTCTTCGATCATACATCCATTTCTCGAAAGAAACGTTTACCCCCAGATTCTGCTGGGTGGCGAGCAGCTTAAAATTCTGGATGAGGCAGAATATCGCAGCTAAATTCTCATCCTGCTTAAGGGTATCGTTCTCGTTTTTCATTGCAATGATTAAACACCCCGGTGCTTTGGATTGGATAAAATTTAAACCAGCCTTATTGTTATCGCTAATATAAATAAATCTCCATGGCTCCCTGAGTCGATGATTAGGAGCCCATACCGCATGATTTAATAGTTCAAGAACGAATGCCTGCGGAACCGTACGTTGCTCAAATCGAAGATCGTTCTGCGGCTCAACACCCTTATCCATCAGCTTCATTGTTGATAATCCCCCAATCTATTTTCCATTAGGAATCACTTCGGTCCAATTCCGTTCTGCAGGAGTTCGAGTCCGGCCCCTTGGAGCCTTATCAAAGTACCCCATCTGCAGTATGCCAACAAATCGCTCATCTTCTTGTAAACCAATCCCTTTAAAAAAGGCTTCATTTTGCATCATCGGTTCGGTAATCCAGACCATCCCAAGCCGCTCTTTCCAACCAAGAAGTTGGAAATTTTGCATGATCCGGCATACCGTTCCAAAGTTCTGATCATGAATGATGGGATCGGAATCCGTTTTGGCAAACACGATAAGGTTTGCAGGCACCTCTGCCGTACGTTTATGAATGCTCTCCGTTAATTTGCCAAGCACCAATTTAAAGATCTTATTTTCCTGAAATCTTCCTACCACGTAGTCAGACACATCGTATTCGATACAAAAATCACCGTCAATGGAACGTGGGAAGGTGCCATAGATAGTCCGGTTTATGACCTATTTTGTCTGGAAAATGAAGAAAAGCCGCCCTCCGTTGTTTGAACGGAAGGACGACTTATTTACATCGTATCACCTTGTTTTCGAAATTCACTCGGAGACAGGCCAACATTCTTTTTAAATAATCGGCCGAAATAGGAAGGATCTTTGTAGCTTAGTTGCTGAGCAATCTCATCTACTGATGCCGTTGAATAGCGCAGCAATCGCTTGGCTTCTAACAACTTGCGCTCACGGAGTACTTCACCTGCCGATTTCCCAAGGGAAGGCGATGGCCAATTCCTATTCTCCCATTTGTTCGCAGCAAGCATGTCCTTGGAAAAGATAAGTAGATACCCGCTAACTAGCTCATCCGATTTGATCTCCAGCCAAGCATGAATTTGCCCTGGAGAGATCAGTCCAATGGAATGAGGTGAAAAGCTGTAGGTTTGTAAATCGACCTGAACCTTGCCATATCCACTCGTCACATAAAATATTTCAAAACAATCATGCCGATGCACGGGCAGCTGACTTATACTATGTTGGTCCAAACGTAATGAAAACAGACTGAAGTTGTTCGTTTGCAAGTCTGCAGCGGATATAATAGGAATGGTTTTTTTCATAAATTCTCCAATAATACCCATCGGAATTTCTCAGCAAGATGTGCTGCTGATGTTTAAGCGTCATAATGGTACTAATATATCACAACAGGGATTATCGAACAATTTGGACATAAAAAGCCTCTAAACACTCGGAAACCATGTGTCTAGAGGCTTTTATTAGACTAGAAACTTAATGCTTGTGCCAAAGCTTTTAAGCCGTCCGTGTAGATTCCATGAAACAGATCAATGGCCTCTTGGTCACTTACACCTGCAGGGGTGAAGCTGCCCGACCATTCCACAAGTGATGTTTGGCTGTCCGCCAGTTCCCGAACACGAATCGTTGATTTATAATCCGTGACCGGGAATGGTGCCTCTTTTATGGAATAAGTGTAGTAACGATCCTGTTCATTAAACTCCTCAAGCCGCTCTACAATAATAGCTCCGTCGGGATTAGCAAGATGGCGCACACGTCCACCCTCACTTAATTCGCTGTTTGGTATATAGGGCAGCCAGTCTGGCAGAGAGTTAAAGCCGCCGATTAATTGCCACACTTGATCAGGTGAAGCTGGGATTTCCTTTGTTGCAATCGTCTGTGTCATTTTTGCAGCTCCATTTCAGAAAGGATTGGAAGCGGCGCGTTTGGAGCCACCAGGTTCTGTTCACGCATTTCTTCCCAAAAGGCTGTTGGAATAACGGTATTTAATGCCTCTTGATCCTCGGTGATCCGCTCAGGACGACTAGCACCAGGGATAACAGCAGCAACTGCTGGATTGGCAAGTGAAAACTGCAGGGCAGCCGACTTGATACTGATGTTGTGGTTTTGCGCAATGCTTTTAATCTTTTCCACTTTCGAAATGATTTCTGGTGATGCTTTCTGATACTCGAAGTGTGTACCTCCAGCCAGAATGCCCGAGCTGTACGGACCACCAACAATAATATTGACATCTTTCGCTATGGCTGCAGGCATTAATCGTTGCAGTGCACGCTCATGATCAAGCAATGTATAACGACCAGCCAGCAAGAAAGCATCAGGCTTCACTTCATCCAGCTCCAACGTGATTTCGATCGGCTCTACTCGGTTTACTCCAAGTCCCCAAGCTTTAATAACTCCTTCTTCACGCAGTTTCGTCAGTACACGGAAGGCCCCGGTACGGGCGATTTCGAATTGTGAAAGCCACTCGTCCCCATAAAAATCCTGCGCGATATCATGAATGTAGACAATGTCCAGACGGTCCGTCTGCAGACGCTTCAGACTTTGTTCAATTGAGCGAAGAGTAGCGTCAGCACTATAGTCATTCACGATCTTATTCTTACGGCCGAATTCAAATAGCCCGCCTTTCTCACCCAAGTCACGTAACGTTGGGTCTTCGAGCTCGTCCATAATGAGACGTCCAACTTTTGTACTTAATACATAGTCGTCACGACGGTGCTTCGAAAGTGCTTCACCAAGACGAATCTCAGCTAGCTCTTTTGCTTCATAAACTTATAAATCCTCCTATTTGAAATGATGTGATCCATCACCCAAGCTAATTGTTTATCGTACGGGATTTATATTAAAGCACATCATACAAATCGGATAGTACGCACTATTTTGTACCATAGATACTGAAAAGTGCTATAGGCACTTAAAAGTTATATAGATAATACCCAGTTCGACTACTAACAAAAAAAAGTCCGTACGATCTAAAATTCCGTCCTGTTGCTCACCTAGTGGAAATGATTAACTATTGGTGAATGAAAATCGGATAGGAGGGACGATTTATTTGACAAAAGTTCGCAAGCTCGGAATGAAGAGTTTGGCATTACTCCTGTTATTGCTTCTCATCTTACCTGGGGCGGCTAATGCCTCAACGCAAAGCGGAAACTTTTACAACGTCGTTTTCCAAGATGGTGCAGACCCGTGGATCTACAAGCATACCGACGGCTTCTATTACTTCACAAAGACAACAGGCGGCGACGTAACAATCTGGAAATCAAGCTCGCTTACTGGAGTAGATGCGGGTACAAAAAGAGTAATTTCCACCAGCTGCTGCAACGTCTGGGCTCCTGAAATTCATTACATCAACAAGACCTGGTACATTTATTACGCCAAGGATGACGGCAACAATGACAATCACCGGATGTACGTCATGGAGAACACCTCCGCTGATCCGATGACAGGTACATGGGTCAATAAAGGAAAAATTACGGATTCCACGAACCGTTGGGCGATTGATGGAACCGTACTGCAAGTCAATAATAATCTGTATTTCATATGGTCTGGCTGGGCAGGGACAACGAATGTGCAGCAGAAACTGTACATTGCTCATATGAGTAATCCATGGACGATCGACTCGGCACGAGTTGAAATCGCAACTCCAACCTATTCATGGGAGACCAACACATCGCCTTCCGTTAATGAAGGACCTCAGGTCATCGTTCATAATGGCGTTATCAGTCTCGTATACTCAGCCAGCGGGAGCTGGACTGACGGTTACTGTTTAGGTCTCATTACAGCAAATACGAGCAGCAATTTATTGCAAGCCTCATCCTGGAGCAAACGAAATCAGCCAATCTTCCAATCCGGCAACGGCTTGTACGGCCCTGGTCATCATTCCTTCACGAAATCACCTGACGGTACGGAGGATTGGATTGTATATCATACAGCCAAGTTTGCGGGCAGCGGATGGAATCGAGAAATCCGTGCACAGAAATTCACTTGGAACGCAGATAACACCCCGAATCTAGGTGCGCCAGCTGCCCCTAATACGCCAATTGCGATTCCTTCCGGAGACACGGGACGTATTCGCTATGAAGGTGAATCCGGTGTATTCGGAGGTATCGCATATGCTTCTTCCAGCACGAATGGTTCTGGCGGAAGTAAAGCTGGACATATTGACACGACGGACAGTTATGTAGAATTTGACGTATATGCTGCGGCTGCCGGAGATTACGTCATGTCCGCACGTACGGGTAATGGTACATCGGGAGTAGATTGGTCCTACTTTATCCTAACGGTCAATCAGACGAACGCCGGTAACTTATACATTACGAACAAAGGCTGGGAGAACTGGGGAGCCTCGATTACCCGCCTGACGCTTCATGCAGGCTGGAACAAAATCCGCTTCTCCAAAGGCGAAGGATATGGTGAACTCGACAGCTTTGACCTATTCCCTGCTTAACCAGGCTGTCGTCTCCAGTGCGGTGTACAAACAGGCACAAACGTGGCAGCTCATACGGAAGTAAGCATACCTTCAAATTATGCAAAAAAACGCAGCCAACAAAGGCTGCGTTTTTTTGTGAACTAATTATTCATACATGTCAATGACTGCCTTCGCATGCTGTACAACTTTTGCAATCAAATATTCGGGCTGGACTAGCTTCATCGCCCCACCATAACCAAGCACATACTCCACTGCTTCCTGCTCAGTATTAAAGCTAAGGGTAACAGAAGCCATCTCTTCTTCGACCGATGTGTGCATGTCGATTTTCTCAACAAATCTGTCTGTGAAGGTTAAGCGGCCAATAATGGAGGGATGTACAAGAACCTTCACTTCCAAGGTAGGGAGCGATTCTGCAAAATTCAGCTTGCTTTGGTTCCAGTACTCAGCCAAATCAAACCGAGCTGGTCTGGTAAATACATCTGCTGTCACTTCTGCCTGCATGATTTTGGACACCTTGAAATTTCGATAGTCACCTTCGTCATTCATGGCGATCAAGTACCAGGAGCTGCCCTTCGCCACCAGACCCAAAGGGCTGACAATTCTTGGCGAGTGGGTCCCATCGGTTTTCTGATAATTGATGTTAAGCTTCGTATCCTCCCACAATGCTTTTTGAATGGTGAGCAAAGCTTTATTCTTGTCATTGGAAGGCTTCCATGTTCCCGTATCCATATAAATTTTGTCCATGTAATGCCGTGCTTCGCCTTTGCTTGAATCGGGTAAGGAGGCCAGTAATTTCTGACGGATGTCCAGCCCTGTGTTAACACCCAAATCCTTCATCATTTGTTCTGAAGGAAGCAGGAACAACGCCTTCGTGTCCTCCAGCTTTAGACCACTCAAATAACTCTTGAAGTGATCCATCAGCCTCCATCCCCCTGTTTTCCCACGGTCAGCTGCAACAGGTACACCGGAAATACTTAGCGCATCCATATCCCGTAATATCGTTCGTTCTGATACCTCTAGTTTTCTGGCAAGCTCTTTTGTTGTCATCATATCATGATTTTGAAGCAAAATCATGATACTAAGCAGACGGTCTGCCCTCATTTATGTTCACCTTCACTCAAAGAAGATATTTTATATATGACAAAAGATGTCGTCATTATAGTCTACAATAATCTGAGATTTAACTAAAGCTAATCCTTACGAAGTAAACTTTTGAGGAGGATAAATGATGAAATCTTTGCTTGGAAAAATCGCTTTGGTGGCTGGGGCAACACGGGGAGCTGGGCGTGGTATTGCGATCGAATTGGGAGCAGCAGGAGCAACCGTGTATGTCACTGGACGTACAACACGGTCGGAACGTTCTGAATACAACCGGGCCGAAACAATTGAAGAAACAGCAGAGCTTGTTACGTTGGCAGGCGGACATGGTATTGCCGTACAGGTGGACCATTTGGTACCGGAACAGGTGGCTGCCCTGGTGAACCGAATTGAACAGGAACAGGGGCGGCTTGATATTCTGGTCAATGATATATGGGGGGCTGAGAATCTCGCAGAATGGCATGTACCGGTGTGGGAGCATTCACTGGATAAAGGTCTGCGTATGCTGAGACTCGCCATTGATACTCATCTCATCACGAGTCACTATGCTCTCCCCCTTATCATCAAGAACAAGAACGGACTTATCGTGGAGATGACGGATGGAACAGCCGAATACAATCAACAAAATTACAGAGTATCCATGTTCTATGATCAAGCGAAAACCTCGGTCATTCGTATGGCTTGGGCACTTGCTCAAGAGGTTAAGCCCTTTGGTTGCACGGCTGTCGCAGTGACCCCTGGCTGGCTTCGTTCCGAGATTATGCTAGAGCACTTCAAGGTGAAAGAAGATAACTGGCAGGAAGCAGCTTCAATAGAACCTCATTTTCTTATTTCAGAATCGCCACGTTACGTAGGGCGTGCCATTGCTGCACTTGCAGGAGATCCGGATGTGAACCGCTGGAATGGACAATCCCTCTCAAGTGGTCAACTTGCGCAGGTGTATGGCTTCACCGATGTGGATGGTTCCCAGCCTAATTGCTGGCCTTACCTCGTTGAGGTTATGGATGCGGGTAAGCCGGCAGACATTAGCGGTTATAGATAAAAGGGATTTGAGCTTAGAAAAACCGCCTTCTCCTAGGAGAAAGCGGTTTGTTGTTTGATGAAATTAACTCCGGCTTAAAAAGGCAGCTACTTCAGCAAGACGCGAGGCATAACCCCACTCATTATCATACCAAGCGGCCACAGATAAAAGCCCGCCCTGTACATGTGTGAGCGGCAGGTCAATGATCGAAGAATGGGAATCGCCTACAATACGCGAAGAAGCCCATTGTCCTTCCAGCACATCAAGAACCCCTTTGAGCGGCTCTGCTTGCGCCGCTTGCCGGAACATATCATTAATCTCTTCTGCTGTACACGGCTTCTCAGTTACCAGATTCAGCTCCGCGATACTGCCGGTACGCGTCGGGATCCGGTAGGCTTTCCCAGTAATTTGCAGGTCTGGCCAAATGAACTTCAACGCCTTCGCCGCACCCGAAGAAGAAGGAATGATATTTTCCGCAGCTGCCCAGGAATCCCGGCGATCTCTCATCGGTTGATCCGTCAACGATTGTGTATTCGTATAGGAGTGAACGGTCGAGAATAACCCATACTGGATGCCATAATTTTCACGCACCAGCTTAACGACAGGAGCCAGTGCATTAGTTGTGCAGCTCGCCATACTGATGATCTTGTGCTTTTCCGGGTCAAAGCTGTCCAGGTTTATTCCTTTCAACAGAACAGCATCACAATCATCGAGCGATTTGCTTGGTCCGCTCACAAGCACACGCTTCGCTCCACGCTCTAGGTGAAGCTGCGCAACTTGTCTCGTCACTGCCCGGCCCGTACAGTCGATGACAAGTCCAACGCCAAGCTCACTCCAATTCGGAATTTCCTGCGAGGAGTTAAGATAGAGAATGGAACGGTCGCCAATCTTAATCGTCCCTTCTGTACCTGTTACGGACTCCGGCCAACGCTTGTAATTCGTGTCTACCTCGAAGAGCGCTGCAAGCGTCGCTTCGTCTTTAATATCCGAGATCGATACCGGCACGAACAGCTGATCCTGCAAGGCTACGCGAAGCAGCTGTCTTCCGATACGACCAAATCCAAATATAGCGATATTGTTCATTCATTTCTCCTCACGCGTATGGATACGCTTAGTTATTTTAAGTAAATGGATATCGAGACGTTATTCTTTATTCTTTCAGCCAGGCGTTAGCAAGCAAAATTGCTCCCCGTGCTGCTGAAGTATCTGCCAAGGCATTCAGCATGACGAAATCATGTATCGTTCCTTGGAATCGCGCTTGTGTTACGCGTACACCTGCCTCGCGAAGCTTATTCGCATAAGCTTCTCCTTCATCACGAAGGACATCGGCTTCTGCTGTTATAATCAGTGCTGGCGGCAAGCCCGTAAGCTGATTCGTTGTCGCACGAAGTGGAGATGCGTAAATTTCGTCTCGATCGCTAGACTTACTCGTATATTGATCCCAGAACCAAGCCATAGCATCCCGGCGGAGGAAATAACCGGTTGCGAATTCGGAATAGGATTCGGTGTCATTCCCTGCATCCGTAACCGGATAGAATAACAGCTGCTTGTGAATTTCTGGACCTTTCCGTTCTTTGGCAAGCAGCGTAATGGCCGCCGTCATATTGCCTCCAACGCTGTCCCCTGCAATATACAACCGGCTCGTATCCAAGCCGTTCTCTTCACCATTTTGCGCAATCCATTGCAGCGTTGTATAGATCTCTTCAATGGCCGTTGGGTACTTCGCTTCCGGCGACAAACTGTAGTTCGGGAAGACGACCGCTGCTTCCGCACCAACCGCTAGTTCTCGGATGAGACGATCGTGGGTATGCGCGTTACCAAACACCCAACCGGCACCATGGATATATAAAATAGCAGGCAGCTTCTTCGTTGCATTAGGAGAACGAAGAATGCGGACCGATACCTGCCCATTTGGACCGCCTTCAATCATCAGATCGGTAATAACGACAGGCGGTTTCGGAATATCCCCGGCTTGAACCTCATCCACCGCTTCACGTCCTTTAACGGGACCAAGATCGAACAAATACGGTGGGTTTGCTGTATCCTGCGTGAATTTCAATGCCTCCGGCTCCAGCACAACCTTCTTGTTTACGGTTTTCTCTGTCATTTCATACCACTCCTCACATGAATTAATTTCATCCAATATGGACCTGCTTATACTTCACCGTTATATGGCGAGATGAATCTTGTTTGCATAAAATGGAACATTTTATTACCAATATTTTATAGTAATATCCATTCCAAATAAAGTGATCAATTTACTATCTTATCGGTATTATTGGTCCTAATAATTGTTTATATGAACCCTTTTACTAATACCTGAATATATTCAAGTTTCTATTATATTAATTTTTGGTAAAGTTTATCACAAAAACTCACCTTTGAAATGTAACAAAAAAAACCTGCACACTGAGTGGATCAGTGTGCAGGTTTTAGTCATTAACCAAGTTTATCTGCAAATAAACAAACGACTGCAGCAGCTATCACAAGATTTAAAATGGCCGGAAACACTTTTCCGAACGAGTGCTTGACTCTAAGATGCGTGAGGATCGCAATTAGCATCATAATACCGATAAATATGGCGGTCCATGCAGCAATCTCCGCATCCCAGTACCCAATAATAAGTCCTGCGCATGCTGCAATTTGAAGGATACCTGTGATGACGCGGAACCATTGTGGCAGTTTGATCGAATCAAACAGTTCAACTTGATGACCCGCTCCTGCAAGCTTGCTTCCGCCAAAGAATGCCATGGAGAAAAGCAGCCAGCTTTGAAGAATAATGGCTAGTATATGCATTTTAAACCTCTCCCTTTTCACCTGTTTTATAAGACACCATTTGGTGTCCTTTTCTGTCTTTATAATATAACACCATTTAGTGTCCTGTAAAGTACATTTTATAGATTACGCAAAAATAAATAGCCGCTCTCGCGTCTCATCAACGCAAAGGCGGCCTTTCTTTTTTCATCTTAACGGATCATTAGCGGTCATTTGTTAGCGATTCTGCTTTGGTTACCCACCTTTTTCGAATCATCACCCATATAAATACAAACGGTATGTAGGCGTAAATAAAGTATAGACCAACGTTGGAATAGATTTCGGACACCCGTTCAACGGTTCTGTGGTCTATAATGAAATGATTTAAAGCCGTAATTGCGATGAGAGAAACAATCAAACTTATTCGAGGCCTTAGGCGAAAAGCGATCTTCATTCCACGGCATGCAGCCCATACATAGATGGAAATGCCAACTATAATCTTAATAAACCACATTGAAATGAACATATATTCAAGTCTTTGAAGCAACGGCACTTCAAAGATCCCAATCATATTTAAAGTCGGCCATATGGAATGACGCAGCTGTTCTTCAGTGAAAAACATAAAGGCCAGAACCAATATCATCAAATACAATAACGTAATCATGACGAGGGTGAAATGCGCCCATTTTTGTGACTTTTTCGGTGTTTTAATAAACGGATAAAATAAAAGGAGTATCTCGAATCCCAAATACTCAAATGCCATATCCTTTGAAGAGAGAAGAAGCTCCGGTATTGAATGATTCAATAGTGGCAGCAGGTTTAACGGACGCAAAAATGGAATGGTAAGTGTAACCTGCGGAACAATAGAAACGAGTGAAATAATCGTCGCCCAAACCGTCATTCCTGTTACGGAACGGACTCCGCCAGAGACAGCATAGTAAACAAGCAACAGAATTACGATACTGATGGGCAGAAAGTTCATGCTGGGGAATAACCAGACTTGAACCAATTCAATATATCCTTTAAATTTCACAAATGCCCCGAAAACAAAATACAGCACGATGGCAGCATTGAAGAAGTTGCCCAAAATACGGCCAAACAGCTTATTATTGATGGTAGCTATATCATGAGAATCCTCAACCGATGATAGTATTTTATAAATCATCCATAAGAGAAAATGAATGCTAATCCCCGTTAATATAACAGAGATCCATGCATTGTAACCGGCATGCTCAATTAAACTTCTTTGGTAATTAAGCACACCAATCCCTACCATGCTGACATAAAGAGGAAAGATGATTAAATAGGGGGATATCTTGTATTTTCCGCTGATTTCATCGTTCAATCTATGTCACCTTCCCGGAGAGCATTGTTTGCCGCCTCTAGCCGCCTGCGCCCGTACGGATTATACGAGCTTTTACGCTTACTGTCGTTGATAATGCTTTATATTGCTCCTGGAACTCTTGCGGGTTCCACTCCTTCGATCTGCTTCTTATCAGGTCACCCAGACCCAGAGGATCTACGTCGTTTCTTTTGCACAACGAGATAAGTTTTCGGATCTCATTTTGGCAATAGACCTCTATGCTTTTCTCAAGTAATGCCAATTGATCCTCTGAAGTAAGATCAATCCATTGAGGGACATCCTTTACTTGAGCGTTAAGCTTCACACGAATGTCAATGGTGGCCGGAAGGCCGGTATGAATCACTTTATATGTTGATTTAGAATTGATAATGTTCATCAGGAAATAATCATCACGTGTTTGATTTGGTCCTTTTACCGGAACCATAATACTCCCGTTTAATGAATTTTCCAGCAGCAGCTTCATCAAGAAAGAATCCTTTATACCAATTTTGGTTTTGAATTTATCGTCTTTAAACAAGGCTACCCCATCGAGCTTGATTTCGTTTCGTTCGATAGTGAAATGAGGAAGAAAGAAATCCCGTCCGCTGCCATAAAAATTAAAAAACGTTAAGTGAAGATTCATCCTGGGCAAATTTCCATACTTCATATTTTGTTCGATCAAATTGGACAAAAAATAGGAATCACGCCTGTTCTCAGTCACGCTCAGCAACTCCATGGCATCTCTATCCGCAACGCCAAGATTAACTCTAGGAGATATTTTGGGGTCGCGGATCAAACTTTCGATTGCTGTTTTGATACCTTTGCGTGCAAAGCTGTCTCCGAATAGTACCATTCGAAGCTGCCCATATTTAACCGGGAAGTCAAGCTTCATGTTAAGCTTTGGCACGCTGTCATATACGGATTTGGACTCCGTCACGTAAAATTCCATCTTCGCTTTTCCTTGTTCCTCGTAATTGGCTATAACCGCACTGCTTGTTACCCCGTTATCAACGGCATCGTAACCTATGGTCTGGACAAATTTAATCTCATTGACAACATTTTTATCGCCACACGCAGTGAGTAACGCGCTAAGAACAATAATCAGGAAAGACTTATTTCTCAACTCCATCATTCCCGCCTTCGTAAGTCATTCTCTATCCAGATCGTTCTTTTTTTTAACCCTTCCGGGCTTGTATTTGACTGTAGAATCCGTTCTTAAGTAGCTCGGCCTCTTGTTAATATATTCATAAGACGGGCGTATAAAGCTGTCCTTCAAATCCCGGATCCTTAAAGGGTAAATGGGTACGATATACGGTACACCTAATGAGGTCAGACGGGTAAGGTGGACAAGCAAAAAACCAATCCCGATAAACAATCCCGGACCTCCCCATATCGATGACGCAAGAATCATGGGGAACCGCAAAAAACGGATCGCATTAGACATCTTATAAATCGGCGTAGCAAACGAGGCCAACGCCGAGAAGGCGACAATGATAACCAAAATATTACTTGTTAAACCTGCGAGAACCGTAGCTTGACCAATAACGATACCACCTACGATACCTAAGGTTTGACCGATCTTTGTTGGCAGCCTAGCGCCTGCCTCCCGGAGAAACTCAATTGTGATCTCCAAGAATAGCACTTCAATAAGTGGAGGAAAAGGGACGTTTCTTCTGGAGAATATAAGCGGCTCGAGCAAATCCCTCGGAATAACCTCATAATGAAAAGTAGTTACGGCTATATACATGGAGGTTGCAAATAACGAAAAAATAACACCAAAAATACGAATCATCCTGAAAAAAGAGCCCAAAATCCAAGGCAAATAGTAATCTTCAGGGGATAGAAAAAAATCAAATAAGGTAGAAGGGCCTGTAACGAAATAAGGCGATCCATCGCTAATAACCGCAACCTGCCCGTTAACTAACGCATATACGACCCGATCTCTGCGTTCCGTTGATAAAAATAACGGGAACGGTGTTAAGGAGTTGTCCGAGATGAACTGGTCCAGCTGGGAGGTATCGAAAATAACATCATAGTCGATCTGCCCCAGCCTTTGTTCTACCGTTTGTACGTTTTGCTTATTGGTTACTCCATCGATGTAAATGATGGCAACTCTTGTTTTAGAGGTCGTGCCAATAATGATTTCTTTGACTACCAGGGTCGGGATGTTGATCTGCGATCGTAACAAGCCAAGGTTCGTATCAAGATCCTCTACAAATCCCACCTTGGGGCCAACAACGCTGAACTCATTTTCGGTATCGTTGTTCTTTCGTAAACCCACTATACTTGCTATTGGTATTAACGCATATTTGCGATCGTCTTCATCAAGCGCGGCAATTGCGCAACCTTTCAACAGCTTGGTTTGAATGCTCTCAACTTGCTCCGTCATTTGTACATCCTCAATCGGAATCCAGGTTTTTATATCCTCTAGCCGCACGAATTCTGAATCCAATGCACGGTCTTGCAAGGGAAAAATGACATTGGACTGAAGCAACTTCTCATCAATCAAGGTTTTGAAATATGAAATGTTCAGCTGTTTGTCGCCAATTGAAAGCTGGATCGTTTTAAAATCGCTGGACTGCTTCAATTGCTGCAGGAATTGGGCAATATCCCTGGGGTCTGTTTTCTGATTGTTAGTCATGTCATTTCCTCGAATCGGCATTTTAGGTAAATGTATTTTTCACCATAGCTACCCCAATTATTCTCAGCAGCAAATTAGAGTGTGCCGTTTGAAAAACAAAAAAAACTCCTTGATGATCAAGGAGTTTCGCCTGCTCTATAGTTTATAATCCTCCGGATAAAATTCAGAAAGAAATTGATAGAACAACTGCTCCGTCGGAAGCAGTTTGCGCTGTGTTGGACAGATGATACCGATGCTTCGTGTCACAGCGGGATTCGCTATCGGAATTTTTACCGTTGATTGCGGGATGCTCTCCACCAGGGTGACTTCAGGCATAAGCGCTATCCCAAGTCCTGCTGACACTAATCCTTTTAACGCATCAATATCATCACCTTCAAAGGCAATATGAGGCGTAAAGCCGAGTTCACTGCAGGCATTCATTACAATTTTCCGGAAGATCGTCCCTTCAGGCAGTGTGACAAAGGATTCATCCTTTATCTCCGACAACTGTATACTTGGTCGATGAGCGAGTGGATGATGAATAGGCAGAAGCGTCACAATACGTTCTGTAAAAAGCAATTTCTGCTTAATATGCTTATCTTCACTCGGCAGCGGGGCGATCATAGCCAGATTAAATTCACCTTCAATGACACCGTCAACCAAATCAGCGTAGAGGGCTTGTCTCATCTGAAATTTAGCTTCTGGATACCGTTTTCGAAAAGCGTATATGGCCTTAGGCAAAACATGAGCCGCCAAGCTGATTGGAAATGCAATGCGAACGACTCCTTTTTCCGGATCCAGATATTCCTTCACTTCTCTTTCAGCCTCGCTCATCATGTTCATCATCTGCTCTACGCGCTGCAGGAAGATCTTCCCTATCGGAGTCAGCTTTACTCTCCGCCCGTTACGAATAAACAGATCTACCCCTAATTCACTTTCCAATTGGGCTAATTGTCTGCTTACTGAGGATTGTGCAACATGAAGAACATTCGCCGCTTCTGTGACATGTTCTCTTCTTGCAACTTCCATAAAGTATCTCATTTGTCTAAATTCCACTAAAATCCACGATCCTTTATGCGTAAAACGCATCAACTTTATCTTATCTGAATATTGTTGCGATTAAATATTTGATATTAATATTAAACTACTAAATCAAAAAAGAAAAATGTTATACATCCATATTAGGGAGTGTTGTCGTCATGAGTATCGTACAGGAAGTGGAACAAGCAAACACAGGAATTGCACACGACTATATCGACCAGCTATTTGAAACGGTTCAAAAGCGTAATCCGGGTGAAACTGAATTTCATCAAGCGGTAAAGGAAGTATTCCTTTCCTTAATTCCTGTGCTCTCCCAGAATCCGAAATATATCGAGCACGCCGTTCTTGATCGTTTGGTTGAGCCGGATCGGTTAATTTCGTTTAGAGTACCTTGGACTGACGACAATGGCAACGTTAAAGTGAACCGTGGTTTCCGTGTTCAATTTAACAATGCAATCGGCCCTTATAAAGGCGGCTTACGCTTCCACCCTTCCGTAAACGCGAGCATCATTAAATTCCTCGGATTCGAGCAAATCTTCAAAAACTCGTTAACGGGTCAAGCTATCGGCGGCGGTAAAGGCGGATCTGATTTTGATCCAAAAGGAAAGTCTGATCTTGAAATTATGCGCTTCTGCCAAAGCTTTATGACCGAGCTCAGCAAGCATATCGGTCCTGATACGGACGTTCCAGCTGGCGATATCGGCGTTGGTGCTAGAGAAATCGGCTTTATGTTTGGACAATATAAAAAGCTGGTTGGCGCCTACGAAGCAGGTGTTCTGACAGGTAAAGGACTCGGTTACGGCGGAAGCCTTGCTCGTAAAGAAGCTACTGGTTATGGCTGCGTGTACTTTGTCGATGAGATGCTCAAAAGCAAAGGACACAGCTTCAATGGAAGCACCGTTGTTGTATCTGGTTCCGGCAACGTATCGATCTATGCGATGGAAAAAGCGCTCCAATTAGGCGCAAAAGTCGTAGCTTGCAGTGATTCCAGTGGTTACATTTATCATGAAGCCGGCATTAACCTCGATACAGTTAAACGTTTGAAAGAGGTAGAGAACCGCAGAATTAAAGACTACGTACTTGAGCATACCGATGCTATTTACGTAGAAGGCTGCACTGGCATCTGGACAATTGCTTGTGACATTGCTCTGCCATGTGCAACACAAAACGAAATCGACAAAGAATCTGCTGAGATTCTTGTAAGCAATGGTGTCAAAGCCGTTGGTGAAGGTGCTAATATGCCTTCCACATTGGAAGCAATCGATGTGTTCCTCGACAACAAAGTCCTCTTCGCTCCAGCGAAAGCGGCAAACGCGGGCGGGGTTTCTGTTTCCGCTTTGGAAATGGCTCAAAACAGCCAAAGACTGTCTTGGACATTCGAAGAAGTTGATGCTAAGCTGCACCAGATTATGCATAGCATTTACATCGAAAGCGTAAAAGCTTCTGAAGTATACGGCGTTCCTGGCAACCTTGTTATCGGTGCTAACATCGCCGGATTTGTTAAAGTCGCTGATGCAATGATTGCTCAAGGCGTATAAGGATTCAGATATATAAATTGCAAAAACCTCTTCTCCGTAAATCGGGAGAAGAGGTTTTTTGTATGTAAATCCATACAATCAGACCATTGTTTGATGTTGAAGCCCATTTCCTTGCCATAACAACGATTTGTGGATGCTTGTACGGAGGATCTTCTGCCTGCGTGTTTCGTCTGAATCCGTGTAAAAATAAGCATCGCCGGCGATGCTGAGCAAAGCCTCCTTTGCTGCTTGGGATGCATGCTGCTCGTGCTGTATAAGGTAATGACAAATCTGATAACAATAGTTCTCATACCGCCGCAATATAGAGATCTTAACATGCCGATCCATAGAGAAACTTTCTCCCTTCTCCTCCTGCACAATCTATACAATAGGATAGGGGAAATTATTTAATTAAAAATGGGGGAAAACATTAAGTTTTTCTTAAATGGGAGAGTTTAGTTAAAAAAAAGCTCCCTTACAGCAACAGGGTTATTATACCTGCGTACCTTAGGGGAGCTATCGATTCATAATTTAGCCTGTGATAATTCGTGTTACAAACCAATATAGTCCGATTACTGCAACGAACGAAGAGGCTGCGTAATTAGCGTACTTATAAGCTTTGTAGCGGCCAACCCAAATGAGCAGCGGAAGCAATACAGCCAGAACGGCCAATTGGCCGATTTCAACGCCCAAGTTAAACGAAAACAGGGTTAATAGGAACCGGTCACTCATCGCTCCACGCAGCACCTCGGCGAAGCCAAAGCCATGGATCAAGCCAAAGCCCATGGCAATGATCCAGCGGCGCTTCACCTTTTTGAGCCAAATATTTTCGACCGCCACATAGGCGATACTTAGCGCAATGACTGGCTCAACGAATGCTGGGGGCAAATTCACGACCTCAAGGGCCGAGAGCGCGATCGTCAAGCTGTGTCCTATCGTAAACGCTGTAAGCACCTTCACGTAATCCCGTTTGCGCTGCTTCGCGATAACAAGCGCAGCAATGAAGAGCAGATGATCGATTCCGCTCAAAATATGCTCGACGCCAATCCGTATATACTCCCACATCGACATAAGCCAGTTCGGCACCTCGACCGTCGTTTTAGACGAATCCCCTGCCGATGCGCCGAGCATCTCAGTCACCGTCTTGTTGCCGCTGTTAAACACAATATCCTTGGAAGAGCCCGCTTCACGGATGGTCGCGAAGTTCTGATGTGCCGGATCGGTATCAAAGAAAAAGTTGTAGTTGATCATATACTCAGAAGCTCCGCTCGGGAGCTCATATGTAAGCTTCATGAACAAGCATAAGCCGTTGTTTCTATTTTTTGTTGCAATTTCTCCGATCTCTGGCTCTAGAGTTTCACCGCCTGCCTTTAATACAAGCGAATCCGCGATCAGAGGGCGTAAATCTTCTTCCGTCCACGACACTTCTCCTTCTGCTGGAGAAGATTTGTCTGGATCGATAATGAACACTCCGCTAGAGCGCATATCCATCCACTGAGACACTTCTGTAATATCCAAGTACAAATCGTATTCAAGCTGCCCGTCATTCACGTTGATGTCGGAATATCCATATGTGTTCATATGCGCGTACGCATGCGGAACAATGCCGAACAGGAACAGACAGACGGCCAAAATCGCAGTCGCCTTTTTCATGAGATTCACAAGCCTCCTTGGACAAGCGATAACGGCTGGTAAAACCCGAGCCAGCGCTAAGGAGACTGGATCCCCCTGCGCCGGCTCGGCGAAAGCTACCCGTTATTTCAATTGTTCCAATATTTCGTAGATCACTTTCGCACTTTCCAAACGAGTTGCATTCGCTTGCGGAGCGAATTGCCCGTTGTCGCGGCCAGTCATGATACCAAGTGCGTTCGCTTTATCGATCGCTTCTTGTGCCCAAGCGCTGATCTTGCCAGCATCCTTGTACGAAACGTTGCCAGTTTCTGCCACAGCAGTACCTTTCTTGTACTCGAGAGCACGAATGATCAGGACAGCCATTTCTTCGCGGCTGATTCGTTTGTCCGGCTCGAAGCTGTCAGCGGTGATGCCTGTTACGATTCCCGCCTGAACGGCAGCGCCTACGGCATCCGCATACCAACTTCCCGCTTTAACGTCCTTGAACTTCGAAGCCGTTGATGCAGAATCAGTAAGACCAAGCGCTCTTGCGAGCAAGGTTACGAATTCCGCGCGTGTCGTAGGCTGGTTGGCGCCAAACTTGTTATCGCTGATGCCATTTACGATACCCCGGAAAGAAAGCTCCTGTACGTAATCGTAAGCCCAATTGCTTGAAGACACGTCACTGTAAGGCTTGTTGTATTCCATAACGATATACTTGCCCGGTTGATCAACAGAAGCTGTAAAGCTGCCGTTCGCATACTCGCCGCCAATCCAGACGGTATTGCCGCTCTCGTCGATACGGTAAATGCCAGCGAGCTTGGCGTTGTTAATCGAATCTGTCTTTAATTCGATCTTGACCGGACTTGGCAGCGTGCCAATAGTAGTCAGACTGCCGGATTTGCTGCGTTCGCTGAACGAAAGCTGCAAGGCAGCACCTTTCGCATTCATGTTGGCCTTGCGTTCCGCTCCCGCAGACTCTTCTGCTTGATCAATCGACGTCTGCGCGATTTGGTCCAGCTTAACAACTAACTCACTTCCATCGCCCAGCTTGCCGCCAAGAGACTGCAGAACCGCACCAGGAATGATGACTACACCGTTGTGATCGGTTTCGATTGTCACATCGCGGCTGCCAATTTTGGCAAGTGTATCTCCGCTAAGTGCAATCGCGCTAGCTCCTGTTGCAGGCTTCAATGTAACATCTCCCGTTGCAGGGATCGCATTTGGAGAAATAACCGTTACATCCGTACTTGGGTCAGGATTAGACGGAGTTGTTGGATTTGTTGGCGTCGTCGGAGGTACGGACGTGCTGCCGGTCGTGAAGCTCCAAATATTTGATGTCGCGCTGTCCCCGTTCTTATCAGTAGCAATCGCATACCAATTATAGACCGTGTTGCCCGAGCGAGCCGGCCAGCTTGCGGTTGCTGTGCCGCCGCTTGCCACATTGGTCTGGCTGCCAATCTCCTTACTTCCGTAGACGTTCACTCCAATAAAATCAGTGGCAACCTGCTTACTCGGATCTTGAGTCTTATAAGGCAATAAGAAGTCGTCTTTGCCTTCCTCCTCGAAGAAGTTGCTGTCGTTCATATAAGCTGAGTAAGTCGAGACATGGATTTGATTAGCAGCCAGATTGAATTCCAGTAATCTCATGTAGCCTTGGCCGCCTTGCGGACCGGATTGGTAATCCGCCAGCATCTCGATAACGACTCGGTCACTGTTGTCAACATGCTTGACGTTATAGGCAACGCCATGCAAATGTCCGCAAAGCACCATACGAACATTGTCATTCTTCGCTACAATTTCGTTCCAGATCATCTCGCCTTGACCGGAATAAGCACCTGTCGGAGAAATGTACTCGTGGGTACCGATGATCACGTAGCGATCCGGATACTTCTTAAGCACCTCGTTTGCCCATTCCACCGTGTTGTCCTGAATGTTCCAGCCAAGGTACATGATCA
Source organism: Paenibacillus sp. J22R56 (assembly GCF_056269375.1). Lineage (NCBI taxonomy): Bacteria > Bacillati > Bacillota > Bacilli > Caryophanales > Paenibacillaceae > Paenibacillus > Paenibacillus sp. J22R56. The sequence goes on from NZ_JBWDNV010000005.1 coordinate 329,961, forward strand.
GGAAATCTTGGCCCTTAACCGAGATTAAGTCATAGTGATCACGGTTGTTGTTCAGATCGTCGCCATAATACGGCTGGTCCTTAAAACGTTCGCGGCCAAAATACTTCCAATACTCCGTGTAATTGGATTCGTCATGATTGACGTCATGGTTGCCGGTTACGACGCCATATGGAACGCCGGCATCCTCCAGACGCTTCATGCTGTCACTGGCAACTTTCCACTCATCCGGACGGTTAAAGTCATCGACCAGATCGCCGGTATGAATGAGATACGAGATTTTCTTCTCATCCTTCATATCTGCCACGTATTTCATTTCTTTGTCGTAAATCTCCGGATAAGAATCGGAGTAATATTGCGTGTCACTCGCCCATGCGAAGCTGAAGTCGACTCCGTCTTCTGCAGCCGGTACGAGATCCTGTACAAGCACGTGAATTGTTTTATCTTTTACCATGTCCTGAGCGCTGACTTTCGCCTTCAGTTCGAAGTCTTCAGCTCCAACACCCGATGTGGCTCTTACCCATTTGCTCGTATTGTAGTTCCAAGTATATAACGTTACTTGACGATCTGGCAGCGAATGTCCATTCCAGACAACTTCGACGTTCGCAATATCAGCAGGCTCTTGATCAAGCTTGAAGTCATAGCGCTGATAAGGGAACAAACCGTCCGCGTCGGTGACAAAATAAGTTCCATCAACACTCTTGACCTGATTGATCGCTTCTGCGGAGACAGCCGTTTCGCCGGCTGGACTCAGCTCGAGTGGAGGTTCACGGTCTGTCGAATTAGAGAAGCCTTCGATATCTGTGCGATTGCTGTAGTTGTAACGGTATGCCTCGCGGAAGCTGACATCCATCGCATCTCCGTTTGGATCACTTACTTTTACGCTAAGCTGTGCATTTGTTCCAACATTCGTTGCGTTATCCGCTGGCGTTGGCTCAAAGGAATGATTTGGTATCTCGCTGCCGACGCTGAACGTTGCGGAGCGATCCAATTCATTGCCTGCCTTGTCCTTAACTGTAACGCGAAATACGTGCTCGCCAGCAGACAGCTCAGATGCTTTCACTTGAGTCGGCAGTGTTACGGCTGTACCATCCAAGGTTGCCGTTGCCGTGCCAACACCGGAGGTCGCATCGGTTGCTTTAACATTCAGTTCAATATTGCCGCTGTACATTTCGCCATCTTTAATCGAGAACTCGTCGAACACTGGGAGTGTGTTATCGACGATTGCGGATACGCTTGCTTTCGTTCCCGCTTCCGCGTCGGACACCTCGAATGTGTGCTCGCCATCAGATAGCGTTTTCGTATCAAGTGTTGACGCTTCGCTGTAGAACAGCGCTTCAGGCAGGTTAACGGTAAGCTCAAGATATTCGAAGTATCCGGAGCTGTCGCCGACCTTTTGTCTTTTTGCCGGATCGACCGCCGTAAATTGGTCTTTGTCGAGCACCTTGCCTCTAGCCGTTACAGTTGCTTGCTCGCCATTGCCGAGTAAAAGCTTGATGTTCTCAATTTTATAGTCATCGTTATTGCCTTCCTTGCCTAGTGGATCAAGCTTGTTACCTGCCGTCACGAGCAGCACGTTATTACCCGGCTTCAGCAGACTCTTTGGTACCGTTGCGACATGAGGAGCCAAGTAGGACACGTTAGGGAACGTAGAAACTAGTTGTCCATTTACGTAAAGGCCATCATTAAAGCTCTTCTCCATATTGTCAGCATTAAACGTCAGATAAGCATCATCATTTAATGCTTTCTCACTTGCGAGGGTCTGTCCATCCACTTTCAAACTTAACGTACGTCCTGCATCGAGGGCATTCCCTTGAATGCGGGTGCTGCCTTTCAAGAAGTTGTTCGAAGCAAAATCAAGCCACAGCTTGCTCTTCGTTTCAAACGTTATCTTGTATGGCTCGGCACCACCGTCCGTCGAACGAGATACATTCTGGCCGTCCGTCGCTTCGATGAAATATTCGATCGAACCTGCTCCGAGAATTTTATCCATCGCTATTGTGCCGCTGTATTCATTTGAATTTGTCGACGAGCGAAGCAGGTTAGCTTCCTGGTAAGTGGAATCGCCTGTTCTTTTGAATAAGAGCGTCGCCCGGTCCACTTTGACGTCGTCGGTAATGCTTGCTGTAACAGTCAAGCTGCCAAAAGGCTGGTTGCCTGATGGAGCTGCATAGGAGATTACCGGCTTTGCAGTATCCTCGGGAATCTCAGCGGTTATTTCAGGCACCTGTCCTTCGACAATTACGCCCGGTGTAGCCGTTTGACCAGCTGAGCGCTCGAACATCCGATTCAGGAACTGCGGGTTCGGATCTCCTTTCGGATATTCGTATACCACACTTTTCCCATCATCGTTCACTTCATCCTTGGCAACGTTATACCAAGCCTGTGAAATCGCGCCGCCCCAATGGCCGACCCAATCCGCCGCATCCGGAGCGATTAGGATACGTCCCTCGCTGGTATTGTCCATCCCGATCGAGTAAAGAGATGTCACTTGCGCACTGGTCAGGTTCACGGTTGAACTCGTAACCGAACTCCAATGTGTATTAAAATCTCCTAGTGACTTATCAAGACTCAAGTCGGATTTCACCCAAATGACCGCCGTTTGCTTAGAAGGCAGGATAAAGTCCTCCGTCAAATCCCACTTAATGGTTGCGCCATGGGAGAATTCGTAGAAGATCGTATAGTCTTTCAGATTAACGCTGCGATCCGTGTTGTTGTACATTTCGATGTACTCATACATGTCGCTGCCCTTATCATCTGGCACGAGCTCCGTGATGAGAAGCGAAGGTGCAGCATCCGTAACCGAGTGGAACACCTTGATTTCATAGGGATCGCCGGAGAAAGGACTCTTTCTCGTATGAATACCGTCAGTTGCCTCGATATAGTAATAGAGGTACTCGGCTTCCGCATCAAATGCTTCCTTAGGAATGACGGCGTTATAGCGGTCTTCTGCTCCCGCGGTCATATTGACGGAGGTATAATCCGTATCCTTATCACTCTTGAAGTAAAGCTTCGCGCCTTGAATAGCGCCAGCCGCACTCGTAATAACAGCGGAGATCGGAAGATCCTTCTCCAAAGTAGAGCCCGCAGCCAGTGCATGCTCGATATGAGGTGAAAGCTGATCAGCAACCAAAGAACCTGGAGTTGGGGCTACCTTGCTTCCTACCTTCTCCATAAGCTTAGTCGTTTGGCCATCCACCTTATAGATGACAGAAGTATTGTTCAAATCGTCGCAATTGGTCGCCGCATCAGCCGGGCAACCGTCATTGTACTTCGCAGATACGACCGTTTCGACCGCTTCACCGGTCTTCTTCACGATCGATATCGAGTGCTCATTCGCATTGATAAGATTTCCGGACGGATGATTAAAAGAGACAATGTCACTGTCTGTAAGCGACACATTGTAGGCTCCGTTAAACTTGTCCAGCGAGCCGTTCTGTTCGTCACTGTAATAAGCACGTACGACCATCGTCTGGTTTGGCTGAATGGTCTTACTGTCTTTGAATGTCCACTCGTACGCTAATGCTGAACCATTAAAATACTGAATTTGGTAGTCTTTCAGTGCGATTGGCTCACTGCTGTTGTTGTAAATTTCGAAGTATTCCCAAGCGTTCACATCCCCGCTTCCGATATTCGGGGTATTGAACACGATTTCGGAAATGAGCAGAACTGGGGGTTGCTCAGGCTGATCAGGTTCCTCAGGCTGTTCAGGCTGTGCAATTTGCAGCTCGTAGAAGCTGTCAGCCGCTGACGGACTTCTTGTCGTACCTGCCGAGTTCACAGCTTCGATATAGTAGTCGACCTTGCTTGTCCCTTGCATCGCGCTTTCCGGGATTATGCCGGTAAGTGTATTTACGGCGTCCTTAATGCTGATCGGAACGGACGTATACGCAGATTCTTCCGCTTTTTTATAATAGAGCTTAGCAGAAAGCAAAGTACCATCGCTGCTCACGTCAGCCGTTACGGAATAATCTTGCGGCTGGATCGGTGCCGTCTGCGGAACGTGGTTCAATACAGGAGGTGTCGTCGCTGGAACACCTGTATCCACAACCGGCTGACCTGTAACCAAGCTTCCCGGCGTTGGTGCTTGCTTTGATGCCAGCTTCGTCATCACGGTTGTGCCAGAAAGTGGATTATAAGCAAATACGATGCTTTTGCCATTGCTGTCGTCGATGTTGTTGGAGGAGTTGATGAGCGGTGCTCCAGTCGAATCAACGTCATTATATCTCGCAGATACAACCGTTTCGTTGTTCGATGACCGTTTTACCGTTATTGTCTGTGTACCCGTGTTCGGGAGGTTGCCTCCGCTGGACTGATCCATATAGGTGACTTGAGTCTCGGGCAGCTCGGTATGGTAAACCGAATTAAACGACGCAAGCGTGTCATGGTCTGCTGCTGTCGTTGGATCGGTGGCATTGCTTTGCCCTTTTACAACAATCGTCTGATGAGGCTCAAGCATACGGCCAGCTTCAATGGGGTACTCATAATGAGAGCCACCGTTATAGCTGTCGCGAGTAATAAAGTAATCATTGAGTGAAATCGCAGAGCCGCTGTTATTGTACAGCTCGACATATTCCCAAGCGTTATCGTCAGTACCACTACCGCCCGGAGGCGTATAGTTCGGAGAGTTTGCTACAATTTCCGTAATCAACAACTCCGGTTCGAGCTGTAATGCCTCTGCATTAACCGTTCCAGACGCGCCGATCGGCAAGCCCGTTACGATAAGTACTGCCGTCATCGTTCCCGCGATGAACCGCCTCCGCACTTGTTTGAACAACCTGTTCATTCCTCACACTCCGCTTCTATCAAGATTGCTGTTGCCTAATTCACAGACATCTTAATCTAGCAAGGGTGGAATGCCTATTCACATTTCATTCGATAGCTTACAGCTCTTTAGAAGATTAGCAGAATTCTCGAAAAGTCAGTAATTCATGCATAGTTTCTTAATTAGGGACTATCGTTTTTTTGACATTGCGATAACATTATCTTAATTCAGGACTCACTTAATGGAAGTAAAATGAATAAATGGACAAATACAACTGGAAAGTGGGATTCCTTTCATGAGAATGTCTACGCGGAAAGGGCCTTCTAACAGCTTCAAGAAGTTAGGTTCGAATTCAACCCAATTCTCTGCCCTATCTCGCTTGGAATGTATAAACCGGCTAAGGAATATTAACGGCGTTTTAAGTGTAGATTGGAGCAATCGGCTGTCTGCCAACCGAAGCTGTCATGTCGTGCTTTTTCATTTTCGATTTCCAAAAGAAGCTTGCCCTAGCGATGAACAGCAATATATCCTTCACAACCTCGCCGAATCGCTCCATATTCAAATAAGTGAGCGATTTAACGACACAGATACGTTCCAGATCGAGACAGATAGTATTATCTCTGTCTTCTATGGAAGCACTCGCGAGAAAATTGCCTCGTTCATCAATACGTTGAAACCAATGCTGAAATGGGAGAAGACCCGCTGCCATATCACCATAGCCATCTGCACGCAGTCCGTTCGTTATAATGAGCTTGGCGCTGCCTATCAGCAAGTACTAGAGATGGCCAAGCAAGCGAACTTGACCGAGGAAACTCAAGTGATTGACAAGCTGAAGACAACTCCCCCACTTCTATTAAGTCCTAAGCACGAGCAGGCTCTTAGCTCCTTTTTGCAATCGGGCAACGCTGAAGGTGCTATGCAGATGGTGTCCCAATTGATTGACCAATTTGTCAAAAGCAGAGCTGCATTTCAAGCCTACCAACACCTCGCTAACCTTACGGCGGCCAAAGTGTGGGTTACTCTAGAACCGCTGCACTTGGAAGCCGAAGCAGCCGAGAAGGTCTACACCATTATCAAGCAATTGTATGAATGTGGAACTGTCCAGGACTATTTGGAAACGTTCACAAAGCTTTTCGAACAGGTCGCCGCCTTCATCAAAGATTCTCAAAAGCATCAGGATCCGATCGCGGCCCTTGTCATGGATATTTTACACACCCGTTACTCTCAAGATTTGTCGCTTGCCTATTTGTCCCAGTTGCTGACCATGTCCCCTGCTTATTTGTCCGTTTATATTAAAGAGAAGACCGGTGCGAACTTCAGCGACCATCTGAACGAGATTCGCATCCGCAAGGCAAAGGAGCTGCTCATCGTCACCGAGATGTCCATTCAAGACATCAGCCTGCAGGTCGGTTACGCTAACATAACGTCCTTCAACCGGATGTTTAAGAAGCAGATCGGAATGTCGCCTGGTGAATACCGCAAGCAGCAAATTTCTCAAATTCATAAGGTAAAATAAAAAATCTCTCAGGTGGTTTACCTGAGAGACTGCCCTCTAATTTTCCTTGCCGGCTGCAACAGCACCCATTTTACTTTTTTTAACTTTCTCACTTATTTCTTTGAATCCAACAAATCTCTTGTTGCTCTCATCCCAGAGGCGGAACCGAATGGCCTGCAGACTGGAGGCAATCGTGATCGTGGTCACTTTATGCAAAGCTGGCGTCTTATTATGAGCTTCTTCCAAGTAGTAGTTCGGTACTCTAGGACTCAGGTGATGAACATGGTGGAAGCCGATATTCCCCGACAGCCATTGCAGCAGCTTAGGCAGCTTGTAATAAGAGCTTCCTTCAACTGCCGCCTTCACATAGTCCCACTCTTCTTCGTTCTCGAAGTAGCTGTCTTCGAACTGATGCTGCACATAGAACAACCAGATACCAGCTGCTCCGGATACATAGAAGATCGGAATCTGAACCATCAGAAAGGCTTGCCAGCCAATAGCCCAACAGATCAGTCCTGCTACAGCCACAATACCCAAATTCGTCAAATACAAATTGATACGTTCTTTCGCTTTAGCATTTTTCCGATTGAAGCGATTTTCAATAAGAATCGAGTAGAACGGTCCAAGAACGAACAAAACAAAAGGATTCCTATACAATCTGTAACCGATACGTTTCCATACGGAAGAAGTTAAATACTCATCTACCGTAAGGATCCATATGTCGCCTATTCCTCTTTTATTAAGATTACTGCTTGTAGCATGATGAATCGAGTGCGCATGCTTCCACTGATAATAAGGAAAGAAAGTAAGAATGCCTGTAAACGTTCCGACTATTTCATTTAATCTCTTGCTCTTGAACATGGACTGGTGACAGCAATCATGGAAAATAATAAATGTCCGAACGACGAATCCTGATGCGACAACAGCAACAGCTAAAGTGAGCAAATAAGATACGGAGAGCGAGAGATAGGCAACATACCAGAGCACTACAAACGGCAAGATGGTATTCAAGATCTGTAGAATGCTGGTCTTGGGATTTGATTTTTCATAAGGAGCCATGTCTTTTTTAAGTTGACGTACGGAAGTTTGCATATTGTTCCCCTCTGTCCTTAAGGACATTCCATTTAATCTGGGTTAGATCAGTTCTTGATTCTTTTGACCTGAAAATAATATATGCTGAGCGGCCACCACAGAACGGCAAAGATCGGATAGATCGCCCAGATTGTATCCGGGGAAGAAACCACATTGACCGTAATAAAGAAGGCAATCATCAGTGAGCTGGCAGAGATGGAAAAGCTGTAATACTGCTTCTTACGGACATAATATAGAGCAAGCGGCCACCAGATCACAGCAAAAGCAGGATAGATTGCCCAAGGATAATCAGGTGACATCGCAGCATTCAAGATCGAATAGTACAAAATCACACTTATGCTCGAGATGATGCCGAATTGTAACGTCTTAGCCTTGGACCTGCTGTACATCGTAATTGGCCACCATATGACTGGAAATAAGGCATAGACGAACCACGGATAATCAGGTGATTCCATATAGTTAATCGTAAGCAGAAAGACAATGACCAGCAGGCTCCCTAGCAACGAATACAGCCTGTAATAACCCTTTCTTACAGAGGCCAGGCTGAGTGGCCAGAACAATAATACAAATGCCGGATAAATAAACCAAATTTCACTTGGACTTGTTAAGAAATTCACGAGCATAAAAAACAAGATACTCATCAAGCTGCCAACTGCGGCAAAACCAACTTGCTGCCTATCTATCATTAGGTCGACCTCCTCACCTTAAGCGCAACCAATTAAACACCATGGACAACGGCCACCAAAGAACAGCAAAAGTCGGGTACACGAACCAGATCACATCAGGGGTATAATAGAAATTGACGAATACAACAAGTGCAATAATCATAAGGCTGCCCCAGACTGAGAAGCCGAGATTCAATTTGGCATTGTTCCTTCTTGTAGGAAGCTTGTGTCCAAGCTGCTGCTTGATTTCTTCTATGTCACCAAATTCAACTATCGCTTTGTTGATTGCATCCTCTTCTTCCTTCCCCTGCTCCATCAAGTCGAATACTTTCTCCTGAAGATTAGCTACAATTTCCTGTTTGATAATCTTCTTTTTCTCGCTCTCCGGAATGCCCTTGAACAATTCGTCTACATGCTGCTTTATCGATTTCAATTCAATCCCTCCATGAACACGTCGATAATTTCCTTTATCTCTTGCCATTCTTTAACCGTTTCACGTAAGTAAGCCTTACCTAATGTTGTTATTCGATAATATTTCCTTTGTCCCCCATGAGAAACATCTCCGTAGTAGGACTCAATAAGTTCTTTGTTCTCCAGCCTTTGGAACACGGCATACAAAGTGGCCTCTTTAATCTGGAATCTGTCCTTCGTTCGCAGGCTGATCTCTTTAGAAATTTCATATCCGTACCGATCCTTCTCCAGAATCAGGCGTAGGATGATTGGATCCAAATGCCCGCGAATAATGTCGCTCCTAATAATACTGAGCCCTCCTTGCCTAACTATTCTATCTGATAGAGTAATACTAACCGAAAGTACTCTATGTGTCAAAGTAATCTTTATTTTTGGAAAATAACCTGTCCACATTAGGAAAAACCTCCTCAAAAGTAGGTTAATCCGTCATATCCACGATAAAAATGAACAAGCCAATAAATTAAGAAGTTCTTCATAAATTTTATGAACAGTTATTAAGAATTTCCAATTACAATGAGAATATGAATTGGCTAACACGCAAGGGGGAATGAAAAAGATGGAGCAGCGCGTAGTGCTGGTCGTTGACGACGATAAGGAAATACGTGACGCCATCGAGATTTATTTGAGACACGAAGGTATATCCGTTTTGAAGGCGGAGGATGGTTTGGAAGCACTGGAGACTTTGGAGTCGCACCAAGTACATCTCATCATAATGGATCTCATGATGCCTAGGCTTGATGGTATTACTGCCACCTTCAAAATCCGCGAGCATCGTAATCTTCCGATCCTCATCTTAAGTGCCAAGAGCCAGGACAGTGACAAAATACTTGGACTTCATATAGGGGCGGATGACTATGTGACCAAGCCGTTTAATCCGATGGAGCTTGTTGCAAGGGTGAAGTCCCAGCTAAGGAGATATGTCACTTTTGGCTCCTACGAAGGCATCAAGAAAATGATCGACCTGCGCGGTCTCTCACTAAACCTGGAGGGCAAAGAAGTAGCTGTGAATGGCGAAGCAGTCAAACTGACCCCTATCGAGTATAAGATCGTGGAGCTTTTGATGACGAACGCGGGACGAGTCCTCTCGATCCAGGAAATTTATGAACGTGTTTGGAAGGAGCCAGGCTACAACGCCGAAAATACGGTTGCCGTCCACATTCGCAAAATTCGTGAAAAGATTGAGATTGATCCGAAAAACCCAAGATATTTGAAAGTGGTGTGGGGCATTGGATACAAAATGGAAAAATAGCACACGTCTCTTCCTCTATGCGCTCTTGCTTGTGATTGGCCTGAGCGGACCGTTAACGTTATTGAATCAGGGAAGCCGTTACCTTCATCAAGATTACTACCACACATCAGAATTCAAGCAACAGCTTGATCAATTCGCCGCTTACTTGAACCTGTTTGAGCTCAATTCGCCCGCTGTGCAAGCAGCGAAAAACTCCATTACGGTGGAGATGGAAGACATTATCAATTATCGCAATGTGCTGGAGCCTCTTGCTGACCAAACGAATGCAATCCTAGACGAATACAAGCCACTTATTGCGAAAGCATCTGCAGATGGCAACAGCAATGTGGTTGCCTATTACATAGCCCAGAGACAAAGCAAGCTGGAAGAACTCTTGAAACTCTACAATGATGACGATTATGTCACTTCCCTTATCCGTAAGGAGAAGGAACAACGAATAGACACTTACTTCAGGTTAAGGGAGCCTTACCGCTTTAAGTACAATGAACTGGAAAATCAGTTTGACTATTACTTTTCAAGTCCTACCGCTAGTTCTGTTCATTCGAGCTTGAATGTCCCTGATCGACTTGCTCAAAAAGAATTGCACGGCAGCGGTTACGTCTATACAACGGACTATACGATCGATATAACGAATTCGATGCAGAAAAATATTGGAGCTCACGAACTGCTGGACGCTTCGATCAATCCTTATCAAGGCTGGATCGCGGTGCCAATGAACAGTCCTATTCAGGGGAATTCCATTAGATACACCTGGGAGCAGTTGATCCTGTTCGCCTATTGTCTCGCAGGCATTACGTTGCTCGTCCTATGCTTGAAGCGTTTCAAAGTCATCATGGCCATTCGGAGTGAGACAAGCCTATGGACGACCTCCTATAGTAAGCTGCCGCTTGATGCCAAAGCTTTATTTTTCGCCGGAACGTTTGTCTTGATCGTTAGCTTGCTGGTGAACTTGGCGGATCATTACCCTTCCATTCTCGAAGCACCTCTGTCATACCTCGGTAGGTTGCTTGTTGCACTCTCCATTGCGGCGATTGGCATGGCACTCTCCCTTCTTCAAGGACAGTTCCTTGTGAGCGAGTTGGGCAGCTGGAGCGATTTCAGGAGACAATGGTCCAAATCTTTATTAAATCGGGGCAACTTACGTGTAAAAGCCCGATTCAATCAAATCGTGAATTCGGTGAAGGACTCCTTTATTTATAAAAGTACTGGAATACGACTGCTCGTACTTGCCTTTATCTTGATCGGACTAGGATTTATTGGGGTATGGGGGGTGGTTATCTCCTTCTTTCATGAGCCCGGCTACAATGAGCTCTCCATCATCGCTCTATATATACCGATTCTTGCGGTTATTGGGATTATCGCAATCCTCATAACGGCAAGGCAATCCATGCATCTGAATCGAGTTGCCCTGGCAGCGGATGAGCTAGCAGCCGGCCGAATGCCCAATGAGCTTCCTCCATCAGGAAGTGGCGTACTTGCTTCGCTGGCTGCCAATATCAACGAGTTAAGACGTGGGGTCAAACTACTTCAGAATGAACAAGCCAAAAGTGAGAGGCTGAAGACGGAGCTCATTACGAACGTCAGTCATGATCTTCGTACTCCCCTTACGTCAATAATCACTTATGCGGGACTTCTGAAATCTGAGGAAGCAACTTTTGAGGAAAGAGCCGCTTACGTCGAAATCATCGACCAGAAATCCAAGCGTTTAAAGGTAATGATTGACGATTTGTTTGAAGTGTCGACCATGGCAAGCGGTAATGCCAAGCTGCTCCTGGAGCAAACAGATCTCGTCCAGCTTATGCAGCAGGCGCTTGCGGAGCATAAAGAGGATATGGACAGCTCCAATATTCAATTCCGTATCTCATTGCCCGAGGAGCCCATATACGTAATTGCGGATGGTCAGAAGCTGTGGCGCGCGTTCGATAACCTGATTGGGAACATGATGAAGTATTCGCTCGTTCAGACACGAGCCTATATCACGATGCAGTTATCCGAACAGCAGCAAGAAATTACGATTACGTTCAAGAATGTATCGAAGTATGAAATCAGCGATAATGCTGAAGAATTATTCGAGCGCTTCAAACGCGGGGATACGTCACGTCATACGGAAGGATCAGGCCTCGGACTCGCGATTGCCAAGTCGATTATTGATCTGCATGAGGGGCGTCTGACGCTGGAGACCGATGGGGATTTGTTTAAGGCGGCGGTTGTTCTGAGGGTTGGGGATTCCTTAACAGAGGACCTATAAACGCTCACTCACCAAGGATTTCTGGTTCGCAAAGCCACAATGATGACATCTCACGCAGATGTTTAATTAAAAAAGAAACCTAACGTAAAAGCCGTTAGGTTTCTTTGCATCTACGAATCGGTGTCCCCCGCATAGTGGAAGCTCAGCTCACGGAGAACAGGCTCCCCGTCGCAAGCCGTCACTTCCACGATCACTCCGGCCACTTTGACCGCTGGGATGCGGATAATCGCTTTATGGCCGATGTTTCGACCCTCGTAGACGGCTATCGGCGTATGGGTCTTCGCCGATAGCACCGACACGGTGAAGGAGAGCACGCACTCGCCGTCCGTCAAATTCTCTTGGATGATAATGTGATCAATGATATGCGGCATCGAAGCTTTGTATCGCCATTGCCGCCCTTCCTGCCGACATGCCTCAAGCGACGCGATTGGCCCACCGAAGCGGCGACGGATTTCGTCTCCAAACGCCGTTAAATGCGTCGTATCCTTGGCAGGCAGCAAGCCTTCGCGGTTTGGTCCGATGTTGAGCAGCAGATTCGTGCCACGGCCAATGGACAGGTAATAGAGGCCCATCAGCTCGTCCACACTCTTAACCATGTGTTCGTCATTGTCACTGTAGAACCAGGTGCTGCCGTTCTGCCGCATCTGCACGTCGCATTCCGCAGGCAGCCATAACCGTTTGCCGAATTGTTCCTTCTTCTCCGTGTAGATCGAGAAGTCGGCAGATTCAACCGTGTTCCAGCACGGAATTGGCGCAATGCCGTCCTCGTTGCCGATCCAGCGGAAATCCGGATCGCCCATGTTGAAGATTAGAATACTCGGCTGCAGCCGGCGAATCGTTCCGATAATCCGAGGCCAATCGTATTCGTGATTCTCGGAGCCGCAGCCGTCGAACCACAGGATATCGATGTCGCCGTAATCACTAAGCAGCTCAGTAATTTGATTGACGAAATAATCGTCATACGCCTGCGCATCCTGCGAATAGAAATCGGCCGAGCCATCGTAAGGCGAGTAATACAAACCCACCTTCACACCGTACTTACGGCAAGCGTCAACGTATTCGCGCACGACGTCGCCTTTGCCATCTTTCCACGGCGACGCTTCGACCGTGAACCGGCTGTAGTTGGACGGCCAGTTGGAGAAGCCATCATGATGCTTCGCTGTCAGGACCGCGTATTCCATTCCGGCTTCCTTGGCTGTCCGAATCCACTGCTCGCAGTCGAGCTGTACCGGATTGAAATCGGCAGGCGTCATCTTCCGCTCGTCGAAATCAGCATAGCCTTCATAGAACGTCCGCAAGCCGAAATGCAAGAACAAACCAAACTCCCAATCCTGATAAGCCAACTGTTTGGCCGTTGGCACGATGCGCGATTCTTCCGCCTTATCTGTCTGCATGCTCAAATCCGCCTTCCCCATTAACGAATTTTCTTAGGCTTCCTGCCACAGCTGACGAAGATTGTCCATTGCGATCCGTGAAGCCATCTTGCACTCTTCCATGCCTTCGAATTCGACCGTGACGTTGCCATCATACCCGGAGCCTTTAATCAGCTTCACGATGCGGCGCAGCGGAATCTCACCATGCCCAACGATCGCCCCGCGCAAATAGTTGCCGTTGCTTGTGCGGAACCAGTCACCGCCGCCGGGAGACTCGTCGAACGAACGGAAGTAGAAATCTTTGAAATGCACCAGAGATGCATACGGCAAGTTCTTCATAACGCCGATGACCGGATTCTCATCCACGCACATGAAATTGCCAACGTCGAGCGTCGTCTTGAAATTCGGACGGTCTACCGCCTGCAGCACCCGTTGCACCCGGTCGCTCGCCTGAACGCTGAAGCCGTGATTCTCGATCGTTGTCGTAATGCCGAATTGCGCTGCATAATCGGCGATAATCCGGCTGCCTTTGATGATAAGCGGCAGGCTCTCTTCGAACCAGGCGATCGTCGTCTGCTCCTTCTCGATCGAGAACGCCGTCACGTCGTGGCGCATATGCTTTATGCCGAGCCGGTGAACGAGATCAACATGAGCTTTGACGCGGTCCATCTCCGCTTCGAAAGAAGGTTCATCCGGCTGCACGAAATTCGCCGGCATAGAATAATTCGACAGCTCGATGCCGACCGCCTTCGCCTTCTCTCGCACCGCGTCTGCCAATTCCGGGTTATCGACGAGCGTGAAGCCGTACGGCACGATTTCCATATGCTCCCCGCCGTTCTCCTTAATCCAATCTATTGCGTCCAGAACCGTCATTTCGCCGGAATTGAGCGCTCCAAGCAAGCTGTACGTACTTAATCCGATTTTCATCGCGGTTACCGCCTCTCCCATGATTAAAATATATTAGAACAAATGAATCGATTTGATCTCAAACGGATTGAATATCAGCTCCACTGTACCATTCGGCCCGACGCTGCAGGTTTCCATGACATCTTCCAGCAAATTAACAACGTTAGCACGTTTCGTGCCCGGCGGCAGCTCGAACACGATCCGATCGCGACTGCCGGTCGATTCGTAGAACCGAAGCACAATGCCCTCGCCGCTTTCCGCAGGCTTCACCGTGTCGAGCACAACCGTACGGCTTTCAAGTTGCAGCAGCGTATTCGTCGACGGCAGCCGGACTTTGCCCGCGCCGTTCCCGCTTCCTGCAGGCAAATGAAGCAAGGCTGCCGGATGATTCAGCTCAGCTGCTCTACGCACGACTTCGGCGCTGCGCCAATCCTGCTCATGCGGATAGAGCGCATACGTAAATTCATGCTCGCCTTGATCTGCCGTGTTATCCGGCCATTTCGGAGCACGTAACAAGGAAAGGCGAAGAACGCTATTCTTAACGTCATAGCCGTACTTGCTGTCGTTCAGCAAGCTGACCCCGTAACCACCTTCCGAAATGTCCGCCCATCGATGCCCGCACACTTCGTACTGCGCTTGCTCCCAGCTCGTATTGCGATGCGTTGGACGTTCCAAGGCACCAAACGGAATTTCGTACGCCGCTTTGGTAGACAGGATGTCCATAGGGAACGCTACCTTCAGCAATTTGTGGTTTTCCCGCCATAACACGCGAGTTTTGAAATCGACGCGCTTCTGATTCGGATAGAGAATCAGATCCTGCGTGATAAGTGACAGTCCAAGCTTCCACTCGAACCGGATAATATCGGCTGTGTCGCCGGACAAGATAAGCCGTTTCCCAATAAGCTCAGCCTGTCCAGCTGGCTGCTGCTCGTACTTCGGATCGATGTCCCACGCATCCCAATACGTTGGCTTGTCATGAAAGAACTGCATCTCGTTCGCCTTGGCGCCCGGCCGTAGCAGTTCGCGCTGCGCCGCTTTGTCCCACCAGCGCACGATCTCGCCGCGTTCGTTGAATTCCAGCCGGTAATGCACAGTTTCCCATTCACTCAAATCGGTCTCGTTCAGGCTAGCGCTCCGCTGCTGATCTTCTTTGCCAGCCGCTTGCCGTAGCCAGATCGTCTTGTAGCCAAACGCTGGAATCGCCTGAACCGTCACCATCAACCCGCCTTGTTGATCTCCTCCTGCCGCTTCGTCCGACAGCCAATCGCATGGCAGACGGAAGCCCGCTTCATCATAGGCGCAGGTACCTGCAAGCTCCGCTCCGCCTGCGATGAGAATCGTGTCTTCGCGCTCCCAGCCAAGGCTGTTGAACACCATGTACGGCTTTCCTTCGCCCACCGCGTCTACCGCTCCCGCTAGCGCAAGCAGCGCTTGGTCCAGCTCCTTGCCGCCAAGCGCGAAGATTTCCTCGTACTCCGCGGCCGAGGTCTCGTACGTCTCCGTAATCGCCGTGCCCGGGATGATGTCGTGGAACTGATTAAGCAGCATAAGCTTCCAGCCCCGGTTCATCGCTTCGGCATCCATGTCCGCGCCGGTGTAAGCGCGAGCCAGCGTGCCCCAAATTTCTGCTTCGCGGTAGAGTGCTTCCGCTTTGCGGTTGCTTCGCTTGTTCCGGCCGTGCGTCGTCAGCGTACCGCGGTGCAGCTCCAGATACAAGTCACCATGCCATTCCGGCAGCGTCTCTGCCACATGGCCGACCTGTTCGAAGAATGCGCCAGCCGTGCTGAAGCTGCCCGCAGGCAGACCCGGCATTAGCCTACTTCGCTGCACGAGCTCAATCATGTCGCGCGTCACGCCGCCCCCGCCGTCGCCATGTCCGTAAAGAAGCATCAGCTCATTGAGCTTGTCCTTCTGTCTGTAAGCGTTCCAGCTCTCTGCCACGTTCTTCGGCCTCGTATTCTCATTAAGCGCATGGCTTAGGTAAGAAACAATCGATGTTCCGTCGATACCGACCCAGCGGAATAATTCATGCGGGAACTTGTTCGTATCGTTCCAATTCAGCTTGGTCGTCATGAAATAATCAACGCCGGCAAGCTTCAGAATCTGCGGAAGCGAAGCGCAATAGCCGAACGTATCGGGCAGCCATTCGATCTCCGATCCTTTGCCGAATTCGTCACGGTAAAATTGTTGACCATGGAGGATTTGGCGGACGAGCGATTCGCCGCTTGGAATGTTCAAATCCGGTTCCACCCACATGCCTCCAACGAGCTCCCATCGTCCTTCGGCGACTGCCTTCTTGATTTTGGCATACAGCGCGGGATCATGCTCTTTCACAAAGGCATACAGAAGCGGCTGGCTTTGGGAGTAGACAAAATCCGGGTACTCCTCCATCAGCGATGTCATCGTGGAGAACGTACGGCTTATTTTACGGACCGTCTCCCTAACTGGCCATAGCCAAGCGATGTCGATATGAGACTGCCCGACCATATGCATCTTGCCCTGTGTCGGAAGTATCGGGAACATGGTAGTAATCCGGTCAGCCAAACGTCGTTCAATGGCCGACAGAAGCTCCTGATTACGCCACTCTTCTTCACGCAAGTCGCCGCAGGCTTGCATCGTTTCATACAGTGCATCGAGCTGACGCCCGCGGTCGCTGCTTTGCTCTGGAAGCAGAATCATCGTCTCATAAACGGCCTGTACCGTATAAAACAAGCTTTGCACCGCCTTGTTGAACCGGACGAGCTTTACTTCAAACTTCGTGACCGGCGGGTTGACCGGCGCCTGATTGTTAAGTGGATCGACTGGCTCTGGAATTGGATCAAACAGCTCAAATTCCAGCAGCGGCGTTAGGCCCACTCCTTCCAAATACAACGGAACGACGTTATGATTACGGTCGATACCTTGATAGGACGCCCCATTGACGCGAAGCAAACCCTCGCCGCCGCCACTGATTCTCAAACCAGCCGTTCCGAGCTCCCATTCCTGCGGGATGGTAATCTGCTTGGTCAGAAAATAGGTAATCCCATATTGCCCATCGAGCAGCATGTCCGTCTGTTGACTTTCCTCGCCGCCGGGGAGGGTCTCGTATTCGCCCGGAAGACCATAACGGGTTTTCTTAACTTTCCAGTCCTGAAGCGGATGCGACTCCGCCCACCGGCGCTCCGATAAATGACGAATGAATCGATTGATACGATGCATGTGTGTTACCCCTTCCCAGCACAGTCAAAGCTGTACACTTCCCTGTTTCAGCATGGCTGCCTACCGTCACCTTGAATACACCTGGCTCCACGATAGGCTTAAGCCTCGTATCCAGCATTAGCAGCTGCTCCCTGCCGACTGTAAATTGCACAGCCTTCGTCTCGCCTGGCGCGAGCGACACGCGCTCGAAGCCCTTCAATTCCTTAACCGGTCTCGTCACCGAGCTGACAACGTCAGTGATATATAATTGCACGACCTCGGTCCCTGCGGCTTCACCGGTATTTGTTACATGAACGGTGACGGTTGCTTCACCATCCGGCATAATGGCTGCCGGCGATACTTCTGGCTCACTGTAAGCAAACGTCGTGTAGCTAAGTCCGTACCCGAACGGATAGAGAGGCTTCGTATCCATTTCCAAATACCGTTTGGAACGGCTTCGCTTGGCGTTATAGTACACCGGCAGCTGGCCGACATCCTTCGGCACGGACAAGGTCAGCCTGCCCGAAGGATTGACGTCGCCGAATAGAATCTCGGCAAGCGCCGTTCCCCCTTCCTGTCCCGGATACCAAGCTTCGATAATGGCATGGGCTTGCTCCTCAAGCCAAGGTTCAGCGATCGGACGACCGTTAATATAAACAACGATCATCCGCTTGCCGAGCTTATGAATAGCCTGAGCCAGCTCCAGCTGAACGCCCATCAGATGAAGGCTAGCACGGTCGATCCCTTCCCCACACTCCATGTCGCTCCATGACAGACCCGATACAACGGATGCACCTGTACGCAAATCAATCGTACCATCACCGAAATCTCTGGCGCTGGAACCACCGAGTGCCAGCACGACGACGTCCGCCTGCTCGGCGCAGGACAGCGCGGTAGCGAACCCTTCACGGGAATCACCTTGAATCCGGCAGCCCGGTGCATAGAGCACGCGATCCGGAGCCTCCTCGCCGAGCGCCGCCTTGATTCCGTCCAGCAGCGTTACGATACGCTCTCTTGGCTGCGGCGACGTATAGTCACCGAGCTGGTTGTAGATATGGTCGGCGTTCGGGCCGATGATCGCGATTTTGCCGGCATGAGTTTTAGACAATGGAAGTGTCTTGTCCTCGTTCTTCAAGAGGATGATGCCTTGGCGGGCAATCTCACGCGCAAGCTCCACATGTTCCAGGCAGCCGATAACGCGTGCAGCCGCTTCCGGATTGACATAAGGGCGTTCGAATAGACCAAGCTTAAACTTAGCTTGCAGAATCCGGTGTACCGCGAGATCCAGATCAGCTTCGGTGACAAGGTCGTTCTGCAATGCATGATGCAAATGCCCCGCGAACATAGCGCCTGACATTTCCATATCGATGCCCGCCTTCACAGAGATCGCCGAAGCTTCTTCACCGCCTTCGGCTACATCATGGCCCGAAGCCAGCATATTGACGGCGCCACAGTCAGTAATGACGAAGCCCTCGAAACCCCAATGTTGACGCAGCACACCGTTCAGCAGTTCTTCATTCGACGTGCAAGGAATGCCGTCAATCTCGTTGTAGGCCGGCATGATGGACATCGCTCCCGCCTCGACTCCCTTACGGAAAGGTAACAAATCGACTTCGTGCAGCTCGCGTTTTCCCATATGAACAGGACCAGCGTTTCGTCCCCCTTCAGAATGGCCGTAGCCGACAAAGTGCTTCAGCGTCGCAATTAAGCTGCCCTCCCCATCAAGACGCTCGCCCTGCAAGCCCTGCACGGCGGCAACCGCCATCTCACCGGTCATGAACGGATCTTCACCGAAGCACTCCTCGGTTCTTCCCCAGCGCGGATCGCGTACAACGTCCAGCACGGGCGAATAGGTGGCAGCTCCGCCCTGACTGCGGGTTTCCAGCGCCACGGCTCGGCACATCTTGCGGTACAGATCCACGTTCCAGGTACTGCCAATGAGCAGCGGAACCGGAAACACCGTCGCACCAATCGCCATATGGCCGTGCGAGCATTCTTCGCCGAACAGAATAGGGATACCAAGCCGGGAATGCTCGATTGCATATCGCTGAATGTCATTGACAGCGCGGGCGCCTTCCTCCGGTGACAGTCCGTTCTCGAGCGTCACTTCTGTCCAAGGATCCGCACGCAGCGTGCCATATAAGGAACCAATTCCTCCCTCCTTGATCCGTGCTTGAAATTCGGCATCAAGCTCAATCGTGCCGCCTGACCGCTTATGATACATTTTCCAACCGAATGGCTGGGTCATCTGTCCGATCTTCTCTTTCGCCGTCATGCGCGCAAGCAGATCGTCCGCCCGTTCGGCTGGCGGGAGCGCAGCGTCTTTGTAACGCATCAATCGGTACACTTCCTCTCCGAAGACAAGCAGAGTGAAGTATACCCGAAGGTATACTCCCCTCTGCTGTTATTTTTGTCTTAATTTTTCTCAATCGCTAATTGATAAATCTTGATGTACTGCGGCAGGTTTAAACCATCAAACCCTTTCAAATAGGAATCCCAATCCTTATCGAGGTTCTTATCGCCGATAATGAATTGCGCCATATTGGACTGTACATAGTCTTTAATGGATGTTGCCAGCTGCGCCATTGTATCCGTATCCTCAGGACGGACGAATGCGCTGGATGGGTAAGATTCTTTTGGTGCATATGGAGCATACGTGCTTGTTGCGTCTGCAAGACGCTTCTCGTAGCCTGCGCCAGTGAGCGGATCTTGCGCAGTCGCAAACAGGTCACGGAAGCTCTTCGACAGATCCTTTGGTCCAAGCAGCGACCAGCTGTCATTACGAACGACGTTAGGGTCAGCCTTCGCCAGGTTGGCAAAGCTATATTTCGCAGACTGGCCTTCGATGTTCTTCTCATCCGCCTTCGCTTTATTCCAGCCAATGCCTTCTTTCAGACCGTATTCGCTGTACAATGCACCTTCTTCGGTAAAGGCGTAATCGGCGATTTTGATCGCTGCGATTTGCTGCTCTTCGCTAGCTTTGTTCGTAATGGCCATTGCGAATTCGCCAAAGCCCTGCGACATACCTGCAAGCTGAACACCTTCCGGTCCTTTCAGTGGCGGAACAATGACCCAATGCTTGGCCCGTGGTTTCGTGTCGTCATACGTATCGACCAGATAGCTGAGCAGCGCCGTCGTGATGGAGCCTACGACCTCGTCGCCTTCGCGATTGCCGAGCTGGCCGACCGCTTGATCGTTCTGCGTGAAGGATGCCTTGTCGATCAAGCCTTCGCTGTACAGCTTGTGCATGTACGCCAGGCCTTCCTTCCATTCCGGCTTGTTCGCGGCAAAATCAACTTTGCCGTCCGCAACGGTTAAGTACTTGTCATTATCGTTATAAATGAATGAATTCATCAGGAACGAGTCGATGTTGCCGTTCCATACGTATTTGTTCGGTGCGCCAGTCAGCGGAATTTCATCCGCTTTGCCGTTGCCGTTTGGATCTTGCGTCTTGAACGCTTTCAGCACGGTGTAGAGCTCGTCTGTTGTAGTCGGAACTTTGAGGCCGACCTTGTCAAGCCATTCTTGGTTGATCCAATATTTCTGCGAGAATGTGCAGTGGTAGCATTCGTTGAAGCGCGGAATACCGTAAATGTTGCCGTCCGGCGCCGTCATCGCTTCTTTCAAATACGGCTTCTCGTCCATCATTTTTTTCAGATTCGGCGCGTATTTGTCGATCAGATCGTTCAGCGGCACGAGTACGCCTTGCTTGCCGTACGTCATGAGATCCGAGTTCGTGAATTTGCCTTCCAGGAATACTTCCGGATAGTCGCCGCTCGCAAGCAGCAGCTGTCTGCGGTCCACCAGCGCATCCGTTGGCGCAAGATCCCACTTAATGTTAACATTGAATTTCTGTTCGATATATTTGGTATAGTCGTTATCTTCGAGCGGCGCCTTCCCTTGCGGAGCGAAGAATCCGATATTGATCGTCTTGGCCGGCTTGTCCGCTGCGTTCGTGCCGGAAGCTTCAGTATTCGCGCTATTCGACCCGTTATTGTTTTCTTGACCTCCACATGCGGAGAGCACAAAACTGCTGATGATCATGACAAGCATAAGCGATACCCAAATGGACTTTTTCATAGCATTGATTCCTCCTTGGAATGTATAAGTTCTCTTGTGCCACCCAAACGTCAGCTTGGACGACTCCCCCTGCCATGTCCCGTTAATGCGCTAAATCGCCTGCCGCCTCACCTCCACCTAGAATTCACGAGATCAACCTCCATAATAAATCAGCCTTTCAGGGAACCGATCATGACGCCTTTCACGAAATGCTTTTGCACAAACGGGTACATAATGAGCACAGGTACGCAAGCTACGACGATCAGCGCGTATTTCAGCACTTGCTCGAAGCCTTGATCCCGCAGCTTCTGAGCCGTATTCGCTAACATCTCCGGATCGGCTGAGTTCAGAATCAACATATTTCGAAGAACATATTGCAGCGGGAACAGATGCTCGGATCTCAAGTAAATGAGGGCATCGAAGTAAGCATTCCAATGTCCTACCGCGTACATCAATGTCATAACCGCGAGAATGGGCTTCGACAGCGGAAGCACAATGCTCCATAGATATCGCGTATCCCGGCAGCCGTCCATTTGCGCAGCCTCTTGCAATTCAGTCGGAATCGACGACATGAAGAAGGTTCTGGCGATAATGACCTGGAAGACCGAGAATGCGCTTGGAAGCCACAACGCCCAGCGTGTATCAAGCAGATGCAAATTTTTCACCAACAAATAGGTTGGAATAAGTCCACCGCTGAAGAACATCGTGATCATCATCAGAATCATGATGTACTTGCGGCCTGCCATCATACGCTGCGACAGCGGGAAGGCCATCAATACGGTAAACGCGACGTTGATGAAAGTACCAACAACCGTGTAAACGATACTATTATAGTAGCCGAGCATCAACTGCGAACTTTGGAAAATCGACTTATAAGCTTTGAGCGAGAACTCTACCGGATACAGCCATACTTGCCCAGATACCACAGCATTAGGAGAGCTGAGGGACGAGCTTAGAATATAAAGCAGCGGGT
This sequence comes from Paenibacillus sp. J22R56, assembly GCF_056269375.1. NCBI lineage: Bacteria > Bacillati > Bacillota > Bacilli > Caryophanales > Paenibacillaceae > Paenibacillus > Paenibacillus sp. J22R56. The sequence goes on from NZ_JBWDNV010000005.1 coordinate 352,431, forward strand.
AAAGCACCGTCAGCGTAAGTACGCCGAGGAGAACATAAATCGTGACGAGCAAGACGCGGTCGCCGAACGGTTCCCGGATTTTTGATTTGGTCAACATAGACGGCCGCCTTTCTACCACAGACTATTTTCTGAAACTCTACGAGCAATTGCATTAACGCTGACAAGAAGCACCAAATTGATAATGGAATTGAACAATCCCACCGCAGAAGAGAAGCTGAAGTTGGCGCCGAGGAGACCAACCTTATAGACATAGGTAGAAATAACCTCTGACGTGCTCACGTTGAGCGAATTTTGCATCAAGTAGATTTTCTCAAAGCCGACCCCCATCACGCTGCCCAAACTCAGGATCAGCATGGTAATGGCAATTGGAAGCAAGGAAGGTAAATCGATATGGAGAATTTTCTTAATTCGGGACGCACCGTCCATGCGCGCCGCTTCGTAGAGCGAAGGATCGACGCCGGCTAAAGCAGCGATATAGATAATAGAAGCGTAACCCATTTCTTGCCACACACCAGACCACACGTAAATCGATTTGAACAATTTCGGCTCGCCCATGAAGTTCGTGTCCGACCAGCCGAAGAACGTGAACAACCGATCCACTACGCCAACATGTGGCGAAAGCATCAAGATAATAATCGACACCATAACGACGGTCGAAATGAAATGGGGGGCATACGTGATCATCTGTACGGATTTCTTGAAGAAGCCCGTCCGGATTTCGTTCAACGCCAGCGCCAGGAAAATCGGAATCGGGAAGCCCGCCAGCAAGGAATACAGGCTGATCAGCAATGTATTCTTAATTAACAGCGGGAAGTTCGGCGATTGGAACAGGTCGGTAAAATGTTTAAAGCCTACCCACGGGCTGCCCAAGATGCCTTTGATGATATTGAAATCTTTGAAGGCGATAATTACCCCGAACATCGGAATATACTGAAATATGATTAGATACAGCACCGGCAGAAGGACAAGGAGATACAGCTCCCAACTTCGCTTCATTCTCAACCATGTTGTTTGAACCATCCGCATTACTCCTTCTATCAGAATCAGTTTATGATCCGAAGCGATGGACCGCATTATGTTTCCTGCCAAGCCCCGCTCGGTTCGATAGCCTGATTCTAGCCCGCCGCCTCAAGAAGCGGCAATTCGTAAGATTCTGCGAGCATGCAATTTTCGTCGGAGCGCTGTCCTGGCGTATAGTGGGCGGTGAAAAATGCGGGCTCCACATTTTTCTACATTGCATAATTTTCGCTGGTCCAGTTGGGCAACAAACAAAAAAACCTTGAGTCTGCCGACAATTTCGGCAGACTCAAGGTTTAATTCATTTACCGTACCGCCTGCTGTTTGCGATAATCGCTTGGTGACATGCCTGCTACGTTCTTAAATGCCCGATTAAAGGAATTATAATTAAAATAACCGACTTCCCCGCTGATTTCCTGGAGTGACTGATCCGTCGACAGCAGTAGCAGCTTCGCTTTGTCCATCCGCAGCCCAATTAGGAAATCGACGAAGTTGCAGCCGGATTCCTCCTTAAACAGCTTACTGATGTTCTTCGCGCTGATGGCGAACTTATCGCTCAAATGATCGAGCGACAGCTCCGGATTTGGATAATTATCTTCAATGTACGACCGGATATCCCCGATTACGGCCCGCGTGCGCTGCGAATCTTTCAAGACCGTCAGCTTCGCGGCCGCCGCCTCGAAGATGAGCGTGCAGCCCTGCTTCAATTCGTCCAACGTCTCCCAATCGGCCAGCAGCTCCAGCAATTCCGTGCTAGTATCTTTCCACACATTGCGATAATCTTTGGGCAGCTCCAGAAACATCCGTTTCAGCTGCTGGTGGAGAAACTGCATAAAGCTCTCGATTTCCTTACGCGATGAGACAGCATCCGTCATCTGGCTGAACAGCTCGTCCATCGGCTTCCGCCATCCACCTTCGGCAAGCCGAATCGCCTGCGCCAGCGCTTGAATGGTGCCGAAAAAATCATGGGAGCGACTTTCCAGCTCCGCTGCGTCAAGCAGCCGCCCCATCCCGAGCACGGCTTTGTAATGCAGCAGGTCACGCGCGATTTCGTGCGATCGTCTTATTTCCTCGAGATTGCACGCCATGCCGTTCACGCCGATCGTGACGGAGAAGCTCAAATTGCCGCGCACCCACTCCACGATCTGCTCCCCGATCAACATGCTTAACGCCGCGCCCTCCGAATCGTCAGGCACCCAAACAATTGCAGACATCCTGCGATCCGCAATCCATTCCACCCACACTGAAGCGCCGCTCATCGTGGCGATTTCCTGCGTAACGCTGGAGATAACGAATTTGAGCATCGATTGATCCTGGTGCTGGTAGCGCTTGATAAACTGTGCATAACGGTCGATTTCCAGCTCCAGCATGAAGGCCAAAGTGCCCGCTGGCTGGATGTGAAAAGCGAGCAGATCCGTCTGCCACTCCGTCTCGCGAATCGGGACAGCCCCCTCGACCACCTCTTGGAACCTGTGTTTCTTCTGCAAAATAATCGTTTCCTTGTTCTTCTGCCGCGTCTTTGTCGTTTCCTCCATCAGCTGCTCCAGCGCACCTTGGATGAAGCCAAACTCGTTGCTGCTGGGCAAACCCATGTCGGTATCAGGCTTAATCAACGCACTCGTCCGGATTAATGATACGAGCTGGCTGATCGGCTTGTAATTGCGGCGCGTAATATGTACGACCCAAATGACGCCAAGCAGTACGACGGCAAACGCGATAATGACCCAAACGCTGTAAAAGTCTAGCGCAATCTCGGACAGCGTGTCGCTTGCCAGACCGCTTTCAGCTTTCCAGCCAGTATACGTGGAGACGTAATTGGCCAGAATACCTCGTTTGTTAGGCAGCTTGTCGCCATCGTTCATCAGTATGCCGCCCTGGCTGTCGTTGAACTGAACGAATGTCACATTCGGATTGTACATCGGCGCAATCGTCTGCTTCAGCTTCGCCAAGCTGACGTTGACGACGACGAACCCTTGCTTCACCGTCGAAAACTGTGGGTACCCCTGTACGTACGTGATGACATCAGATGGCACCGACGTTGTGTATGGCTTGAAGCTCCTTTTTCCCGACCATTCGCCAAGCGCCATGCGCTGCTCAATATAGGGCTGAATGAATGATTGATCCAGAAACTTCGACTGCTGCGCCGATCCGTCGCCTAGGATAAACTGATCATTCAAGCGAATCAAATAGGCCGAGTCGATAATAGTGTAATTCAGCTTCCAGTCGTCCATCAGCTTATTTGCCTGGATACTGCCGTATACATCGTTGCTGTTCGTCCCAAAGAACCGCTTCAGTTCGCTGGATGACAGCGTAGCGCGCAAAATTTGATAATCGAGCGCCTTCAGGGAATTGTCCGTAATCCTTATGGCTTGCTCCGCCAAGAACTCATTGGCTTTAACCGCTTGCTTACGATTCTGCTCGCTCAGCGATTGGAAGAACACGACGAACAGGATCGTGACGACCACAACGAACACGGGAAGATACGATAGAAGTAATTTACGAAACCAGCTGCTATTCATGTTATCCCTCCCCTCGCCCGCCATTTGTCGGAGCTACCTGTGATGATAGCTTTAAAAAATTAATTTTACACGATATGCGTCAGCCACTCTACCATCGCTGTTCCTATCTTAAGGAAGCAAGCGGAACACATGCGCAATCGGCGCTTTGCCACCTTTCAATTGACTCGCTGGAAGCCGCAGGTTCATTCCCTCGCCGCTGCGCGTGAAAGCAACAGGCTCATCAATGCCAACTAGCTCGACCTTCGAAACCTCATCCGAGTACGGAATGGAAATCGTCGCATTAACCGGTGTATCCTCGCTTGCGTACAAGTACGTGCAGTAGACCGTCTCACCTTTGCGCGTGAAGGCGCACTCACCTGTGAAGTACGGTGCGCAAATGCGAGTGCCGTACACCGCTTCGCCATGCACCTTCATCCAGGCGCCGAGCTCTTTCATGCTTCTGAGTGCGCCCTTCGGCAATCTGCCGTCCGGCTGCGGGCCAACGTTCAAGGCCAGATTGCCGCCCTTGGCGACGACCTCCATCAAGATGTTTACCAATTGCCGTGCGGATTTATAGCGGTCATCGAACCCGAAGGAGAACGAAGTTCCGAGCGTAATACAGCTCTCCCACGGTACGTTCAGTGGACGCTCTGGAATGGTCTGCTCCGGCGTGACGTAATTCTCGTACGGGCCGCCGACGGTGCGGTCGGCCGAGAGCAGCCACGGCTGCGTCTGACGTGCGCGCTCTACGACTTCGCCGAGACGGATGTCCTGGCTGACTCGGCCGCCTTCTCTTACCCAGCCGGCATCAAGCCATAAAATATCGATTCGACCGTAGTTGGTCAGCAGCTCCATAATTTGTTCATGCGTGAATGACACGAATTTCTCCCACATCTCCGGATTCTCCTTCGGATTGTACGACGGTCCACGCCACGTATGCGTGCCGCGTTCTGTGTCTGGCGCCCAATAAGCCGGCGTGTGCCAGTCCGCTTTGGAGAAGTAAGCAGAAATCGCTAGTCCCTTGTCACGGAACGCGTCGAAGAGGTTTTTGCATATGTCAGCATAACGGTGCGTATGGAAGGGTGTCTCGCTTCCGGTGATGCGGTAATCCGTCGTTTTTGTATCCCACATACAGAAGCCATCATGGTGCTTGGTCGTAAAGATTAGATATTTGAAGCCGCCTTCAGCCGCCGCTTCCGCCCATTTCTCCGGCTCGAAGCGGATCGGATTAAACGTCTTGCCCAGATCGAAATATTCACGTTTCATTTGTTCATAATCATTCGTCCAATCAACGTCGTTTCTGGCCCAGTCGCCGTCCTCGTCGCTCAGAATCCACGATTCAACCATGCCGATCTGAGAATATGGCCCCCAGTGCATCATCAAAGCCAGCTTCTGATCCTTGAACCATTCCAGCCGCTCCAGCGTCACCGGGTTCTCCGGCTTCACCCAATCGGTATCACTACTGTAATTGTGGACTCCGTTCTCTACCTCGTGTACAGTTTCTTTCATCTCTTCGCTCATTGCTAATTCCTCCTCGTATCGTTTGCAAGGGAATCCAGTATTGGCGCATCGGTCAAGACGACCGTGGACTCCCGTGTTTGGTGCAGCTCGAAAATGACGATTTCATTGTCGCCGGTGCGCAGAAGCGGCGCAGGTACGTACAATGTCCGCTGCGGCCCTCGCTCCCAATAGCGGCCAAGATTGAACCCGTTGATGAAGACGACGCCTTTCGTCCAGCCCTGCATGTCAATGAATGTATCGGCGCATGCTTCGGCGCGGAACGTTCCTCTGCAGAAGATCGGTCCCTCCTGGGAGGCCGATTGCCGGCGGTCGTAGCTAAGCCTTGCCAAATCAGCAAGCGGCAAAGGTCGGACTGTCCAGTCGAATAGAAACTGGAAGCCGAGGCGCACCCCTTCAGTGATGCCTTTCGCATCTTTAAGGTAAGGGCCGTAGTTGATCCTGCCCATGTTCTCCACTAGAATATCGAGCCTCGCGCCTCCCGGCGTTATAGCAATCGGCAGCGATTGGACCGTCTGCGACCGTTCGATCGTGCCTTTGTACTCACCGTCTACGAAGATGAGTGCCCTGTCACGAACCTCTTGAATGAACAGCCGCTCCTCCGGCCTTGGACCGGAAACTCTCGTCGAATACAAAATAAAGCCGTACTGCTGTCCGAACTTTTCCATTGGCAGCGGCGCGACTACCTGAACAGGATCAGAGAGCGCTTCTAATTGTCCAAACAAGGCCGCCTGCTCTATCAGCTCGACGCGGCCATAGGCCTGCCTAGGCACCGGCGCCGGCAGCTCTGGCAAGTTCGCCATCTCCGTGTACCGCGCGATCACATCACGCGCAGCGAAATATTTCTCCGTCGGCTGCCCTGTCTCGTCGAGCAGCGCGTCGTAGTCGTAGCTCGTAATCGTTGGCTCGTACAAATTCGGCTCCTGGCAGTTCGCGCCGTTATAGAAGCCAAAATTCGTACCGCCGTGGAACATATAGAAGTTGACCGACACGTCTAGCGACAGCATCTCCTCGAGGACAGCAGCGGCGTCCGCGGCATCGCGCGTATGATGCGGCTTACCCCAATGGTCAAACCATCCGTTCCAATACTCCATGCACATGAGCGGCCCGTCCGGCTGATACTCCTGCAACTTGGCGAAGGACGATGTAGGATGCGAGCCGAAATTGGCCGTTGCGAGTACGCCAGGGACGGAACCGCCTTGCAGCAGTGCGTCCGTCGGTCCGTCGGAGGTAAAGAGCAGCGTATCTACTCCACGCGTAATCAGCGCTTGCTTCAGATAATCAAGGTACTTCACGTCATTGCCATAGCTTCCGTATTCGTTCTCGATCTGAACGGCGATGATCGGACCACCGTTCGTGGACAACAGCGGCAATAGCCGTGGAATGAGTGTGTCATAATACGCATCGACCTTCCGCAGAAACGCCGGATGGCTGCATCTAAGCTGCATATCGGAATCGGCCAGCAGCCAAGCAGGTAATCCGCCGAATTCAAACTCCGCGCAAATATACGGACTCGGACGAACGATGACATGAAGGCCCAGGCTGCCCGCAAGCTCGATGTAGGCGCAGACGTCGGCCATCCCATCGAATCGAAACTCACCCTCCTTTGGTTCATGCACGTTCCAGGCGATATACGTTTCGACAGTATTCAGCCCGCAAGCTTTCAGCTTCAGCAGCCGATCCCGCCAATACTCGGGAATAATCCGAAAATAATGCATCGCCCCGGAGAGCAGACGGACAGGTTTTCCATTGTCCATAAACGTAGCTTTGTCTATCGAGAAAACGCCCATCTCCACACTCCTTTCATATAATGTTGGCAGAATAAGAATAAACGCGGCATCCCCCGTCCTCAACGGGATTTTTTCGGCTGCTTCACCATTTTCCACCCACCGGCAAGCACTATGCGATTTTCCCAGAAGCCGTTTTCGGCGAAAAAAGTGAAGTGCAGAAGACTTTTGACTCCACCAAACACAAAAAAACACGCCTGAAATTAGGCGTGTTTTTGTTATGATTATTTTTTGCGAATCCAAACCTTCATTTGCATCACGCTCAAGGTCACCAATCATTCTGTACATTGTCACGGATGTTCATTAGATTGCATGCTATTCTCTAGACGACCGGTCTTCAAACAGATGAGCTTCTCCAGATCTCGGATCCCATATTTTGTTACTTATCGATAAGCAACCTATTATAACGTACCTACGTCTAAAACGGAGAATCACACTTGAACCAACACCATTAGGAGGAAAATGAAATGAACGTATATGCATATGTTAAAAAAACAGCGATTGCTGCAGTAGCCGTAGGAACGCTGACCCTATCCACAGTCGGAGCTATCCCTTCTTCTCACGCGGTTGCAGCCGCTTCCGTCGACGCGCATAATGATGCTCTTCGTACATTGATGAGCTTCTATAAACCGGCTCTCCAAGGTCAATTCCCGAATTTCCACGGCTTCAAGCTTGGCACGACTTCACATGAAACGGTCATTAAAACGATCGGCAAAGCCGAGTCCCCAGCCACGGATGCCGACGGTTTCGACGTATACCATGCGGAAATGGGCCATCCCGGCTACGCGATAAATTACAAGCTGGGTAAAATACGTGAAATGCGCTACTTCGGCACGAACGTTGAGCGTCAGACCAATTTGGGCGGCATTACTGTCCGTATGCTGATTCAGCAATGGGGTGCTCCAAATGAATCGGTCCTCATTAAGTCCGGCAAGACTGTACAAAAGAAAATCACGTATGTCCGCGGCAAGTATCAGCTGGAGTTCATCTTCAACGGCACGAGCGGAACAGGACTGGACCATATTAACCTTGTAACTAAAACGATCAAGTAACTTCTTCAGCTAGCCCGTCTCGACGTAATTCCGAGACGGGCTTTGTTGTTTTTGCTCAACTTATTGGTAACACTACACGTACTTCGCTTAGTTAGGCAGCAAGCAAGGATGGCGGCTGAACCACAGCTTGTAGTGATCAATGCGCCGTTCTATGTTGATTTGAGTGTAAAATAAATAAAAAAAATATAACAAGGAATGACCTAAAAACCGATCCAATGGACCTTTTTTCGTCTGTTTCGGCTTCTAAATATTAATTTTTAGTAAATTTATTTAAGTTTATAAAAAAAAGTAAGTTTATCTGCAACATTAATTTGGATAACCCGTCTATGAGGAAGGAACGTTCCAAATACATGATGAGGTGATCCCATGACAAGCAAATTCAAACTCGTTACATTAGCAGCTACAGCAGTGCTTACCCTATCCATTGCTGGACAAAGCTTTGCGGCAGCAACTACATTCACGGATATTGCGAATGTGAGCGCTAAGGATAAAATTATTTCCTTGCAGGATAAAGGTTTAGTGCAAGGTGTTAGCAAAGAACGCTATTTCCCAGACGCAACGCTGACTGCAGCACAAGGTATCCAGCTAATCGTAAATGCGCTTGATTTGAACATTGATACGCTTCGCTTTTTAAAAGAACCTCATGCTACGGATTATTTCCCGAAAGCAGACGATGCTGCTTGGTATGCAAATGCACTTATTATCGCGGCGAACAATGACATTGGTCTGCCAAACGATCTAGATCCTAACCTAACATGGACAAAAGAAGAGTTTACCCATCAGTTGATCCTTGCGATTGAGAAGCACAGCAATCTGCCAATGATTAAGATCATCCCGATGGAATTTAACGACCAGGATGAGTTATCCGTCTCCTACGAAGGATCTGTCCAAAGAGCACTTGTTCTTAAAATCGCTGAGCTTGATCAGGCCGGAAACTTCAATCCTACAGATGAAATTACACGTGCAGATGCGGCTGTGCTGATCTACAATGCACTCGCCTATATTGATGAACATCAAGCACCATCAGCTGAATAAACACATTTAACAAGGGCCGTCCCAAAAGAGGTTCGCTCGCTGGAGAAACGGCTCGCATCAGTGTAATATCTATAAAAATAGTAGTGCAAGGGCTATCCCTGCACTGCTATTTTTATTTTTAGATCTCTTGCTGCTTTCTTCAGTACATTGTTTGTGGGCAAGTGAAAGCCACCCGATCTCCATGCTGACCTTTATTTCACGATCTCCTTGTGCCTTCGTGCATCGTTCTTTCCCTATGGATCAACTGTCCTTGCAAAAATTCTTTGTACAAAAGAAGCCTCTCCTTTGTTGATGGTTGGTCGCACTTCCATTTTAACAAGGAGGCATTTCATTGACAGGTTAAATGGCAACGGAGCGTTTTAATGATTCTGGAGTAGCGTCAGCCTATGCTTACGAAGTAGCCTTCTTGCAGAAAGCTTTTTAGCGTTCGCTTTTGTGAGGGGATTCCAACCTTACCAAGTTGATTCAAAGGAATCCTCGAGCAATGGCGATCGGAAGAACATTAAAATGCGCAGGTTGCTATTTTGTAACCTGCTTTATCTGCTTCAGAATATTCCTTAATCGTATTCTTAACGCTATTTTATGAAATAATGTCCTTGCTCCAGATCTGCGAGAAGTCCATGTTGGATAGGCTTCCAGCCGAGAAGCTCCTTCGTTCCTTCACTTGATCTTGCTAAGTCAAGCGACGCAACCATGCCTAGAAAACCGAAGACCGCTTGGCCCTCTTCACGCGGGATGCTGACTACCGGCACATCTAAGTGACGACCGATCACACCGGCAATGTCGCTGAACGGAATGCCTTCGTCGTCCACACCATCCAGTCGTGAGCCTGCAGGTGCAGATTCTACAGCGAGACGGAACAATACTGCTGCATCCAAGCGATGAATCGCTGGCCAACGGTTGGTGCCGTCTCCAATGTAAGCCGAAGAGCCTCTTTCCTGGGCGATCCGGATTAATTGCGGCACGAAGCCTTTATCTCCTTCTCCATGAACAGAAGGTGCAAGCGAGACGATTGATGCTCTCACGCCTTGTTCCACAAACGAAAGTGCTGCATCCTCCGATGCTTTGCCATTAGCATGAGCTGTAATAACAAGTGGTTTACCGGCGGAGCCCGCAAGCCCCTCTCCCATTGCTTCGATGGCGCGTAGATCAGTTGCTAATGATCCGGCGAAATTTGAGAAATCATGGTTAAATGCCAGATGAATAACACCGTCTGAATCGGCTGCACAGCTGCGCAGTAAATCCAGATCCTCTAAAACACCACGAGCCACCTGAGCTCCCAAGCTTTCTAATACTTGAGCACCACTCTTTGAACGGGTAAGACCAACTACCTGATGGCCTGCACTGATGAGTTCGCGGACAACTGCTGTACCAATATAACCTGCTGCACCTGTAACGAATATACGCATAATTGTTTACGCCTCCTTAAGTATTTGACGAAGATATGACTCCAGTCTAAACTATGAAGTAAACTCTAAGGCAAGCGTTTGGAAGGATGATTTTAAATGAAAATTCAGGAATTAGGAGACTTGATGGGTTTAACACCCCACACCATTCGTTTTTATGAGAAGGAAGGCTTGCTTGACAGCAGGCATATTCAGCGAGAGAAGAATAATTACCGCAACTACTCCGACGAAGCAATTGGGCGGTTAAAGCTAATTAAGAAATTTCAAGGTATCGGCTGCTCGTTAGCTGAGCTGAAGACGATTTTGCAGGATCACGATACGAATGAACGCACGAACCAAGAAGTGATAGAATGGATTCTTCAGAAGATCAATGAGATCGAGCGCAAAAAAGACGAATACGATCATATGCTTGTAACGCTGAATTGGATGCTGACATACAGGAAACTGCTGAATGAAGATCCACAACAAGCTGAGGCTATGATGGAGGAATTACGTCTTAGAATTAATATCTAGCCGTATAATCGTGAAAAAGCTCGCCCACATCTTGGTTACAATTCTCTGCTCTTAATAACACGCTCAATCCGCTGATCAGGAACGAACCAAATCGCAGCGACCAGCACGATTAAGAAGCATGATATCCATGAATGAAGGTACGCTGTCGCAATAGCGACTATGTAAAACAAGATTGAAATTTTCCCTTTGAAGTCTTTCCCCATCGCAACTGCAATAGGGGAGTTGGAGGAATGTTGTTTGAGAATCGCGTGTTGCAGCAACGAGTATGAAATAGCAGTAAAAAGCAAAACTATACCGTAAAATGCAGTTGGCGTAGACGAAAAGCTACTTTCTCCTATCCACGCTGTAGAGAACGGCACGAGAGACAACCAGAATAACAACAACAAATTCAACCACATAATCTTTCCGTATTGGATATGAACCGTATGGAGTAGATGGTGATGATTGTTCCAGTATATTCCTACATAAATAAAGCTGACCGCGTAGCTTAGGAACTTGGGAACCAAGTCAACCAAAGAACTCCAAGTGTGATCATCGGGCACTTTGAATTCGAGTACCATTATGGTAATTATGATGGCTAGCACGCCATCGCTGAAAGCTTCCATACGATTTAATTTCAACATACTAGCTCCTTTCAACGAAATCTTAAATGGTTTCAGATTTAGTGATATTAAATGCCTTGTCCTTTTATCAGCAAAGTCAAATCATACTTTTCTCCATTTCGTAAAAGTTCGGCCAATCGGATTAGCCTTTCAGATAGTTCACTCCCGGACAAGGTATTGTTTAGTTCATATTTAAAGGTATTCATCGTTTTAATAGGTTGTACGTTTGGAACTTCTGTCTGTGTCATAGCATTCTCCAATGTTATCATTTTCGAATAAACCTCACTATTGATCTATTTTCCAAGCAAGTTACAGCTCTATTTTATTCAACTATAAGTTTAGCCTTCATATTGGCGTGGCCTGAGCCGCACATTAAATTACAAGAGAATTCATATGTACCAGCCTCATTTATTGTCACAACCTTGGAATCACCAGAGCGTAGTTCTTTGATTTGAAGATCTTTAAATGCAATACCATGTACGCCAGACCCCGACTCTAAAGTTAGCTTAACGGCTTCCCCTTTTTTAATTCTATACTCAGCTTTATCAAACTCCCAGTTCTTTGCCGTGATAACGACTTCATTCGCAATTGCTTCTGACTCCTCACTAGATCCTGATTGAACTTCTTCATTTTTACTAGCTCCACATGCTGTTAGCAGTGTGACATAAGCAACAATGATGACAAAAACCCATGTTATACGAAACACGTTATCCCCTCCTTATGATGGTAATAGCTTAAATCCTTACACTTATATCTATCAATATGTCTTTGTCTATACCTGCCATAGGACAATCAAATATCTATGGATATTAACTTAATAATAAAGATATAAACGAAAGCTATGTCAGATATAGATAGACCCATATTGATGGAAGTCAAAAATGGATATTAAGATGTCTCTATAGCACCACCCTATTAGGTTGTGCTAATTCAACATTTTGGAGGCAATTAAATTGGAAATCAAAAATGGCCAATTAACGACAAGTTGGGGATCTCCAGTTGGAGATAACCAGAATTCTATGACTGCTGGTTCTCGAGGTCCAACGCTCATTCAAGACGTTCATCTTCTTGAAAAGCTTGCTCATTTCAATCGTGAACGAGTTCCTGAACGTGTTGTGCATGCCAAAGGTGCCGGTGCACACGGATATTTTGAAGTAACCCATGATGTATCTTCCTATACAAAAGCCAACTTTTTGTCTGGGGTTGGTAAACGAACACCTGTGTTTGTACGCTTCTCCACTGTTGCAGGCGAACTTGGCTCTGCAGACACCGTACGTGATCCTCGTGGCTTCGCTGTAAAATTTTACACCGAAGAAGGGAACTATGACTTGGTAGGAAATAACACTCCTGTCTTCTTCATACGGGATGCCATTAAATTTCCGGATTTCATTCATACGCAGAAACGACACCCTCAAACTCATCTTAAAAACCCTGACGCAGTATGGGACTTCTGGTCTTTGTCTCCCGAGTCCTTGCATCAAGTATCCATCTTGCTGTCTGATCGTGGTATACCCGCTACACTCCGTCACATGCATGGTTATGGAAGCCACACGTTTAAGTGGGTCAATGCAGTTGGACAAGGGGTTTGGGTGAAATATCATTTCAAGACGGAACAGGGAGTGAAAAATCTGGATGTCGAACTAGCTGCCAAACTGGCTGGTGAAAACCCGGATTATCACATTGAAGATTTGTTTCACGCCATAGAAAAAGCAAACTTCCCCGCATGGAAGTTGTATGTTCAAATTATGCCGCTGGAAGATGCGAATACCTATCGTTTCGACCCATTTGATGTAACAAAAGTTTGGTCACAGAAAGACTATCCTCTTATCGAGGTTGGACGTATGGTCCTCGACCGTAATCCAGAAAATTATTTTGCCGAGGTTGAACAATCAGCTTTTTCACCTGGAGCATTCGTACCTGGTATTGAGGCCTCTCCGGATAAAATGTTACAAGGTCGTTTATTCGCTTATGCCGATGCACATCGCTATCGAGTTGGCACAAATCATAACACGCTTCCTATTAATAAACCTGTCGCCGGAGTGAATAATAACCAGCGTGATGGTCAAATGCGTTCTGATCGCAACGGGGGAAATTCCGTTTATTATGAACCGAATAGTTACGGCGGAGCAAGTGAATCTGAAGCATACAAGACAGCCCCGTTTGAAGTATCCGGATCAGCCGACAGTGTTCCTTATGACAACAATGACCATTACACTCAGCCTGGTGACTTATACCGGTTACTTCGTGCAGAAGAACGCAGGCGTTTAGTAAATAACATTGTGAACGCTATGAAACCGGTTGAGAAGGATGAAATAAAGCTTCGTCAAATCGCCCATTTTTATAAAGCCGATCCAGAATGGGGAAATGCGGTTGCTGAGGGGCTTGGTTTAAGAGATACAGAGCTGGCTTAATTCATTTACCTCATTGAAAAAGAGCAGTTACTTAGGCAGCTAGCGCCTGAGTAACTGCTCTTTTTTTTGCGTTATCAAATACTTAAATCAAACTATTTTGATACAAGAAAAGCAGCAACTTCAGCTAGTCGTGAAGCGTAACCCCACTCATTATCATACCAAGTAGCTACTGATAACAGCTCTCCTTGCACTTGCGTCAATGGCAGATCAATAATAGATGAATGTGGATCCCCTACAATACGGGAAGAGGCCCATTCACCCTCCAATACATCTAGAGTTCCCTTAAGTTCCCCTTCATTAGCGGCAAGACGGAACATTTCATTAATCTCTTGAACGGAGCATGGCTTCTCTGTTATCAGATTAAGCTCCGCAATGCTGCCTGTGCGAGTCGGAATTCGGTATGCCTTTCCAGTAATTTGGAGATCACTCCAAATAAACTTGAGAGCTTTAGCCGCTCCTGAAGATGATGGGATGATATTTTCTGCTGCTGCCCAAGAATCCCGCCGGTCCCTCATAGGCTGATCTGTTAATGATTGTGTATTGGTATAAGAATGAACCGTTGAAAACAAGCCATATTTAATACCATAATTTTCTCTAACTAATTTCACTACTGGTGCCAGTGCGTTTGTTGTACAGCTGGCCATACTGATAATTTTATGCTTCTCGGGATCGAAGCTGCTGAGATTAATTCCTTTAAGCAAAACGGCATCGCAGTCTTCGAGACTTTTACTTGGCCCGCTGACAAGCACACGCTTGGCGCCGCGATCCAAGTGCAATTGTGCAACGGGTCTTGTTACAGCACGTCCCGTACAGTCAACCACCAACTCAACACCCAGTTCTCCCCAATTAGGCACTTCACTGGACGAATTCATATACCGAATTTCACGGCCGCCTATGATGATAGCTCCCTCTCGACCCAGGACCTCTTCAGGCCAGCGTTTATAATTCGTATCAACCTCAAAAAGCGCCGCAAGTATAGATTCATCTTTTATATCAGAGATAGAATAAGGTACAAAGAGCTTCTCTTGAAGAGCTACTCTAAGTAATTGCCGACCGATTCGTCCAAATCCAAATATTGCAATTTTACTCATGATACCCTCCCATTGTGGTAAAGAAAATATGTTTCATTAAAAGATAGGCTTCATTTCGTGCACTTGAATAGGAGGCAGGTTCTTTTCAATTTCAGCACGACTGTCTTCAAACCATGCTGGCAGCATTAATGTCTCGCCCAGATGATCTTCAGACTCATCATTTGCGAAACCTGGCGGATCTGTCGCGATTTCAAACAAAATGCCGCCATGTTCACGAAAATAGATAGCATGGAAATACTGTCGATCAATAATCGGTGTAGGATTAAAACCGCTTTTTTCCACATGGCTTCTCCAAGCATCATGGTCTTCATAATCCTTGGCTCGCCACGCGATGTGGTGAACGGTGCCTGCACCGGCAATCCCCCATTCCATGGACTCCGCATTCACGTCAATGAGGTTGCCGATGTCTCCTTCTGCCTTATAACGAATAAAGTCCCCATCCTGACCTACCTTTGTAAGACCTAAAACTTCCTCAAGTACCTTCATGGTCATTGTGGATGCCGTGCTGTATAGCACCGCACCCCCAAATCCTTTGATAGCCTTATCCGTTGGAATACCTCCGGATAACAATGTATTAAGAGCTCCTTCTTCCCGTTCAACTATCTCTAACTGCAGACCGTCAGAATCTACAAATTCGATATAGTTTTCGGAGAAACGAGCACTTTCTGTGAAGGAAATATCGAATGCTGTGAGGCGTGCTTTCCAAAAATCAATCGCGCCTACTGGTACTACGTATGTTGTTGTACCTACTTGTCCTCCACCTATGCGGCCTTTACCAGAAAATTTGTATGGGAAAAACGTAATAATAGTTCCAGGGGTGCCTTTTTCGTTGCCAAAGTACAAATGGTATACTTCAGGTGCATCAAAGTTAATTGTTTTTTTCACAAGACGAAGACCCAGAACTCCAGCATAAAAATCTACATTTCTCTGCGCATCCTTCACGAAACATGTAATATGATGGATGCCAGCTGTTTTCTTTAAGTTATCAACCATCTTTTCAAAACTCCTTTTCTTCTAGATTTATCGATCATGCCAATAACTGAACATACATCTCATTCAAATCATAGAGAAAAGAGTTCGAGCGAACCATTCCATTTTTTCTATACTTGTATAGCGGTTTTACTATATCATTGGCCAGGTTACCCTAAAAATGATTTCAACATCCATACATGCTTTTCAAGTGAGTAATGAATGGCCAAAAGCATATCACCGGTTGTCTCGTCGTCCTCACGATTAGCGATGCTCATGCCTTCCTTAAGCTCATTAACAATAATTCCAAAATCGGCTACAATCGTGCGGACCATCTCCATAGCGCTCTCGTTACCCACTGCATCTTTTACCGTTGCGGTTTCAAGAACTCCATGCATAGTCGCTACAGGGCTGCCGCCTAATGCCAACAGCCGCTCGGCAAGATTGTCTACATGAAGCGCAGCTTCCGTGTAAAGCTCTTCAAACTTCACATGCAAAGTGAAGAACTGTGGACCTTTGACATACCAATGATAGTTATGCAGTTTGGTGAACAGAAGACTCCAGTTCGCGATCTGAGTGTTTAGCATTTCCGTAAGTTTTTCAGACATAAAAAAGCCCCTTTCAAATTTAGCACTAAATTCCAGGACCCACTATAACACACCCAATAAACCCCTGTATACGCGGATTTCGTACTATAAGAAAAAGCTATATGAGACATAGAAAGATCGATATTGATCGTACGAACCAACGTTTATACGATGGTGTTACACCGAATATAAAGGAGAATTTGAATGGGAGTACGATTTTTAAAAATGGCAGTTATTTATATTGTTCTAGGTATTGGGATTGGAATCTATATGGGTGCAACATTGAACTTTGCATTGACTAGCGTTCATGCCCACGCCAATCTTTTCGGATGGGCAACTTTAGCCCTTTGCGGATTTACTTATCTGCGTTTCCCCAAAGCCGCAGAGTCCCGACTAGCTAAATGGCACTTCTGGCTGCAGGGCACGGGCTTGCCAATCATGTTGATCTCGCTATCATTTATTTCAAACGGTTATGACCAGGAATGGTTATCGACTCTAAAACGCGTAGGTGAAACCGTTGCCGGATGTGGAATTCTTGTGTTTGCTGTCAACGTATTTTTAAATGTTAAAGAAACCAATACAGCTGTAACAAAAGAGACGTATGCTGAAAATAAGGGGGGACACTTTTGATCAACCCAGTGAATCCAATTGCACCACGTTATAATCTTACGACCCTTATCCTATTCTGGTGTTCATTAATTGTCGTCTCTTCCCTATATTTAACGATCCCTCTCTTCTCCGTATTTGAGGACGTATTCCAGGTCTCATCTTCCAAAGCGGCTTGGGCAGGCAGCGCCTTTTCTTTTGCTTTTGCCGGTGGAGCACTTCTGTTCGGAGGGCTTTCTGATCGCTATGGACGAAAAAAAATGATGATAACCGGGTTAGGCCTGCTCACCGTATCAACCCCTTTTATAGGAACCGTTCATGAGTTTCAATGGCTTATTGTTCTAAGGGTTATACAAGGACTGGCAGCATCCATGTTTCCACCTTCTGTGTTAGCCTACGCTATGGAGATGTTCCCAGCTACTAAAAGGGTAACGATCCTCGGCTTTATAAGCACCGCCTTTTTAATGGCAAGTATCGTTGGACAGATCTATAGCAGCACCATCGTAATGGAACTAAGCTGGAATTATGTATTTTATATTCTTGGCATCGTGTATTTTGTCTCGCTTTTTTTGATTACATTAGGTATACCTAAAGATATAACACACAAGTCGAAGGATAACTTTTTCACTCCTCTAAAGCGCATTGGTGGTATTTTTAAGAAAAAAAGTTTACCCATCTGTTACATCATTTCCTCCACTCTCTTTATTGCACTCGTTGGTTTTTTCTCCACGATTGGAAGTTATCTAAGCAGCCCTCTCTTCGGTCTGAGCCACCAGGAAATCTTATGGGTTCGTGCAGCCGGTATCATCGGTATGTTCATTTCTCCATTTGATGGAGGGCTCGTCACCAGGTTTGGGGTAAAAAATGTTCTGTGGTGCGGTTTGATAATGGCCGGTATTGGTCTAGGTCTGGTTGGCATATCGGAAAATCTCGCCTTATTAATCCCGACAAGCATTATATTTACTGCTGGCATAGCTATGGCCCTTCCCGCCTTGTTATCATTAATAGGTACTTTAGCAGGAGAATTAAGAGCCAGCGCTCTATCTTTCCATATGTTTATGCTTTTCATTGGAGCCTCACTTGGCCCTATCATCTCCATTTATTTGATCGACACCCAAGGTCACAGGTCTACTTTCGAGGTGTTAGCCGGATTGCTGCTGATAAGTACGGTTGTCCCACTATTTATTCGCTTAGAGAGTAAGGAAACCATTACCCAGATCAATCAGCAGAATCAAACTATTTCATAAGGTTATGTTAAATTCTAATGTTGATATTTAACCATAAGAGAACCGCCTTGGTGGAAAAGGCGGTTCATTGAGCCATCGTCTCCCGTTTATAGGCAATGCCACTCTTTTCAATGTCGGGGAGGTTTTTATGAACCAGTTAAAGCTAATGCTGCAAAATAACATGTTGACAATCAAAAATCCAAGAGTTATTATTATCTCAAATTTAAGATAATTAATTTAAAGATATTTCCGGTAATCATCCAATCGAAGTTGTTTGGAAAAGTCGCTTCATTCTTGGTGGAACTTTCACGAACATCTTTTTTTTACAAATGTCTTAATTTTAAGGTGAATATAAACTAATCCTTTGAAGGTTGAAAATGATGGCGCAGCCGACTATGCAGTATTGAACTAATTTGTTTGATCACATTCGTTAGCAGGTATCAAACGCATGACTTGTCGATAATCAAAACTAGGAGGGTTTTCAAATGAACTATCATACAGCAGGCATTCACCACATCACTTCTTTCGTCCGCCATCCGCAGGACAACGTGGATTTCTACGCAGGCCTTCTCGGTTTGCGGCTCGTGAAGAAAACGATCAATTTCGACGCGCCTGACGTGTACCATCTGTACTTCGGCAATGAAATCGGCGGGCCCGGTACTGTCATGACGTTCTTCCCTTCTGAAGGGGACCTGATCGGCCAGGTGGGCGGTGGCCAAGTCGGCTACACAACGTTTGTGGTGCCGGTAGGCGCATTGTCGTTCTGGGAAGAGCGGCTGACGAAATTCGGCGTCGCCTTCGAACGGACGGCGCGTTTCGGCGAAACATACCTGCAGTTCAAAGACGGCGACGGCCTTCAGCTGGAAGTCGTCGAACGTGAAGAAGGCGCGCCAAGCCAATGGTCGTTCGGCGGCATGCCGGCAGGCAAAGCGATTAAAGGCTTCGGCGGCGCGATTCTGTACAGCACGCAGCCGGCGCAAACACAAGACACGCTCGTCAACGTAATGGGCCTGGAGATAATCGGCGAAGAAAACGGCCTCGTCCGCTACCGCGCAGCAGGCGATCTCGGCAACGTCATTGACATCAACGCCGAGCCTGTGCCTAGGGGAGCCGCCGGCGCAGGAACCGTCCATCATATTGCATGGCGTGCAGCCAACTATGATGATCATGCAAAATGGCGCGAACACGTCATAGAGAACGGCTTCCATGCGACCGACATCATCGACCGCCAATACTTCAATGCGATCTATTTCCGCGAAGCTGGCGGCATCCTGTTCGAAATCGCGACAGACGCGCCAGGATTCCAGCGCGATGAGGAATTCGACGAGCTTGGAGGCAACCTGATGCTTCCTGCGTGGTATGAGCCGCAGCGCGGCATCATCGAACAGAACCTGTTCCCGATCGAAGTTCGGGTATTGGAGGGCGATGAATAATGAAACATCTTTTTCAACCCGGCACTGATACTAATGCGCCCGTACTGCTGCTTCTGCATGGCACGGGCGGTACCGAACATGATCTGCTGCCGCTAGCGCGGCTGCTCTCCCCCACCTCTTCCGTCCTGAGCGTTCGGGGCAACGTCCTGGAGAACGGGATGCCCCGTTTCTTCCGAAGGCTTGCTGAAGGCATTTTCGATGAAGAAGATTTGAAGTTCAGAACGAAGGAATTATACGATTTCATTGCCGAAGCTTCCGAAACCTATGGCTTTAGCCGGGACAACGTCGTGGCTGCGGGCTATTCCAATGGCGCCAACATTGCGGGAAGCTTGCTTTTCCACTATGCCGATGCGCTGCGTGGCGCCGTGCTTCACCACCCGATGGTACCCCTTCGCGGCCTTGCCCTTCCGGAGTTGACAAACGTGCCCATCTTCATCG
This sequence comes from Paenibacillus sp. J22R56, assembly GCF_056269375.1. Classification (NCBI taxonomy): domain Bacteria; kingdom Bacillati; phylum Bacillota; class Bacilli; order Caryophanales; family Paenibacillaceae; genus Paenibacillus; species Paenibacillus sp. J22R56. Next base: position 372,620 of record NZ_JBWDNV010000005.1, read on the forward strand.
GAGCCGGCACAAACGATCCGATCTGCTCGGCCATCGAATCGGAGGAACTGACGTATCTGCTGCAAGGTGCTGGCGCTTCCGTGACGGTCCATTGGGAAGGCAACGGACATCGCTTGTCGTCTTCCGAGGTTCAGCGGGCGGCGGAGTGGTTCAAAGCCGCCTTTCCATCTTGAGCATAGGGAGGTGAATTTTCGGCAACGTACGCGGCAGCGGACCTACAATCAACATCAACGGCAAACCGGGCGTCAACGCACCGGATGAGCAATTGGAGAAGTTCTGGAAGGATGCGATTCCATGTCTGATGAAATAAAACAGCTCCCGAAGCTATGGACTGGCGATCATTATAACGAAGGGATCGGTCGTGACGATATTTTCGATAAATTGCGTGAGGAGTGCGGGGTGTTCGGCGCGTTTAATGTGCCGAATGCTTGCTCGCTCGGCTACTACGGCCTTCACGCGCTGCAGCACCGGGGCGAAGAGAGCGCTGGGATGGCATCTGTGGAGACCGCGACCGGCAAGTTTTCATACCACCGCAATATGGGCCTGGTCAAAGAAGTATTTGACCAGGCTGCGCTTGAATGCTTGCCAGGCGACCGCGTCATCGGGCATGTTCGGTATTCGACCGCGGGCGAGAGCAGGCTGGCGAACGCGCAGCCACTCCTCTTCAAATACCGCGACGGCGACCTCGGCGTAGCGACGAACGGCAACATCGTGAACGCGCCCTCCATCCGCAAGGAACTGGAGAGCCAAGGCTCTATCTTCCAGACGACGAGCGACACGGAAGTCATCGCGCATCTAATCGCCCGTTCGAACAAGGATTTCGTCAGCGCGGCGAAAGACGCGCTGCAGCGCATTATCGGCGGATTCGCGTTCCTCATCATGACGAACGACAAGCTGCTGGTCGCTTCCGATCCGCATGGCCTGCGTCCGCTCGTTATGGGCCGCATGGGCGACGGTTATGTGTTTGCGTCAGAGACCTGCGCGCTGGATACCGTCGGTGCCATCTATGAGCGCGACGTCCAGCCGGGCGAGCTGCTCATTCTCGACAAGGACAGCCTGCGCGTCGACCGTTTTGAACGGTTGGAGCGCCATGCGACCTGCGCAATGGAGTACATTTATTTTGCCCGTCCCGACAGCGACATCAATGGCATCAATCTTCATTCGGCGCGCAAACGGATGGGGCGGCAGCTGGCGCTTGAAGCGTTCATCGACGCGGACATCGTGACAGGCGTGCCGGATTCGAGTATTTCCGCGGCGATCGGGTACGCTGAGCAGACGGGGATTCCATATGAGCTTGGCCTGATTAAGAACAAATACACGGGCCGGACGTTCATCCAGCCTTCTCAGGAGCTGCGCGAGAAGGGCGTGAAGATGAAGTTGTCCGCAGTCCGCAAAGTGGTGGAAGGCAAGCGCGTCGTGATGATCGACGATTCCATCGTCCGCGGCACGACGTCCCTGCGGATTGTCAATCTGCTTCGAGAAGCGGGCGCGACAGAAGTGCATGTGTACATCACGTCGCCGCCGTTCAAGAACCCCTGCTACTATGGCATCGATACACCAGACCGCAAGGAGCTGATCGCGTCGCAGAAGAGCGTGGAGGAAATCCGTCAGGCGATCAACGCGGATTCTCTCTACTTCTTGAGCAACGAAGGCTTTATCGAGGCGGTCGGCGGAAACGACGGCGAATTCAACCGGGGCATGTGCATGGCTTGCTTCGATAATGATTATCCGACGCCGGTCGACCCGAATTCGGAGAAAAGTTGCAGCTGCTAGGAGCTGCATCACGATGAATCCGTTTTTAGAGGATTAATCCATTTATTAAAATGGGGCCGCCACAAAGTCAGTTTAATGACTTATGTGGCGGCCCCTTCCATCAATTAAGCACGTGGTGCGCTTTCAAATTTACCTTTATGAGTCAAATCACAGAAAGGCTTCTGACTTGATAATCCGCACCGACAAAGAATAAAACTCTCTTTTGTCTCAAAACGGTTACCAAGCGCATCTACCATTTCTACTTTACCCATTATTCTTAATGGTCCATTATCATTAACTTTAATCGTAACATCGGACAAGATACTCTCACCTGCCTTAATCATTTTTAGAAGACGAAGCAATCCAGGTCACAGAAACCGCTGCCATGATGGTGGTTACACTTATGATGAAGATGGACCTGATTAGGTGCATGGGCACCTGATCCGCCTCCATATTGCGGTTCCTTGTAATAGCCGCCAAAGACATTATGCGGAGACCAGTCAGGACTGGCTTTCGGAGCTGGAGGCGACAAAGACTCAAACTCGCTGGTGCCGTAGACAATCTTGCCTCCTACAACCGTGAAGACCGATTCAATTTTTTTAATGGCTTCTTCGGGAACAAGTAAGAAATTATCGGAAAGAATCGAGAAATCAGCATAATGACCCTCTTTAATTTGCCCTTTAACATCTTCCTCTTTGGAAAACCATGCATTCCCCGCCGTATACATGCGAAGTGCTTCATGCCTCTCTACGCGATTAGATTCAGGGTACAGGCTTAACCCGCCTAACGTCTTACCCGTTACTAACCAGTATAAGGCAACCCACGGATTATAACTGGCTACTCTTGTCGCATCTGTCCCTACCCCGACACGTAATCCATGCTGAAGCATTTTGGTTATCGGAGGAGCATTTTCCGCAGCTTTGGCGCCATATCTTTCGACGAAATACTCGCCTTGAAAAGCCATTCGGCTTTGAACGGCGATCGAACCGCCTAATTCCACAACCCGCTCCAAATCCTTCTCATGAATGGTTTCGGCATGATCCAGAATCCAGCGTAAGTCTTTAAATGGCACTTCTTTATTCACGCGCTCAAATACATCGAGGAAGCGTGTAATGGACTCTCCATAGGTTGCATGAAGACGAAATGGCCAGCGTTGTTCAACGAGGTGTTTAGAAACTTCAAATAGCTCATCTTCAAGTACAGCAGGGAGTTCTGGACGAGGCTCTACAAAATCTTCAAAGTCTGCTGCACTATAAACAAGCATTTCACCGGCACCGTTATGACGATAGTAGGAACTGCCCGTGTACGGCTGCGATGAAGCGGTCCATGCTTTAAAGTCACTCAATTCATTCTTGGGATGCTGCGTGAATAAATTGTACGCCGTGCGAACCGTAATTTCTTCACGTTTATCAAGTTCGTCAAACACCTGATAATCATCGGGATAGTTCTGAAAGCCCCCACCGGCGTCAATAACGCTTGTGACTCCAAATCGATTCAATTCCCTCATAAATAGTCGAGTTGAGTTTATTTGGTCCTCGTATGAAAGCTTTGGCCCTTTAGCTAAAGTAGCATACAAAATCGTAGCATTAGGCCTTGCGATGAGCATTCCTGTTGGATTACCTTTGCTATCCCTTTGGATTTCTCCGCCTGGCGGGTTCGGCGTATCTTTTGTATAGCCGATTACTCGCAAGGCAGCTTTGTTCAGAAAAGCTTGACGGTAAAGATTGAGGATAAAAACAGGTGTGTCTGGAGCAATTCGATTAATTTCATCTAGAGTTGGCATACGGCGTTCAATGAATTGGAACTCTGTCCAGCCGCCTACAACACGGACCCAGTGAGGAGCTGGAGTACGGTCAACCTGCTTTTTCAACATACGCAATGCATCCGCTACGGATGGTACTCCATCCCAACGAAGTTCAAGGTTATAGTTGAGACCACCTCGAATGAGATGAATATGGGAATCGTTCAAGCCTGGTATTAACATTCGTTTGTTTGCGTTCACAACCTGAGTGGATGATCCAACATATTTCATGATTTCGGCATCATCTCCCACAGCTAGGAATTGACCATCCTTAATTGCAACTGCTGTTGCTGTAGGATTTGAATCGTCCATCGTTACTATACCGGCATTGTGAATGACCAAATTCGCTTCAACATCTATCGTTTTCTTAGACATGACTCTACTCTCCCTTTAGATTATTTATTTGTTGTTTACCAATTGCTGTATCCAGGGTATCAACCGCTGGCCTAAAAACATACCAGCGAGACCAAGTAGTCCCAAAAAAGGCGGTGCTGGCGAAGGGATCTTAAGCGATTGAAAAATAACGCCAATTACAATACCTGCAGCAAGAGCCAGAACCATAGAACCCATAAAACCCATAGAACCCATACTTATCTCTCCTCCCTCTATCATTGTTATGTTCCTACTAGATGCCTGCTGTTCTTAAGTCTAAGAGTCAACATTTTTACTAGCAATAAGGCTTTCTCTATAACAGCCATAGGATTTACTTATGGATATCATTTATAGAACTTTTGATATATATAGCTTTTCCCTATGAAACATATAGAAAACTGAGAATTGTTTGCACGGTAACATTTCAATAGACTGAGTACATGCAGCAGGATTTCCAATTTATTGAACTGTTGTAATCATATCCGAAAAGGTAGGGATTTTAGTATGTTTAACGCAAAAACAGATTTACTTACGGCTGATAACTCTGCAATTATTCTTGTAGACCACCAGCCTCAAATGCTCTTTGGTGTTCAAAGTGCTGATCGTCAAACCATCATTAACAATACGGTTGGATTGGCCAAAACAGCCAAAGTTTTCAATGCGCCTATCATTCTTACAACTGTAGCAGCGGAATCATTTTCAGGCCCGCTTCATCCACAAATTCAAGAGGTATTTCCAGAGCAGAAGCCAATTGACCGTACAACAATGAATTCTTGGGAAGACGAAAATTTCTTAGCAGCAGTGAAGAAAACAGGCCGTAAAAAGCTGATTATGGCTGCACTTTGGACGGAAGTTTGTCTTGCTTTTCCTACCGTTTCAGCCATTAAAGATGGATATGAAGTATACATTGTAACGGACGCTTCAGGCGGGACTACCACGGAGGCACATGACATTGCCGTTCAACGCATGATACAAGCGGGAGCAATTCCCGTTACTTGGATGTCTGTTCTTCTTGAGTATCAACGCGATTGGGCACATCAAGAAACGTATGATGCAGTTTTGGAAATTGCTATGCAACATGGTGGTGCCTATGGCGCGGGTCTTGTTTATGCCCAAGCGATGTTTGGCGGTCACGGGGGATAAACCTATTCCCAAGGGGAACAGCTTAAAGTGAGTGAACGATAGAGAGACGATTATCAGAGGAGTGAAGGATGAAGCATGGCTAAATTAACAGTAGGAACAGAAAACGGGCAACCTATTGAATTGTACTTTGAGGATCTTGGCGCAGGCAAACCAGTGATATTAATCCATGGCTGGCCCCTGAGCGGGCGCTCGTGGGAGGGTCAAGTTCCAGCGCTCATCGAAGCAGGTTACCGCGTGATTACCTATGACCGCCGCGGATTCGGACAATCCTCCCAACCGTGGAATGGTTACGACTATGATACATTTGCGACGGATCTCCATAAGCTAATTAAACATCTAGACCTTAAGGATGTAACACTGGTCGGATTTTCGATGGGTGGCGGGGAGGTTGCCCGTTACATTGGCACATACGGAACAAGCCGTGTCAAAAAAGCCGTGCTCGCTGCAGCGGTTCCGCCGTTCTTTTATAAATCTGCCGAGCATCCGGAAGGCGGTCTGGATGAAGCTACCATTCAGGCCTTCCAAGACGGTTTGAAGAAGGACCGTGTCGCCTTCCTTGACGGCTTCACTCACAATTTCTTCAAAGCCGGGGATAGAACCGACCTGGTGAGCGAGTCCTTCCGTACTTACAACCTTGATATTGCTTCTTATGCATCGCCAAAGGGGACGCTGGATTGTATTGATGCCTTCGGCCGAACGGATTTCCGTGACGATTTGGCGAAATTTGATATCCCATTGCTTGTTATCCATGGCGATTCCGATGCGATTGTGACGCTTGAGGTAAGCGGTCAACTTTCCCACGAAGCTGTTGCGGGCAGTCAACTCGTTGTAATTGAAGGTGGACCACATGGTTTGAACGCGACTCACCCTGAAAAATTCAATACCGCTTTAATTCACTTCCTTAATAACAAATAAATGAATAGTCACGGAATCATCAGTTCCTTCACATAGAGCGCCTTCGAGGCTTTTCGAGAGGATTATAGAGGAAAGTTAATAAATATGTGAAGACCCATAAGAATGACACCTTAAAAAGGCGCTCTCTTATGGGTCATTTTTTGTTAGGTTTCAAACAGCCTTCGCTGGCTACGGAATTCCAGCGCTGTCATGCCTTCAGTATCCTTGAATATTCTCGTAAAATGCTTCACGTTTTCAAATCCAACCTGCTCACTAATTTCGTACACCTTCAAATCGGAGTGCACCAGCAGCTCCTTCGCCTTTTCCAGCCTTAACCGGCGAACATAGTTCGAGAAATTCTCACCGCTATATTCTTGGAAGGCATGGCTGAAGTACGAGTAATTAAGTGAGAAATGATTGGACACAACCGCCATGTTCAAATCGTCGGCATAATGCGTCTGCAAGTAGTTGAGCACTTTTTGCATCGTATTTTGTTCCGTCGGAACCTGCTCTCTCCGATCTTGGATGAACCTATCCAGACTATCGAGAAGCTGCTCGACGGCTATGTAAAAATCTTCAAATCGATCAAAGTTTCCGATATGACCAACATAGGCGTGCGTCTTTAATAGGCCAAGTATCTTATGCCCATAGATGCGGAATAACGTGTCGAACAGCTCCTCGTTGAGCAGTTGGCTTATACGTTCCAGATAACCGATCTCGCTGCTTCTAATAATACGAATATCGAGGATTTGAGCGAGAAGTTGTTTGATTTCATCTCCGCGTCCCATTCCCATGAGATTCAATATTCTTTGAATGGACTCAACAGGAACGACATGCCGCTCATTACGCTCATTTATGCTGGTATAGTCCAACACATCGAGTTCTGGAAGCACAATACTGTATTTCAAGGTTTGCTTCGCTTGGCTGTATGCCCACCTTATCTGTTCTATCCCTTGAACAGACTTGCTAATCGCGATTCGCAGCTGAGAATCATATACACTGACCCTCCACCGTTCCGATAACTGGTAGAACATAACCGGATCGCGTACGATCATAATCGTTCCGCCTTCTCCATCACGCGTGAGCATCCAATCCATATGCCCTTGTAACAGCTCAGCGATTTGATTCCGGAAAGAAGCAGCATCCGTACTACCAGGCTCTGATCCTTCACCTCGCCGCGTAAGCAAGCCCAGTGTATATCTTTCATCCAACAAGCTAAAGCCGGCCTGCTTCAGCTTATTCTGTGTTACCGCATCACCAATATCCTTCTGGGTCAAATGCTGAGTAATTAGCTCGCCAGCAACAAGGCTGGCATCTTCAGCTGCCGTTTCTGCTCGCTCTTCTCTCGTCCTTATGTCATTCATCATTCGCTCCAGGACGGCAAATAGCTCCTCTCGTATCACAGGCTTCACGAGATAATCCTTCACGGCAAAGCGAATTGCTTTCTGCGCATATACAAACTGATTATAGCCAGACAGCAGCACAATCTCGGGCCTTACGGAATGCTCTTGCAGTTGCTCCAGTAGTTCGATCCCATCCATAATTGGCATTCGGATATCTGTGAACATTATATCTGCAGGCTCCTGGCTAAGCAGCTCCAGTGCCTCTTGTCCATTCTCTGCAAATCGGTAGTTGAACAGATTAGGAAACTGCCTCTCAATTACCGATTCCAAGCCCCTTCGAATGATCTTCTCGTCGTCGACAATCAGCAAGCTAATCATAAATGTCTTCTAATCCCCCTCCATGACCCGATACGGCAAAGTCATGATTATGCGTGTATAGCTTCCTTCCTGACTCTCGATCTGAATCCCACAATCCGTCCCATAGCTCATCACTAAGCGTTGGTCCACATTACGCAGACCGATGCCGTTGCTGTCCTGGTTATTTTTACGAACGAATAATTGCCGGACATCCTGGTAAGCGGAGTCTTCCATTCTCAGCATTCGATTCAATAATCCTAGTTTCTCTTCTGGTATGCCGCATCCGCTGTCAGTAATCTCTATAACACAAGCTTGATCACGCCGGATGGCAGAGATCGTAATGACAAGGTTTCCGTCGCTGGAATGCATGCGGCTCATCCCATGTTTGATTGCATTCTCAACTACGGGCTGCAGTGACATTTTGAGCGTTTCCTGCTTGAGGCATTCCGATGCAATCGACAACCTAAGATCAAGTCTTCCATCATAACGTATATTCATAACGGATACATAATGCTGGACTTGCTGAATCTCATCACTAAGCATCACGTGATCCCGCTTCCATTCCATCGAATACCGCATCATACCGCCTAACGAGGTCATTATATCCGATATAAGGTACTGCCCTTCAATCTCCGCCAGCATCTTGACGTTCTCCAGCGTATTGTAGAGGAAATGGGAATCTATTTGGTTCTTTAGCGCCCGAAGCTCCGCTTCTTTGCCTGCCGCCTGCCTAGCTGCCTGTTCTTGAATAAGCTCATTAATCTTCAGGATGAGCTTACTATAATGTAAGCCCAGCTCTCCTACCTCATCGGTACCAGTAATTGGCGGCAGCTCGACGTTGAAGTTACCGCTTCTCACCTGTTGCATCGATTCTCTTAACACCTTAAGCCTGCGTAAAATCATAGCCTGCATCGAGTAAGACAGCAGTACAAGAAATGCCACTAGTAAGGAAATGAGTACCACATAACGAACTCTTGAATGGTTAATGCCTTCCATCGTATCCGCAAGACTAACCATATTGACCAGATGTACATCGATCGATGGAATGTAGCTCTGAAATGCCATGTAGGAATGTCCATTAATCTTTAGTTTTATCGTCTCGTAATCTGTATTATTTGTCAGCTTCACGTTGTTCATCAATTCCTCCGCGCTGTGTTTCTCGAACACAGGCGAAGCCTTCAAACTGAAAACTTGTCCACTCCTTGCTGCTACGATCAGCTGGGAGTTCATGTCCTGTACACTACTGAACGTTTGAGAGAAAAAATCCGACAGTTTCATTGATATCTCTAAGATTCCATTATGTGTTCTGTTGTCCGGATATTTGAATTCCTGCAAGTACGTCATGAAGGGCTCGTTGGGCGATTGTTCGGATGGCACCCCGGTGAGGCCAACGCTCTCCTGTATCTCCCACCAGGGCAAACCGTTCTGCTTCATCACCGCATCATGCCAAGGCCTGTCCTGTATACGTGATTCCTGTAGGATGACTGGCCAAATCTCATTCACATACTGATTGTCCGTGAACAACCGGACATTCGTAATTCGAGGATTGTTGAACAGAAAATATTGAAAGCTGTTGACCACATCTTTCTTAATGTAGAGAACACGAGCTGCATCCTGAATTTGTTCTATTTGCAGATAATTGTTCATTTCCCGATTGGATAACGCAAGTTGACCTGTCCATCCCATCAGCTCAATGTTATTCTCAATGTTTATCTTCTCGACCGCCAGCACATTCTCGCTGTTCTTCTTCAATTCTTTCATTGCCTTAGCGGACTCTTCATTAAGCGTATACCAGGAAAATAGAACAACCGGTATAAAGATAACGAACACAAATGACAGAATCAGCTTGACTTGAAGCGAAAGTTTAAATGTAAATGTACGTATCCCCAATAACCAACGTCGGATTGCTGCTAATCCCATCCCCTGTCTCACATCCTGCTGCTTCCTCTATAGAACTATTGATTAACCGACAACTTCAGCTTCTGAACATTTCTTTCATAGGCTGCTTGGCGGCTAGCTGCAATAGCTTCATACTCAGGCTCCTCGGTCATGGTGTTCATAAATTCAGCGAACAGCTTATCGAATTCGGAATCCGACCCCGACATCAGCAGCTTAGGCAGCGTCTCTGCCCAGAGCCGCGTGTTTTTGACTTCCGCAATACCTTCCTTAGTCGTCGGGTCCGGGTCCAGATTTTCGAACTCGGTCATGCTGATCGTCTTGCCCCTCGTCCAATCGGCAATTTGTTTGGCAGGCATAGCATCCATCCCCGTCATCCATGCTAGATTCATGTTCGTATCCATGAGCATCCAGTACCTATAAGAACCTCCATATTTGCTATCGAATGCTTGGCGGTCGGTGTTGAGCAGATGCATGACCTCCGGCAGGAGCTGATCTTTGCCGTCTATCGTATCGTAGGTAACACCCTTCTCTCCTAAGAACAGATCCTTATTTCCCTCTTCACTGAGCAAATAACTGAGGAAGGCAATTGCCCTCTTCTTATCCTTGACGTTCTTCGAGATGAGCGTCACCGTCCAACCGGAGACGCCATTTCCTGCAAGTGTTGGCGCATCATGCGCATCATTTGCAGGGCCATCAATCGCGATATACACCTTATTCGGATCCTTCTGATATAAAGCTTGGTTAATTTCTGTAAAATCAGACCACTGATACAGCATGGCAAAATAGCGCCCTTGCGATATTTTTTCATCCTTTTCCAGTCGTTTTTCATCAATATAGACATCCGTCGGTATCAGCCCGTCCTCATTCGCTTGGCGGAATACCTTTAGCCATTTTAGATAGGTTGGATCACTTCGACGATCGTATAGTTTGCCGTTTTTCTGCTGTGGAATAGCTAGGAAGTTCTGAAGATACTCCTCCAGTGAATAGTTGCCTGTTTCCGTAAATTCATGCAGGCCGATCGGAATGAGTGGCTGGCCGTCCACTTCCGGAAACTTCTCTTTCGCAGCCTTCAGCGCGCCGAGAAACCCTTCGGGCGTGCTCATATCCGGCTTTCCGAGTGCTTCATACATGTCTTTCCGAACAAGAAAGGTTTGATTAGATGTAAAAAGCTCACCATATTTTTGATAATCCGCAGGAGAAGAAGAGGCGTTCGGATAGCTATACACATTGCCGTCAGCCTGTGTATACCAGCTAAGCTTCGCGGGGTCAGCGACTTTAAAAAAATAAGGATCATACTGATCCGCCAGCTCATTCAATGGAAGCACCATATCTCCATTGATCATCTTCTGCACGGAATCCTCGTACCAGCCTAGCGTAATGAAATCAGGGAGCGACTTTGCGGCCATCATCGTGTTGAGCTTCTCGCCAGCGTCACCAGCAGGCACGATAAAGTTCAAGCTGACGCCCGTCTTCTTTGTTATATAATCGGAAACGATGTTTCCTCCCCACTTGCTTGTGAACCAATCGAAATTGATATACCAGTCAAACGTAATTGGTGTCGTGTCCAGCTTCCAGGCAGGCTCATCCGGAGAAGTCTTCGTTTGAGAAGCATCTGCCTCCTTAGGCTTGCCATTGCTTGATGTACCCGTGTTCCCAGAACAAGCCGATAATGTCCAACACATCATCAGTGCTAGTAACAGCATTGCTGATTTACGCATTTTATACATTCATAATTCCCCTTCGATTGCGATCGTCGAACTTAAAATCCTATTAATGTAATATATTTGTACAAAAAAAGGATTACACTGTTCAGAAGCCTCAATATACTTTTTGCTAGTATAAATATAAAGCTTCTGGCAAGTAAAGGGAAGACAACAGCTTACATTTTAGGTATGACAACTAGATTTACAGTTTCCCTACGCTGCGAACTCAAATAGGCGAGCACGACAAGGAAATATCCCTTCGTCTTGGCTCGCTTTCATTAGGTGTGATGTTCCTTTTTATTATTCCAGAAAAAAATGGATACATTTCTGAACAGAAGGATTATTGTCATGATGCTTTTTAAAAATAAGCTTGATTTCACGAACAGGCGTTGGATCTACGAGACGAATCATTTTCAATTGCTGACCAGAAAAGTTTTCAATTAAAGAAGCAGATAAAATAGCTACCCCCATCTTTTGCAGTACCATAGATAGAAGAATAGCCGTGGAAGTTGACTCAAACTTTGATTGTAAGGATTTAGCGATTTTATTGCTGAATGCAGGAAGATGCTCGATTAAACTGATATCCCCAACAAATAAGGAAGTTTCTAAATCTTCCAGCTCTTGAAAAGAAACAACGGTTCGATCTGCCCATGGATGATCCGCATAAACGACCAATGCTTGTTCTTCTTTATACAGGTGCATCGAATGAATTTCTTTGTTTGGAGTATATTTGTCAGTAATGCCAATATCGATACTACTATTCAATAATTGCTGTGATGTATTTTCTACACTGGAGAATTTTAATGTAATGTCAGGATACTGTTCATGGAACTTCAAAAAGCGGGGTATGAAAGAAAAAAAATCCATGGGCGAAATGCCTATCGAAAGCCTATTTGCTCGAGAATGACGTAACTCGTAAGTTTCTTTTTTAGATTCTTCAATGAGCCTCATCACTGAAAGGGCCTTTTCGTAAAGTATTTCCCCATCAGCTGTAATCTTTACCCCTCTACCAACTCTCTCGAACAAAGGGCTTCCCACTTCTACCTCTAGAAAGCGGATCTGTTGACTTAAAGAAGGTTGAGACATCAATAAAACTTCTGCAGCTTTAGTAAAACTTCCTTCTTTGCAAATTTGAATGAAACATTCTAATTGCCTGAACATGAAAGATTCACCTCAACCTCTCTTACATATGATTCCATCTCTTGAATGAATATTCGTGACGTTAAACTCGTTGTAACGGAATTAAGATATAAAAGAGATATATCCCAACAAGGAGTATGGCCTTCTATTTTGACAATACGCAAGGAATCGTCCCTTAGACCTTCCAGCAAAGATGTTGGTATAAGAGCTGCTCCAAGTCCTTGACGAACCCAATGAATCAATACTGATGTGGAGGACGTTTCTATTATCGACTTCAAATTAAATCCACAAGAGAAACAATACATATCAACTAATGATTTATTTTGTTCTCGGAACATGATCGATTTCATTTGCTTTAAAGATCGAAAAGGAATCGAAGATTTATCGACCAAAGGATGTTCTGGGTGAACCAATAGCACCATTTCTTGTCTATACAAATGAGTCGAAATGACCGACGGATCAGAAACTGGATATGCAGTAATTCCAATGTCTATCTTATGTTTCAAAACTTTATTCTCAGCATCCTCTGCATCGATAATTTTCAATAATATATTCGGGTATTTTTGATGAAATCTCATGAAATAAGGAGCAAGATATTCAAGCTCGGCAGGACAACATCCAATAGAAATGGTTTCTCTAGATTTATTGTTTCGGCCATTTATTTCATTTCTCGCCTCTTCAAGAAGATTCATAATAGCGTTGCCCTTATTTAAGAGAATTTTTCCTGCTTCCGTTACTTCAACCCCCCTGCTTACTCGATCGAACAATTGAATATTATATTCATCTTCCAAAACCCGAATTTGCTGACTTAGTGTAGGCTGAGTCACACCTAATTCTTCTTTGGCTTTGGTCAAACTTCCTGATTTGCAAACATGAATAAAATATTCAAGCTGGCGCAATTCCACAGTGTATCCCCCTTAGTTAATCCAGATTAGAAGCTCAGTTCGTTCATCTTTCTGAACCGCAGCGAGCGAGAGAAGTGGAAGGACGGCTGCGGTGAGCTGCGCCACCCCCGTCCCTCTTTCCCTATACCCTGCTTACTTTCCCAATCTTCCGAGAGAGCAGTTGTTTGCGAAGCGCGGCTATTTCCTTTAATCAATTCCGCCTGCTATCAGAGCTATACCGTCGAATCCCTCTTCGTAGTCGTTTCGGATATTCCCCACCAAGGAGGTGCCTTGAATGGACTCGGATTCATCACGCGTGTTTGCATTTTGAGACAAGTTTCAATTCGCATTTTCAATTCCGCGATTTCCATTGGCGTGCCTTCAATCTCGATGCCGTACATCGTCGCTTTCACTGATTAATCATCCTTTGAAGTTTCTTTTGCTTCCAGCTGCTTATTCAACCTGCGAAATTCGGCGTACAGCCGCTGTACCTCTTGATCCTGTAGACGATACGCCGCCATGAGGTTATCGTAGTCATGAATAAGCTTATTAATCGCCGGCATATCCTTCTCGTTGTGGCTCTTGATTCTCGGTCTTGGCATAGAGATCCCCCGTTTCTCAAATCAGCAAAAAATATAGACAGGAAGCACCGATGCACTATCCAGTAAACGCCTAGTAAGCTGTTACTTTTCTTGTCTTGGTGCTTCCCGTGATAGTGATGAACGTATTGTTTTAATTGCAGGGCTTTGTAAATATTATATAAAAGAACCCTTCATCTAATATATCCGCTAGATTTCAGGTGAGGGTTTCTAGATTTTAGGGTTGGTGTGTTGGGAGCTCTATTTGTGGTTTGAAACTATGAAGGAGCCGCTTCTCTATCGCGGAAACTGGTCGACTGCAATACGAGGCCTATTTCATCCGCTAATTCGGCAATAGTGAATATAGTAGTGGCAATGGCAAAATGGGGGAAGACAAAATCGCATTGGCGGTTAACTCAACTATCGTTCTAATTGAACCTTGCCTCCTAGCGCATGTTTGAATTTTTTAAGAATTAGCATTCTATCAACATATCTTTCCAGACTCTTCATTATTTCTTCTCCTTCATTTAAATAGTTTTGATCACCGAACATTTTATAAAGCAGCATATAGTCATTGTATTCGTCCAGCCATTCGTTTACTTGGAATAGTGTCACTATCCTACTTCCTTTCTAGTTATAAAAAAATTCACGAAGTATTGCTACTTCGTGAATTTTTTCTGCTAATGGATTAGTGTCCCTCACTGCCGCCGAACATTTCTTGCGAGTAAATAACACCTAGACCGTATGCGCCGCCGTGTTCTTTAGCAATATCAGTTGTCGATTTGTACGTTTCAGAACGTGCCCAGTCGCGTTGCAGTTCCAGTAGGTACTGTTCCCAAGTGATTGGTGCCGCACCTGCTTGAATCATTCGCTCAATGGCCATATCGTGCGCTTCTTTTGAGACACCTCCCGATGTATCGGTTACAATGTATACTTCATATCCTTGATCGATCGCGGAAAGCACAGCAGATAAGTCGCAAACCTCTGTCCACAGACCAGAAACGACAAGCTTTTTCTTACCATAGCTGTTTACTTTATCAACAACTCGTTTATCTTCCCAAGCATTCATCGTTGTGCGGTCAATTGGCTTCTGCTCAGGGAATACTGCTTGAATTTCCGGGAAAATCGGTCCGCTGAACGACTCTGAAGCAACAGTAGTCAGAACGGTAGGCACCTTGAAAGATTTAGCTGCTTTGGCAAGGCCGGTCACGTTATTGCGCAATTCCTGAATATCAATAGATGATGTAGCAAATGCCATTTGCGGTTGGTGGTCGATCATGAGCAAGGTATGATTCGTTGGCGTCAACAATCTGGGAGACGGAACCGCCTTGGCTTGAATGGCAGTTGAACTAGCGTCAACTCTCTCTGTTTTGGCAACAAGAATTGATCCGAATGCGCTAGCCGATACGATAGCAGTTAAAAGTGCAAGAGTTGTTACGCGGCTTGTTAGTAATTTTTTCATGATTATTAGCTCCCTTTATATTTATAATTGTAGAACAGTGTGTCTCGGCCGAAGCGTCTATCACCATGTAAACTTCGTAACCGTTCCTGACATCAAAACTTATTGCGTGACTGCTGCCTAAAATTTTTTGTCTTCCAATAATGGATAAGGAAGAACTTCTTTAAAATCCCTACTTTCTTTTATAAGTTTTACGAAGTAATCGAACTAACTAGTTAATAATTTCGCCGTATGTCGAAGTTCATCGCATGCCTTTATAATATTGAAACCGAAGTATATCAACAATTCTATATTTTCTATACTTTCTATAGTTTGAAACTATAAGATCATTCCACTAAATAATAGGTGATGAGCTATTATCAATAATCGGGGCAAACTGTGGCAAACAAAAGGCTTTAATAAAAAAGGAGCAGCTGCCGTAGCAATCTACCCCTTGTTAATTCAAGTCATCAACGATTAGAACAACAGCGCATCCAGTGAGTAAGTTCCTGCTCCTGTCAGTGCAACGCCGATGGCTACAGCCACGAGGACCAGCGGATATTCATACCCATTTGCCGTTGCCCACAGGCCATTAGGCCGATGTACTTTAACTATAGCGCCTGCCATGGTGATTACAATCATCACTCCTGCTGCTACTGTGAACAGTCCCGTGGTGAACAATGCCCCACCCAGCAGTTCCAATACTCCAGCAAATACAGCCATAACAACACCAGGACGAATGCCAACCGATTCCATCCAGCCTCCTGTCCCTTTTGGGCCATATCCCCCGAACAAGCCGAACAGTTTCTGTGCTCCATGACCAACAAACAACAATCCTACCACTACCCGAATAATAAGAAGTCCCAAATCCATCATTTCATTCATCTCCCAAATTTTTATAGTGTTAATCTAAATTTACCTAGCGAATCTGCCCTGTCATACTATTGAGATAATCCCTCTAGCGGTCATCCCTTAGCAAAATCATTTTATCGGCTGCCAGCTTCGCCGGAGTTACGTCCTCCCCATTGTCATCGATTACCGAGACACCCAGCAGCATGTCGTGAACTTGACCGCGAATCTGCTGCAAATACTCAGTACGAAGCTCTGTCTGTTCTTTTTTCTCCTTCTCGTTTAGTCCTTCAGCATGCTGTTTTCTGCTCAATTCGTTAATACGTCCGAGAATAGCAATCATAATCTGCACCTCATTCCAAAGTTTTTGTCTTTAATTTAATAATCTTTAAATTAAGATATATGAGATAAAAAAATTTCTCCTCTACAACACGATGCTCAATTCCCATTGTATTTCGCATGTCACAATCGATTCGGTTTGTGATCCATCGTATTACTTTGTGGGTTCGTTTATCTTTAATTTAAATATCTTGAATTAAAGATAACCCATATTCATAATGTTGTCAACAGGTAAAATAAAAGAAGGGGCAGCTATATAATGATAGCTATCCCTTGTTTTGAACATTTTTAACGAGATACGAATCCTTAACGATTCCAAGTATTAAAAGCAATCGACTAAATACCAGAAGATCGGGAGTGGAAACCAGTCTTTTGGAGCAGCTACGTCCATATATCGGCCAAAAGGCGTAAGAATCAGCTTTTGTGCTTCCATTTTATCAAGAACAACAGCCTCTGACCAAGCCTCCCGCTCGACATGTACACCTGATTGATCCACTCGAATGGTAACCGGCTGATCATCCATTATAGCTGAAAAAACGCCTGGAGAAAGTCCAATTGTATGGAATTTCAGTGTTAAAAAAGCTTCTAGTACATTCGCAAAATCAAATATATTATACATATTGGATGCTTCTATTTTATAATTTTCCGCGAAAGCACTAAGCTCCGCATTATTCTCCGTCTCATATTCCGGTATTGAAATTCTCACTTGATCTATAGCATATTTATCAAAATAAGCTTTCATTATTTTTCGAATATCTTTCGCGCTTGTTACCGACAGTTCACTTATTACGGTACCGCTATGATCCCTGACCAAATACCCGATAAGGGTATCCTCGCATACAATGCCAATAGGAGCTTGTCCAAAGGAGGCGAAAATCTTCTGAATAAGACGTGGTTCCCGCGAAACGTAAGCAAGACGCGACGTGTTTATTGTGCTGGCAAATGCTTCAGCATTCTCAAATTCAAATAGTGGCAAGAATGAGATCCCTTTGCTGTCTATATTCTCCATTACGTGCCTGACATTTGCTCTGGTAATCGTATACTCACACTTAATTCCGCCAGCCGTATACCCGAAATACTCATATCTCTGCCGCTGACCACTCAATATACTGAGATCAGAAGACCCTCTCATTTCATCCAGCCAGCTCGTCATCAAAACCTTCATATGTCCTTCTCCCCGAGCCCGTGGATGAACAGCAACTCCTCCTAGGAATTTTGCGCGGAGCTCAAGAGTGCCCACATACAAAGTTTGCGGCAACAACGCTATTTGCGATACCAGCTTGCCTTCCTTATTTTCGGCAACCATAGTTATCTCATAAGATTGATCATTCTCATGGTATACCTTAGGGAGTATTTTTTCAAAATCGATACCAAATGCATAGTTTGCTAAATCAACAATCAAATCTCGTTCTTCTGGTTTGGCCATTCTATATTGAGTCATTTCCTATCCATTCCTTTCGCTGCGCTCAAGGCGGTAAATGGTTACTTCTTTCATTATTCTAGAATCTTAAGCGTTCTCAGACAAGAGTATAATTCGGATATGAATAATCTCGGGAAATCATATACACAAAGTCTTTTTATCATATAAAATATGGTAAATACATAATGAATCTAAATGATTCCTCTTATTTCAATGTAGAAAGTAGGTTATAACGGTGAAGGCTAGCAAATTAATTGAATTTCTGGTGGTGGTTGGGGTAATCGTTGCCATTACCCTTTGCGTCAGATATATGGCCGGCCTCCCTTCTAATAGCGGTACAGTAACTGAGGCAGTTGCAAATACGAACCAAGCGGACATTAGCTATGAATCTTCAGAACCTATTATGGAAGCTAGCGAAGAAGCAATAGAGGACCTAAGTGTGGAAAATTCTGAGAATAACCAGTCTATCTTTGATATTAGCGAACTATACACCGTCATAAACGAACTACATGTCGCATTAAACGGGATGGTAGGTTGGGATGGATATGAAGATTTAAACTTTGCCAATATCGATGAAGATCTGATTGGATTGGCGGAAAAGTTGGGGGACTTAGATCGGATAGGCAATAATGATCTTCGTAATGATTTAATTACTGTAAGCAACCTTCTTTATATCGCTGATAGAGATAGTGATATTGCGGCGTTAATGTACAGTCATCGAATCCTTCACGATCTAGATCACGGGATCAATGGCTATCCTACGGACGAGGTATTTAATTACTCCTTAGCTGGCGCCGGTGATGGAAGCATGGCTGATGATGCTGTTAGTTATGTCGAACAACGGCAGTGATTTGCCCTTACTCCAACCACTGCGTAGCCGTAAGTATAAAACTACTACTATATTCATGTTTTTATATGCTATAATCTTTTTCGTAATTTTCTATTTTTATCCATAAGGAGGCTATTAAAGTTGCAATCGAAGATTCACACGAAATGGCTTTTAGGTATGCTGGCAGCTGTTCTGATGCTTGCGATCAGCATTCCGGTAAGCCAGGCAGCAGGAGCGGTTAATAAAGCTGACGCACCGCATTATTCGGATGTGCCGGATAAGGCTTGGTACGCAGAGGCGATAAACGATTGGATTACGCGGGGCATATTGAACCCGAAACAAGGGGATAAATTCGAGCCTGGGTTTGTTATGACACGCGGCGATTTTGCTTTCTTGTTCGCATACTCGCTAGGTCTATCCCCATCAGAGGAGCCTTCGACGTTTAAGGATGTCAAGAATGACGGACTGGCCGGATACATAACGGCTCTCCAAGAAGCAGGTCTGGCGCATGGTTTCCCCGACGGAACGTTCCGTTCGAATTTGCCGGTTACAAGGGCCGAGGCGGCAAGCTGGATCGCCGCAGCCAAAAAACTGACGATTAAACCTCAAAGCAGCAGCCCATTTCGCGATGTAACGCCGAAGAGCTGGTATGCCGGCGCAGTCAACGCATTAGCAGGCACGAGTATCATTTCCGGTAAAGCCAAAGACAGATTTGCCCCGAATGAAACCATTACACGGGCAGAAACAATTACCTTCTTATACCGCTCCTTCTATAAGTCCTATCTCATAGAGGACATTGGAAGCGACGGTACAATCAAAATTGATGGTCATTCCTATCATGCGGATGAATCAGTAAAAGGCCTATTTCAACCGTCGAATAAAACGATTTTACATCACGCAGCGATTCAGTTTACCCATCAGGGTAATACGATTGTTTCTGTGGAAACGCTGATTATTGGCTATAAAGGTGCATTAGCCGGTCAGGATACAAATTTCATATTAAATGCGCAAGGTAATGCAATTAACGGTACGGTTATCGTGGACGCAGATAAGGTCACGCTTTCCAACTTGGTCGTGAAGGGCGATTTGTATCTTGCCCCCTCTTTCCAAACGAATTTTACTGCGCAAAACTTGTTTGTGAAGGGCGAGACAGTTTATCTCGAAGATGTCGGCCGTCCTAATTCGCAGTTAGCGAATATTTCCTTTCAGACGAGCGACCTGGGCAAACTAATTCTCGAGAACAGCGCCAATGTGAAGCAGATCAATCTCGCTCCGAATCAACTGTCCAAATCGTACCTGTATGCCAAAAACGAAGTGCATAGTCTAGCGGTGTCATCCCCTCCTACACCATCAGGCTTAGCGCCAGGTCTTTATGTTCAAGTGATTGATGGTGCAATTAATCTACAGAATTCTGGAGGCTCAACGAATTTCTCGGCAGGTCAGTTTGGCTTTGTACCAAACTTTCAAACACCGCCAATCATTCTGCCTCAAAATCCTGGAGTGCAATTCCTGCCTCCGCCTATTTCCCCAAGCCCGCCAAACCCGACACCGCCAAGCAGTGGTCCTAAAACGATCATATGCGAAAACGCGAGATGCGACGTGGATGCGTTTGTACCTTCGCAAGTGGGCACCGGAAGTACCGGCTCAATTGGGACAATTACCGTTCACTCCGGTACTAGCTTGAACTATACAGGCAGCACGCAGATCGATACGCTTATTATTGGCGATTCGAACGCAGCAAGTGATATTCGCACGTCTTTCACCGGAACGGCGAACATCAATCATGTTATCGTAAACGGCAACAACGGCAAGAACACCTTAACTCTGCAAGGAAAGATTGGAACGCTTGAAATATCGGATACTTCATCCCGATTGTCTTTGCCGGGGAATACAAGAATAGATAATCTCATTGTCCCAATTGGGGTTGAACCGAAATCACTATTCGCAAATCCGGACGACTTATCCAAAGTGTCGGCGATTAATGGACAACCGACGGTACCGACCAATACGACCTCCCCATCTACGCCATCAGATAACACGCCGCCTAACGGTTTGAGCATGCCGCCGACGGCAATCCAAAAGATTGGCAGCACGACTCAAGCGACTCTGTCGATTACGGATACAGATGCGACTGAGCAAGGCGTAGATCACTACCGGGTGTTCGTAGCAGCGGGTGCGGAGGCAACAACTTCTGATCCATATTGGCAAGTCCATGCTGCAGGCGATACGGATATCGACCTGACCGCTTTAGAAGGCGACGTTATCACACCAAGCGATAGTCAAACCGTTCAATTCACGGTCGTCGCTTACGATAGTTCGGGTAATCCTTCGGTACCAACGAATAATGACAAGACATCTGTAAAGTGGGACAAATCCGGACCATCGAGCGAAGGGTTGTCCGTATCCTTCAACGATACGGATATCAGAGCCAATTATATCGGCGGGACGATTCAAATAGCCAGCAGTCAGTCCGATGTTGCGAGCTTCCTTGTTAAAATTGTTGAGCTTACGAACGATGTAAGTTCCGAATTGGATAGCTTTACACAAGGTCTTGAAGACACAACCCTGCTCGATAGCACGTATGTATCCGATATGTCCAATATTCAAATTGCTGCAGCTCCCGTAGATCTATATGGCAACGTAGGAACTACGGTCATTTATGAGGTTACGGACTGGTCAGTGCCGGTACCAACGGAACTCGCTCAAGACGTAACTTTCACGGATACGGACCAATCTTCCAACATTTCCGGAACACTCTCATGGGCAGCTGCGCAAGACGAGACGGCTATTGAAAGTTACGAAGTGTACCTATTGGATAGTTCCAACGCCAAAATTGGCAATCGCCTTGAAAGCATCAATAAAGGCTCAGAATACGCAGTGTTTATTCCAGACTCTACCGTTATTCCTAGTAATGCAGTAAAATTCGGTGTGTACTCCAAAAACGCCGGAGGAGAGAGTGAATTAGCAGCGACAGTTGAGATTGTAAATGATGTGATCGTGATTCCAAACGGGGTAACCTCATTAAATGTTATACAAAACAACTTAGCCACCGTGAATCTGACGATTACGGATACGGATGCAGAAGAGCAAGGTGTCTCCTACTATAGAGTGTTTATAGCCGTTAACGAAGAGGCAACGGAAGATTCGTTTATGGTGAATAGGGAGCGTGGAATGAATACAGAGAATACATTTGAGATTGATTTAAGTGAATTGATCGAGAATGATATTCTACATCCTGGAGACATGGTTCATTTCACTGTAAAAGCTGTAAATGACATTGGTACAGGATCGAACCCGGCAAGCGCAGACAAGACTTCATTGGAATGGGTTGCAGCTGATTAATCGGGGTTTAGATGTAATAGCGAAAAAACACGCCAATTTTGGCGTGTTTTTTTCTGTCACACTACATTCTTCTTAACTGATAGCTACCTTTTGGAATCGTCTCACATGTCATACCGATTTGAATAATGTCCGTGATTTGTTATATATCGGTACTAGTCTTGATGATGTATAGGCATATAAATCCATTCGCTCCGTCTGCGTGGACTGAACCCGGGTAATTGAAATTCTTGTCTCTAAAACATTAGCGGTAAATTTAAATGCCGTGCTCCTCCACTTCGCTCCGTGTGCGCGGTCTGCCGATCGGCCACCAAATAAGGCGTGCTGTAAAACGCCGTAAGAGGCGTAGAAAGCCGAAGCGCCACTTCATATTTCCCTGCAAAATGGCTCTACAACACTGTTTCTGAGCTTAGACGACTGACAACCAATTGTCCTTCAATTTGCTGGGGGTTGCGAAGCAGGTTGAAGATCGGGCAAACCTGTTCGATCGCTTGATGGAGCGCCTGCAATGTTTCCTCTGATTCTTCGGATTCTATGATCAATTTGTAGTGAATGTTATGAGGGTAAATCGGGATATGCTCATAGCCCGGACGACCGGCTAGCGGGTGCATCTCCCCTGTTACTTCAACTTCAAGCGAGTGAAGGGAGACTTGTCTTTCAGCAGCTTGGATTAATGCGATGTGCGTCAAGCAACTTCCCAGCACCCCAAGCTGAAGCTCAGGCGAAGAGGGGCCAAGATTATAGCCCGCGAAATCAGGTGGACTATCGCTTATGAGTTGGAAATCACGAATACGAATTTCCCGAACACCGCTTCTTCCTGACGCTCTAACCTTAGCACTGATAGAGTTAACTTGATCCGGATGTTTTTCGGCTTGAACTCTACGAGCTAGAAGTGCTTCCCTTTTCTGTTTCAAGTATTCATTTAAGGTTCCCATGCTTCTACTATCCCCTTTCCTATATAACGAACCACTTTGAATAGAAGCTTAGCCTTATGAAGTTTCAGTCCGGCCATGTACTAAAAGCAAACCAAAACAGATAATTCACCTAAAAAATCATAGGAGCTTAGAACGCAGGAACAACCGCTACTCCGTATTTCTCTTCAATAAATTTCTTCACTTCCGGTGCTGTTAACACGTCGTTCAACTCCTTAATCTCATCGCGGTTCTCGTCCCCACTTCTTACGACGATGACATTCGCGTAGGGCGAATTTGAGTCTTCCCTGAACAGTGCGCTCTGCGGATCGATCTTGGCCTCCAGAACTAAGTTTGTATTAATGATCGCTCCGTCCAGATCCGGCAGAGATCTTGGCAATGTAGCGGAATCAGCTTCTATGAATTTGAGTTTTTTCGGATTGTCAATGATATCCTTTGGAGTTGCTTCGTAAGTCGTCAGCCCGTCTTTGAGCTTGATCAGACCCTGCTGCTGCAGGAGAACTAGAGCACGATATTCATTGGATGGATTGTTCGGAATGCCGATTTTGGCTCCTTATTTGATTTCGTCCTTGGATTTGAGCTTGCTCGAGTAGAAGCCGATCGGCTCCACATGCACTTTCGTCGTTACGACAAAGTCGTAGCCCTTCTCGTCTTTGACAGAATCCAGATAAGGAACGTGTTGGAAGTATTTGGCATCGATCTGCTTTTCCTGCAAAGCCGGATTCAATTGCCCTTCATCGTCGAGTACTTCGATCTCCAGATTAATGCCTTCCTCTTTAAGCTTTGGCTTGATGAACTCCAAAATTTCGGCATGAGGCACGGCTGCCGCTCCGACTTTTAACGTGACTTCTTTAACCGGCTCGGAGGCGGACGGAGACGGGCTGTCGCTTGGACTTTGAGTAGCCGAGGCTTGCGGAGAACTATTGCCGGAGTACCCGTTGTTATTCGAACCGCAAGCAGCGGCAATCAAGCTCACAACAAACAATAAGGCAACAAGGACGACCATTCTTTTCGCTCCCTGGGATGACCTGCGACCACGAGCGGAAACGCAACATTCTGATACACGGTTTTACCATCTAGCAGATTAAAATGTTGAAAGATCATACCAATCTTCTGCCGAGCCTTGCGAAGTCTACGACCTCTCAATTGCGTGATATCATCGCCTCCGATCCAAATACGCCCCGAATCCGGTTCTTCTAGTCGGTTCATACATCGGATCAGCGTGGATTTACCAGCTCCGCTAACTCCGATAACGCCGAAGATTTCCCCTTTGGCTATCTGTAAATCGATGCGGTCCAGCGCTGAGACACTTCCTTTTGTCGTCAGATAGGTTTTGCTCAGTTGCTCCACGAGAATCAAATCGTCACCTCCTCATACAAATAAAAAAACTAAGTCCTTCCCCCTTCATCGAAGGACGAGTACTTAGTTTCCAGACATCTGGTCAACTTAATGATTCCGTATTAAATTCACATTATTCCGATATTCTTTTATTAATTTAATCCATTTTTAATAAGGTGTCAATATCTTCCCAAAAAGGAAGATTTTAATTATACTATTCACATAAAAATACTTATATTTGGGAGGCTTATCATGAGTACTGCAACACGCCAAATAAAATTATCGGCTTATCTGGTCGGTACAGGAATGCATGTCGCCTCATGGAGACTACCGCAGGCCCTCGCCGGTGCCAGCATTGACATCGACTACTACAAGAAGCTTGTAAGAACAGCCGAAAAAGGAAAATTCGATTTCGCATTTCTTGCAGATAGTCTAGCGATCAATGAAGTCTCTCATCCCAACATTCTAAACCGTTACGAGCCGATCACACTGATCGCCGCGTTGGCAGGCCACACGGAGCAAATCGGCATTGTCGCCACAGCATCTACCTCCTACATTGAGCCTTTCAACCTCGCTCGTCTGTTGATGTCCGTCGATCATATTAGCAAGGGTCGGGCTGGCTGGAACATCGTCACGACACGAGATTTATCAGGCAACACTGCGAGAAATTTCGGTGCCGAAGATCATCTTGAGCATGGATTCCGCTATCGAAGGGCAAATGAGTTCTTGGAAGTGGTGCTGGGACTGTGGGATAGCTGGGAGGACAACGCTTTTATTCACGACAAAGAGAGCGGAGTGTTCTTTGATCGCAACAAGCTTCATCGGCTCCAGCACAAGGGAGAGTTCTTCTCGGTAGAAGGTCCTCTGAATATCGGCCGTTCCCCCCAAGGACGCCCCGTGCTCGTTCAAGCCGGTGTCTCTGATTCCGGTCAAGAACTCTCTTCCCGGATAGGAGAAGTCATCTTCTCGATCAAGTACGATTTTGATGATGCAAAGGCTTACTATGATACCTTCAAGAACAAAGTGGCCTCGGCCGGACGGAATCCAGATCATGTTTATATTCTACAAGGCATCTCTCCTATTATAGGGTCTACAGAAGAAGAAGCGAGAGAGAAGAGAAGCCAGCTAGAGTCCCTCATTCCCAAAGAGACTGGCATCGGTTTTCTATCCGATTATTTCCAAGGCTTCGTCGATTTCACCGGCTTTACACTAGACGACCGGGCCAAGGATGCCGGACTAGATCGCCTCCCGATGACCAAAACCGATTACTTGAAGCATCAGCCGATTATTTCCCGAATAAATCCAACACTTCGCGAGGTTTACTCCCTGCTCACCGGATCTTTCAGCAGCGACCATCTGGTCGGTACCCCGGAGAAGATTGCCGACACTTTGGAGTATTGGTTCCGAAACCGCGCTGCTGACGGCTTTATGCTTATGGCGCCTTCGTTACCTGACGGATTGGAGAATTTCGTTGAGCAGGTCGTCCCCATTTTGCAAAAGCGAGGCTTGTTCCGATTGGAGTACACTGGCTCTACCTTGAGGGAACATCTTGGCCTTCCGTTTCCGGCAAACCGTTACACTTGAACTCGCACTATCAGAGCAGACATTAAGTTAACTGTTGACTGAAAAATTAACATCAAAGCCATAGATTAGATGTATACCTTTGAAGTCTTTTCAGTTCATTACATCCGCGCGGACTGAACCCAGGTTATCGAAATTTCTCAATTCATTTAAAGGTAAATTTCGATGCCTCGCGAGGTCTGCCCCCTTAGGGCTCCACCAAACAATAAAAAAACCACTTCGGATGAAGTGGTTTATATTTATTGTTTGGTGGAGCCAAGGGGATCCGACTTCGCTTGGCTCCTCTCCTCATCATGGGATGTCCAAATCTTTTATTTGAATGGCTGACGAAGCTTACTCGAAGAGGACTTTTAGCGGTAGATTCAGACGCCGTGCTCCTGCATTAGTAGAGGTTTCTCCGAAGTATACTCACATCATTACGTCCGCGCGGACTGAACCCGGGTTCGCCCCCTTAGGGCTCCACCAACAATAAAAAACCACTTCGGATGAAGTGGTTTATATTTATTGTTTGGTGGAGCCAAGGGGGATCCGACCTCGCTTAGCTCGTCTCCTCATCATGGGATGTCTGAATCTTTTATTGTATAGACTGACGAAGCTTATTCGACGAGGACTTTTAGCGGTAGATTCAGACGCCGTGCTCCTCCATTAGAAGTATTCCTTCGAAGACTTTTCACTACATTACGTCCGCGCGGACTGAACCCGGGTTCGCCCCCTTTGGGCTCCACCAAACAATAAAAAAACCACTTCGAATGAAGTGGTTGAATTTATTGTTTGGTGGAGCCAAGGGGGATCGAACCCCTGACCTCTTGCATGCCATGCAAGCGCTCTCCCAGCTGAGCTATGGCCCCGGACTAGAAAATGATAGCACAGTCATTTCCAAACTGTCAATCTTTTTACTAGACTCTATCAACCTTACTTTACATATCCAAATCCGAGGATTGTAAACCTCTTATCTTCTTGGCCGGAGAGCATCTTAATCTCAACTGTATGCTCCTTGGATTCTTGTTCGCTATACAAAATAACCGCATTACAATGAGTCCAGTTGATGATATGAGGATCTGCGGCTTTCACATGCTGCCCGTCAACCAAAATTTCCGCACTTCCAAAGTCCTGACTGCCAGAATCCTTGAACACCAGAATAAGCCGCTTGCTGTGAATGGTCAGCTTAAAGCTTCCATCACCAAATTCAGCCGTATGCATCCAGTTGAAAGGAAACTGCGGTGTTCCGAATGAATCGAAATCCAACTCCACCAAATGAAGATCAGTATCCGTTTCAATAAAGCTCCCGGCTTCAATCACAGCAATGCCTTCGAAATTACTCCTATCCAACAAACGTATCTCCACAAAATCATTCCCGATAACCGGCAGCTTATTAATCATAATATCTGCGCCATCGGCTTCAGAATAATCCGTCTTTTCAAACAAGTGACCAAGACAATCCGCCATCACGGTATGACCCGCATTCGTCGGATGGTAGATATCATAGAAGAACTGCCTTTTCGAAATGATATTTCCCTCAGCCTTTGATAATCGGAACTGCTCCACAACCGCATCTTTCACACTGACCATGGGCAACTCATAATGCCAGCCTACAGGCGATAGCCGATCTTGAAGATTCCAGTCATTCTGGAACACGCTGAACAACAGAATAACGGCTGGAGCATTTGCTGCATTTAATGCCTTCAGTACTAGACTCTCATAACAGTTCCCTTTGGTTTCGTCCCCTGCATCATTCACGGCAAATTCGATAAT
Organism: Paenibacillus sp. J22R56; assembly: GCF_056269375.1. Lineage (NCBI taxonomy): Bacteria > Bacillati > Bacillota > Bacilli > Caryophanales > Paenibacillaceae > Paenibacillus > Paenibacillus sp. J22R56. Next base: position 400,303 of record NZ_JBWDNV010000005.1, read on the forward strand.
TACGATATCCGGCTCCACCGTACCATCTCGAAGAACATCCCTGTCATAACGAACAATGCCAAGCTCGGAAGGCGTTCCTCCAACCCCTGCTTTGATCAAATGTATATGGTCAGCATCAGGACGGCCGAACAGCTGCTTAAATCGCTCATAAGCTTGATAAGCATAGCTGGTGTTATGAATCGGCTTGGCTCCTGCACCTTGCGTAATGGAGCCCCCGATGTAAGCGATCGTTACATCCTCGCCTCTTTTCGCTTTTTCAATTGCTGTTTTCAGTCTATAATTATTGCCTTTGCTAACTAATGACTTAGCAATCATCCCGCGATAAGCTTCAGACCCGAACTCGACAGGTGGTTCTGGCGTAATCTCCGGAACTTCAAACCCATCATTCAGGTACAAAATAATGCTCGCCGTCGCAAGCGCACCTGCCTGCTCAAATTCAAAAGTAAATTTTCCAGGTACATCATCATCCGATGACCACTCATACTCATCCAGGATCAATAAAGTTTCCGAACCATCTGCCACACAAGGAATTCTGATCCTGGTTCCTGACTCGTATTTGTTTGTCTTCCCCCAGTTTTCGAGGCTAAAGTAGATCTCCGTGCCTTCTCGCTCGTCATGCGCCTTCACAGAAATTCCGATACTATGTACCAGCTTGCGGAACCCGTTGCAGCTCGCCAGGTGTGCGAGTATTTCCTCGTCCTCAACCCCACCTGTGAAATTCGCTTTGTCACTCAGCCGTCCTTCCAGATAAATCTCTTGCGAGAACTTACCGTCTGGGCGGGTACTTGCTTCAATAATGGATTCGAACATAATAAAAAATCCGCTTCGCTTCCGGGTCGGATCTTTAGGAGCCGTTGGACCTTTATGATCATCAGCCTTCACTTCTATCGTTTTATTATCCATCTGAAGATATCACCTTTTCCTATATGACGTATCTCCATTGATTATATAGAACGATCCGGTCCTGCCGCATGTTAGAAATTAAAGGCTTTATATAAAAAATTAAGTGATTTTCACCCTATAATTTGATATCTCGACCAGATTCTGATCCGGGTCGCGTACATACACAGATACAATCTTACCGACAGCTCCAGTCCGGGCAACTGGTCCTTCCTCCACCTGCACATCACAAGATGCCAGGTGCCGGAGCACCTCCTCCATCGAAGTCTTTGTAATTAAACAGAAATCAGCCGAACCAGCCTGAGGCTTCCTTGCCTTCGGATCGAATTCTTTGCCCGTCTCCTTCTCGATACTCGCTACGGTTAACACAAGATATTGAGGCAAAAATAGCCCTCCCGCTTAAGGGAAGGGCTATCTCATGCAGCTACAAGCCGCCTGGATTGTTAATCGGATGCTTGGACAACAGACTGTTCAGCTCTTTCATGAACATATCGATATCCTTGAACTGTCTGTATACGGATGCGAACCGCACATAAGCTACTTCATCAACCGGATATAGCTGGCTCATCACAATCTCGCCAATATCACGGCTCTCAACTTCTGCAAGAGCAGTCGTGCGAAGCTCCTTCTCCACTTCCGAGACGATAACCTCAAGACGTTCAACAGATACCGGACGCTTCTCGCAAGCACGAATGAGGCCGCGAAGAATTTTATCACGGCTGAATTCTTCCCGGCTGCCGCCTTTCTTAATGACGATAAGCGGGGTTTCTTCAATCATCTCAAAGGTCGTGAACCTTCTGCTGCATTTCTCACATTCACGACGTCTGCGAATGGATTTATTCTCATTGGCTGGCCTTGAATCGAGTACTTTTGTACCCGCGTAATCGCAATAAGGGCATTTCATCAATTTCACTCCTTCCGAATCCTATTTTTGTGGTTATAAAAAATTTACCAATCGTTACCTGAATGAAGTTGCGAATTCCGCACATAATACATTTACCAACCGCAAGGAGGTGAACATCAATGAGCTCGAACAACAGCAGCACACTACTGGTACCGCAAGCTACTGCAGCACTAGACCAAATGAAATATGAGGTCGCTCAAGAGCTGGGTATTACGTTGTCGCAAGACGGTTATTACGGCAACCTGCTTACAAAAGACGCAGGCTACATCGGGGGTAACATTACTCGCCGTTTGGTGCAAATTGCCGAACAATCTCTTGCAGGTCGTCAATAATCATTTCATCAGTCATGTATAACAGATGCTTTGGCTGTTCCGTCCTGAAGCGGCGGACGGCCAAGGCTTCTTCTTGTCTACGTCAGAGAATCGGATAAAGATCTTTGTACTTATTATAATAATAAATAACACGTTGTACATAGTGGCGAGTTTCTCCATATGGAATTTGATCCGCTGTATCCAGTTTCCCGTCCCATTTTCCGGAATCAAGCCATTTTCTCACGTTACCAGGACCCGCATTATAGGCTGCAATGACAGCTACCGTATTCTGATCAAATTGCTTATGCAAGGACTGCAAATACCATGCTCCAACTTCGATACTGACATCCGGTCGATTCTGCAGCATATCTTCTGTTACATTCTTGAAATCCGCCTTCTGGAAAATCCAGTCCGCTGTATCAGGCATAATCTGCATGAGGCCTAGTGCCCCTTTTTTCGAAACTTGTCCGGTCGAATAATTGGTTTCTGTTCGAATAATCGCCGCAATAAGATGTGGATCAACACCATAATTAGATGCGCTAGCACGTATGTCTTCCTTGAACTCGATTGGATACATCATACGGGCAAGCCAATTAGAATTCAGGAATAACACACCAATGAGGCCGATGAGCAGAAGAAGCAGCACTCTTTTTCGAATTAACCATCTCATGGCAAATCCTGACTTTTCCAAAACTCGTCCACCTGACGTTTAGTTTCTTCAAGTGAACTACTATTATCAATCACCCAGTCCGCACGGCTTCTCTTCTGCTCAATATCCATTTGAAGTCCAATACGGCGTAGTGCTTCTTCCTGTACCAAACCGTTCCGCTCCATCAGCCGTGTAAGCTGAAGCTGCTGCGGAACATAGACAACCATAATACCTTCATATAACTCTTCCTGGCCTGTCTCATATAATAAAGGGATGTCCGCTACAACAAGCTGCCTCGGGTCTTGTTCTTCATATTGCCTGATCCGCTGCTGCATGCGATTTCGTATCGCAGGGTGCAGAATACTCTCAAGCTGCATGAGCCGATCGCGATTGTTGAACACGATCTCTCCAAGCGCTTTCCTATTGAGCGTTCCGTCTGTATGTATAACAGCTTGTCCGAATGTAGAGGCGACCGCCTCTAAAGCCGGTTCGCCGGGCATAACAACCTCTCTCGCAACCTGATCGGCATCGACCAGCAATGCGCCCCGTTCTACCAACATGGCAGCAACGGTGCTCTTGCCGGTAGCGATTCCGCCGGTTAAACCGATCTTCATTAGCTTTCACCCCGTTCTAATCATCCTATAACAGCTTTAATATCCCAATCACAATCAATAAAATACCCGGAAGCACCGAAACCGCCTGCATTCCTTTCCAGTTCGAGAACCGGAAGCCAAACCGTATACCGCCAAGAAGAAACAAGGCGCTCGCCACGGCAATCATAATAGGAGTTAATAAAGGTGACAATCCAACCATCGCAGCCCCGATACCTGCACCAAAAGCATCAAATGACAAGGCAACACCAAGCATTAGCGCTTCAGTCGCAGAAATCGTCCCCGACTTATCAACATCGGCAGCCTGTGGAGTCCGCAATATTTGTATAACCAATCCTAGGCGCTTCAATTCAACAATGACAACAAGCACCGGATGCGAACGATCAACCAAGGTCGATGGCTCAGTTCCTGATTCCTGCTCGGCATCCGCCTCACCGTCACCAGCTCCGGCTTCCTTGCCGCTCCGTCTAAGCTGTAAGAGTGCCCAGGTCCCGATGGCAACAAGAACCACAGATCCAATTAACTTAGCGACAAAAGGGGATAAATATCCCGTAATCCATGAACCAACGAGCATCGACAGAAAAATAACCATGCCAGAGCAAATCGCAATGATGACAATCGATAAGAGCGGAATTCGTATTCGCCGCAATCCGTATGTCACGCCTACTCCGAAGCCGTCCACACTGACAGCAAAAGCAAGCACCAGCAAAGAAGCAAAATGCGCGAACAACCCGCAGCCCTCCCCCGCATATCAGATGTCTCAATCATCTAGACATCCGCCTATTGTTCGTAACAACAACAGCATATGCGGGGAATCCGCTACGGTGCATTAATCCTGCCGAACGTCCTTTTTGCGGACCTTCGGCAATGGCTGACAGCTCGCGCAAGTATGCGTTCCTCTGCCGCCTACGACCGTTTTATCAAGCAAGCGGCCGCACTTGGTGCAAGGCTCGTTCTTCCTGCCATACACAAGCAATTGGTGCTGGAACATGCCCATTTCCCCTTGCCCGTTCACGTATGATTTCACCGAAGAGCCGCCTGCAGCAACTGCTTTCGCCAGCGTCGAAATGATCGCTTCATGAAGAAGATCCCATTCTGCCTTCTTCAAGGAATCAGCCGTACGCTCTGGATGGATACCTGCGAGGAACAATGCCTCATCCACATAAATATTGCCAAGCCCTACCACATATTCCTGATTCAGCAGCAGCGGCTTGATCAGTCCGGTTTTTTTACCAAGTAAGCCTCTTAATGCATCCACTGTAAAAGCTTCATTATCAAGCGGCTCCAGTCCAAGCTTATTGAGCGGCTTCAGTTCAAATTCCGTGCCTGGCTCAAACAAATGCATCGTGCCAAACTGACGTACATCCTTATATCTTAAGTCCGTTCCATCTTCAAAATGAAACAGGACATGTGTATGAAGCTCTACCGGCTCATCGCTAGGGAAAACGCCGTAACGTCCTTCCATCCGCAGATGGGAGACAAGCACGAGATCATCTAATATAATTCGCAAAAACTTTCCTCGCCGCTCAACGGTCTGAATCGTGCGACCTTCAAGCGCAGCAGCAAACGCCTCTGGCTCAGCCGGTCGTTGTATGATGCGGGGAAGCTTAACCGTCACCGATGTAATCTTTTTACCGGCAACAAGTTCAATTAACGTTCTTCTTACGGTTTCTACCTCTGGCAATTCAGGCATCTCTATTCACCTCAACAACCATTATACCTGATTAATCAAAGGTTCGGCGTGGGATACTTTTGTCAATCCCACGGCTTAGCGAAACTTTCGCTATTGCAGGGATAAACCTCGCATCATTCAGGCGAAACTTCGCTTAGGCGGGATACTTTTGTCAATCCCACGTCAGCTTGAGTCCAGCCTTACTTCGCCTCATACCAGTTCATACCGTAGTTCACGTCCGCCTTCAGCGGAACATCAAGCTCAAGTGCTCCGGCCATTACGCTAGGTACAAGCTCCTTCATGAGCTCAAGCTCATCTTCAGGAACTTCGAAGACAAGTTCGTCATGTACTTGCAGAAGCATGCGGCTCTTCAGCCCACGTTCGCGAAGTGTCTCATCCATCCGCACCATCGCCAGCTTGATAATGTCTGCCGCTGTGCCCTGGATCGGCGTATTCATTGCGGTCCGCTCCGCGAAGGAGCGAAGGTTGAAGTTCGAAGCTTTAATCTCCGGCAAATAACGGCGGCGCTCTAGCAGAGTGGTCACATAACCATCACGACGGGCTTGCATAACGATATCGTCCATATATTTGCGCACGCCTTGGAACACTTCGAAATATTGCTCAATGAATTTCGACGCTTCCTTCCGCGTAATGTTCAAGTTCTGCGATAAGCCAAAATCACTGATTCCGTATACGATACCGAAGTTAACAGCTTTCGCCGAACGGCGCATATTCGAATCAACTTGATCAGCCGTCACGCCAAATACGTCCATCGCCGTCTTCGTATGGATATCCATGTCGTTGATAAAAGCTTCCTTCAGCCGTTCATCGCCTGAAATATGAGCAAGCACACGCAGTTCGATCTGCGAATAGTCCGCCGCAAGAATGTACCAGCCAGGCTCGGACGGCACGAATGCCTTGCGGATCTGTCGGCCTTCTTCAAGACGGATTGGAATGTTCTGCAGATTCGGGAATTGGCTGCTAAGACGGCCTGTTGCCGCGATCGTCTGACGGTAATACGTATGGATTTTGCCTGTCTCTTGACGAACCTCTTTCAGGAGACCTTCAATATAGGTCGATTGCAGCTTCGACAGCGTACGGAAATGTAAGATAAGCGGCACGATCTCATGATAAGGCGCCAGTTTTTCCAGTACTTCCGCATCTGTAGAGTAGCCGGTCTTCGTCTTCTTCTGAACGGGAAGTCCCAGCTTTTCAAACAAAACCTCGCCAAGTTGCTTAGGAGATCCAATATTGAACTCCATACCAGCCAAACGGTGAATTTCACTCACAGCTAATGTCAGCTTACTTTCAAGTTCACTGCCTAGACGTTCCAACTCTGCCTTTTCTACCTCAATCCCTTGTCTCTCCATACCGGCGAGCACGACAGATAAAGGCTGTTCAAGCTCATAATACAGCTTGTTCATGCCACTCTTCTCAAGATCCGCACGCATCAGCACGGTCAGCTTGCGAACCGCGTCTGCCTTAGCAGCCAGGTGGCGATATAACGCCTCATTATCAGGCACTTTGAACTTGGCGCCTTTGCCGTACACCGCTTCATCAAGCGGCACAGAAGACTGAGTATAACGATCACAAAGTGCGTTAAGCGATAGATTCGTATCCGTTGGATCAAGCAAATAAGCGGCAAGCTGCACGTCAAACGCTGCACCCTTCCATTCGATCCCATTCCAGCCAAGCGCCAGCTCGATCTTATGCGTATCAAAGCCAAACTTCGGCTTGTCCGCATCAGCCAGATAAGCACGTAGTTCTTCGGTGAAAGGCTGCTTAAGCGCAGCTGTTGGTACGACATAGACCGTATCTTCTGATACTGCTGCAGCAAGACCCAATACATCCGCATGATGAGGATTTTCCCCAATTGCTTCTACGTACAGGCCATGCTCGGCACCTTCCACGTTCAAGGCTTCAAGCAGCTTCTGCAACGCTTCCTGATCATTATCCGACTCGATGACAATCACATTCAGTTCAACAGCAGGAGCTGCTGCTTCACCGCTGTGTGCTCCTTCACCGCCGAGATCCAGCCGCTCGATCAGCGACTTGAACTCAAGCTTCCGGAATGCTTCTGCAAGCACGGCAGGCTCATAACCGTCATAACGAATATCATCGGCGCCATGCTCAAGCGGTACTTCACGGAAGATGGTCGCAAGCTTTTTGCTCATAATCGCATCTTCTTTATGCGTCTCGACTTTTTCTTTCATCTTGCCTTTCAGGCTGTCTGTGTTTGCCAAAACCTCTTCAACGGAACCGTGTTCATGCAGCATCTTGAGCGCTGTCTTCTCCCCAACTCCTGGAATTCCCGGGATGTTATCGGATGCATCGCCCATTAGACCCTTAAGGTCGATAATTTGCATCGGCTTCAGGCCGTATTTCTCATCAATTCCTGCTGGGGAGAACAGCTCCACTTCACTAATCCCTTTACGGGTAATCGCAATCGTTACATTATCCGAAGCAAGCTGCAGCATATCTTTATCACCGGTAACAACTAGCGTCTGCACGTTTTGCTCATCTGCCATACGCGTCAAAGTCCCAATAATATCATCGGCTTCATAACCGGACAGCTCGAATTGTGAGATCCCAAATGCTCGAAGCAAATCCTTCATAACCGGGAACTGCTCAGACAGCTCCGACGGCGTTTTCGCACGGCCGCCTTTGTATTCCGTATAGCCTTCATGGCGGAACACGACTTTACCCGCATCGAAGGCAACAAGCACATGGGTTGGTTTCTCTTCTTCAAGTAATCTAAGCAGCATCGTTGTAAATCCAAATACCGCATTCGTATGTAAACCTGCTGAGTTCGTAAGCGGCGGCATCGCGTAAAATGCACGGTTCGCGATACTATTGCCGTCAATTAATATCCACTTGTCCATTCAGACACCTCACTAAACATTTCTACCCTCTATCATACCATATTTATGAAGCAAACTCCTTGCTGCAGGCGGGGTAAATAGAAAACCGCCGGGACAATGTCCCAGCGGTAATCTCGAATGACTGGATGTTACTTTGTGAACGTCAGAATTGAAAGCAATCTGTACAGCATAACTACACTTTCTGCACGAGTTGCATCGCCTTCCGGATCAAATTCATTGCCCGGTTTGCCATTTACAACTCCAAAGCCTGCAAGCTGGCTGATTGCTTCTGCTGCCCATGCTGGAATATCTCCTTGGTCGGCAAAGTCACCAGCTTTATCTGCATCATTGGCATAGCCTGCGAACGCTAGACCACGCGATAAGATTACAGCCATTTCCTCACGAGTAATCGTTTGGTCTGGTCTGAATTCGCCATCCGCGTAACCGTTAATTAATCCGGCTTCTGTAGCTGTTGCAACTACAGATGCGAACCAGTCACCAGATTGAACATCATCGAACGTACTTCCGCTAGTTGTTGACGGAGTCGCAAGGCCGAACAGACGAACAACCAGGGCTGTAAACTCAGCTCGTGTAATGGAACGATTCGGATCAAAGCTGCCACTACCTACTCCGTCAACGATCAACAGATTAGACAATGCATCAATCTCTTTTTTCGCCCAATGGGCTGCCGTATCAGTAAATGACTTATCTGTCTGTACGATCAGGAATGTTCCATCCGTACGGCTCATGATAGAAACCTCTGAGCCACTAACCGTAAACGGTACAGGTGTATAGACGGTATTGCCTTTCGCATCCTTATCGATACGAACAACAGCTACATGCCCTGTGTTTGGCTGACTGCCAAGCTTAACGGTCCGTTTGATATAGTGACCAAGATCGTTCAAGACAATCTCTTGCCCATCTTTCTTAACTGCTTTTAGCATAAAGCTAGCCGAACCCAGTACGTCGAAGCCTGCTTTTTCCGCAGAATCCGATGCTGCTTGATCAACAGCCACTTCAAGCTTCAACTGCAAATCCGTTAGCGAGAGCCCAAACATTGTGACAAGCTTGCTCCAGTCATACTGGCCCGGTTTCAAAATATACGAGCCCGCTTGTGAATCAAAGATAATCGTGTCCACTTTGTTCTGAGCTAGGAATTTAGCCAGCTCTGCCGCACTGATGCTAATGCCTGAACCAGATACCTTAACCATAATGGTAGGAGAAGATGCATTTTTCAAAGCTTCCTCAAGCGGGCTTAAAGGTACTGTTGTGCCTCCGCTTGTCGGCGGCGTGACAACCGGTGCATTCTTTTTCGTAACGGTTAACATATACGTCTCGGTAGTTGTACCGTCTGGTGATGTGATAACAATCGTGAAGACTGTTGTCTTATCCGGAATGTTGAACATCGCTTTAATTGGTTCTTCCGGGTCCTGTACTCCCCCGCTAATCGTTACTTCAGCATCTGCATCCGTCGGAACGGCGTACATCAGTAATTGCTTTGTGTCGCTTTCCACTGTTACTGTGTAGTCCTTAACTCCAGGAGTGACAACAGGCGACTTGTACACTTCGTACGTATTATCAAAGACCGACAACTCTTTCAAAGTAACATCCTGCGAATGTTCGATTGCTTTGACACTTAGCTCCTTCGTATCACGTACACGAATCCGGTAACCTTCCGAGAAGCCTCCGAGTAATCCAATAGCTTCAAGCTCATCACCAATCGCCGCTTGAGGAACTGGACCCGACTGATTCACAATATAACCGTCTGTGAACACCAGCATCTCGCCGCTGCCATCATTGATCATATAAGAGTTTTCATCGTATTTCTTTGTTACTGTACCTTTTACTTTAACAAGCAAGCCTTGATTTGATGGCAAGTCTGCATCACCAGTGGCCATAATCTTCGGACTTGCTGCTGCCTCATGTCCAACAACAACGACATCCTTAGCGAAGGCTTCGTAAACAAGTTCTTTGTTATTCTCAAAGGTTTGTGTTTCACCATGGACACGCACGATGTCGCCAACTTTCAGCGCACCTTCCGGCACATCATGGAACGCCATGACCCCGCCTGTCGCATCCTGTACATAGAAGGCATCATAGAATACACCCGCTCCTGTCGTGACAACACCCTGGATAACAACATCCGTTCCGTCTGGCAATGCGCGTGCAGCACCAATATTCGATACGGTCATGCCGCGGCCAGCCAACCAGTTAATTGCGTTCAGGCCAAAATCATTGTTACCATAATCGCCATACGTATTATCCCATTCCAAATCATTAACCACGTTCATACCAGTGACTATGATTCGGCTGTTATTCGGCAGCACCTCAGAGGCCATAGCCGGAATTGTGGAACCGCCTGTTGTATCGGACACCGTATCATACGTGTAGGTTGGCGCTTTTACAGTCGTCTGATAGGTGGTTTCATTACCGCCAGCCAGAATCGATACCGAGCTGCTGTTAGTGAGCGGTCCGCCGCCAAGCTTGAACAAGCTTGATCCGCTGTAATACTCCAGCCAGCTCACACCATCCATGATGCCATTGTCAACGATGTTCGGGAACATCTTGACCGCATGCTTGGCTGTAGCAGGTGTTGACCAGTAGTTGCCTGTTGCGGAATCATCATAGATGCCATCATTTGAGATTTGAATCGTAGAACCTACGGACGCAAGCAAATCATTATTCAGCGTTGGATCAAAACTGAAGTTGCTTTTGCCTAACATGAAGAGAGAGCCGCCGCCATCCACGAATGCTTTGACCGTTGCATTCTCATCACCCGTGAAGTCCACGCCAGCGTTCGTCACCATCAGCACTTTAACTCCTGCTAATACTTCAGCCGTAAGGGCAGAGGTGTTCTCCACTACCGTATAGCCTTCTTGTGCAAGCATTTGTTTGAACAAGCCTAGCTTATTTTTGTACGTACTGTTTGGATCGCCAGATGTATTCTCATTCTTATGACTGGCGTCAATCATCACGGTAATGCCAAGCGGTGCTTTCACCGTTACATCGATGGTGTACACATTATCAGCAGGATTATCTCCTTCAACAGGAGACACCACCGCAATAAGCTTATGATCGCCTACAACCGGATCCGCCCATTTCACAGAGACGGAGGAAATCGTGTTGCTTGCCATCGAATCAATTGTACTTGTGCCAATCAGATGCGCTTCATCTTGGTTGTCATAATAGAATTTCACTGTCAGATTCGAAAGCGCACTTGTACCGGTATTGCTGATATCCGCTTTAAGTGTCGCTTCAGTACCTTGAATCAGTGCATTTCCTACAACTTCGGCAGCGGATATTTTCACATCCACTTCTGTATCCTGCGACCAAATTGGCGCCGAATAAGCACGTTCGCCATCTACTTGCGTCATTCGGATCATGTACCATTGCTGGCCACCCGTTACGTCAACGGTTGGTTCCCAAGTGAAGGACTTAGCACTCTCGCTTGGCACATAGGAATCGATCACCTTGCCGCCATTTGAGATCAGTTCAACCTTCGCCACATTGTCATTGGAAACATAGTTAGCTGGCAAATAATCATATTCGGTCATGGAACGGTTTTCCGTAACGTTGTCGCTGCCATGTACGCTGAAGTTCAGCTTGGAACCTTCCGCTACTCCACCCATATAAATACCGTTAGCCATAAAATCCAACGTTAGATTCGGATCTTCCGTCATGTATACCCGTCTCTTACGCATCGAATCCAAAAGCGACTCCGGTGACAGATCCTCAGACACAATCACTGTACGTTTCATCGTTTGGCCCCATGTACCGTCATGATTGTCTTCTCCGTAAGTTGGAGCAACCTTCCAGCCAAGATCCAAAGCGCCGAAATACGTTTGTTCGGCATTCGCGTACGAGTAGTGACCAGAACCGTTACCGACCTCAAACATGGTAAACAACTTCTCTGCCTCCACATTTGGCTTCATATTATTGAAGGAGCCTTTCGGATCGTTCGGGTGGTTGAATTGGGCTACTGCTTCGTCATGTGTCAGTACCCAGGCATAATACTGATTCACATCGGTATTGTAGATGCCGCCATTTTCCTTACGGTCTATAAAGTTCTCCGTACCAAAAACATTGGAATGCCCCCAAGTTGTTGAGGTCATCTCGAATGCAGGGAATACGACAAACTCATCGTTTTTCGTATACTCCTTGGAAAGAGTTTTCGTCAGCTGCCAATCCGCGCCGCCTGTTCTCTCCTCCATGCCGCCTTCGTTTTTCACTGTATCGGTAAAAGTACCCGAAGCAGGAGCATCGATGTCATGGGAATGATCAGAGAAAGCAAACCAGTCGTAGTTGTATTTCTCCGCAGCCATCAGAGCATCTTCCGGTGAACCGGTACCGTCATGCGAAATGTTCGTATGGTTATGCGTTGTACCGCGGTAATGATTGCCGCCTGTGAATGGCTCACTTACAATAAACGACCACTCAAATGTGCTATCGTTACCAACGGAGTCTTTTGACGTTACTTTTAATTGATGCGTACCAAGCGCAAGATCAGTCGACGGAAGATAAGTCACCTTCACATGCTGATTCGTAACCGAGGCTGGTGTCTTCGTAATCGAAGCCGTAACATCGGATTCATCAAGCTTCAGAGCGATCGAACTAAGATCTACACCACTCAGATCGTCGAGCTCGATAGCAATAGAAGGACGATAGTTCTCTACCCGGTAATCCTGTTCCGGTACAGCGCCAGTATATTCAGGGCCAACTGCATCCGTAATCAGCGTTACAGTGTATGGGGACGCCGCTGAACCTGATGTTTTGGAGGCAACTGCAGATGTAGCTTCAATATAATACTCGAAGTTTGAAGTCCCAATCGCATCTTTGGAGATTGTAGCTGAGTACGTATTTGTCCCAGACAATGTCATGGCTGCCTTGGTATATTCGCTCACACCCGCCTTTCGGTAATACAAGCTTACCGAAGTCGCACCATCCACGCTTGCTTCAACATTAACATCAACATTGGTATATGTTTGTTGGATAGGCGTATGTGTGATCGACAGCGTAGGAATGATATCCGCTGTTGCACGCGGGAACAATTGGTAACCAGTCGTGTACGGACTGCTGCTGTCATATTGCCCGACAAGACCAGTGATGACATAGGTTTTTCCTACTTGCAACGACGACGAAACATCAATTCCAGTCGTAGAAATCACACGTACCGTGATCGTCTTGGTCGTATCGTTTGGATCCTGTACAGTCATGTTATAATGGGCGCCGGAAGCGGCTTGGGCCGTTACGGTAGCCGTTAGAGAAACCAACTTGCCTTCGAGAGGTTCGGCTGTATTATAGGCGGTCAGGCTTGCTGCGGTTGTCTGAATTGGATCAGGCAAGACGGCACCTTCCCCTAATTTCTCTACTGCAGAAGGCTGGAACTCCGTTAATCCGTTATAGAAAATAAGAGACCCCGTTAAGCGAAGGCGGTCACCTTGTGCAATCGTCAGTCCGGAAGTAGTACCTCCGTATACATTCACACCACCGGTACTATCCTGCACGTAATACGTGTTTGCACCAAGAATATTATTAGTTGCTGTAGCCACGCCTTCAATTGTAAAGATCTGGTCTTTATAGACAGGTGAGCCATTAGCATCAGCCTGACGAAGCGTGCTGATTGGCGTAGTGCCTGAAGAATCAAGGCTTTCGGCCTTAACCGCATCACTCTCGAGTCCTCTGCCGCTCGAAGAATTGATCTGTTGGGTCACATAGACCGCAGCAGGCGCATCGTTAAGAGTAAAACTGAAAGCTTTGTCGCTGCCTGCGGTTACTGTCTGAGCACCACCGCTAGTCGACAACTTCGTAGTTAGAGTTTCATCGGAATAGACGGATATAATCGCACCTGCAGCCCCGGCTGTTCCGGCCACCGTTCCGACATTCGAGCCGTCAACAACGTAACCGTTAACGGTTACGACTGGTGCTTTAACTGCTTCATTAATAGTAAGATCAACACTTTCCGTCTTCCCTGTCTCTTGTACTGTAATTATAACGGAAGCTGCCGCTCCTACCGTAGCTTCAAAAGCACCGTTGGTGTCAGAGGTGGTTGAGGTAATCAGCGTATGAGTGTCTGCTGTGTAGACATTAACCCTCGAACTAGGTGCAGCCGCACCGGAGTAACCTGTTAATGTTCCGGATAACAGCTTAATCTCCTTACCTGCTGCCTTCGAGCTTGCCGGCAGTTCACTGCCACCTTCCGTTGGCGGAACTTCGAGAGGGGATGCAGAGTTTCTTGGATTTGGAGCAGTAACAATGAAATCGGCCGAGTTATCATTGCTGTCATAGCCTGCGCCCATACCTGTTGTTCCAGTACTATCTGTGCTGGAGGCTTTACGAATTGCCGCTGTGGAGTTGCTGAGGGCTGCCGTTTTTGCTGTTTCAAACTGGGTTGCATTATAACCTACAAAATCAATTAAACCCTTCACCGAAAGCCCCGAAGTATCCCCTGCAGTACCATCGATAGGGGTTGTAGAATTAACCAACGCAACCTTCCCCGCGGAAGCAGACATAGTGAATTTACCACCAGCTACATCAGGGACGGGCAAATCCTTAATATTATTCGCACCATTTGATTCTTGAATAAGATAATAGCCAAACGCCTTAATCGTACCCGTTAAAGGCGTCATTGAAGTCACTGCATTAGTAAAAGAACCTGATGAACTAGTATATTGTACCGACCATCCATCTAAAGAAACATCAGTTTTTGTGGGGTTGTACAATTCAATAAAATCGGAGGTATAAAGCGCCCCGCTATTCCCCCCGCCGCCATAAACCTGACTAATCACTACATGATCCGCAATCCCAGCAGCCGCAGCACCCTGCACGCTTGGAACACCGACACTAGACAATAATCCGGCCGATAATGATGCGATCAGCAGCATGCTTGTCCATTTCTTCTTGTTTCTCGATAAAGAAATAAGCATATGTCACTCTCCCATTTGAACATATGTTCAAAATTTACTACCATTTATCTTGCCAAAACCATAAAATTACCTTCCCCCAAATCACCTGCCCGCACTTTTTGTCGAATCACACTTAAATGTAACACCATTTTGTAAACTATAAGTTAAAATTTGATGTAGTATTATTAAATATAACCAGACCACCTTTGTTTTGTAAACAAATGCCTGTCTATATGTTAAGTTTATGTAAATGTTTTTTAGTATGAAGTTAATTTAATTGACATGTTATTTCCGACAGATTTATAATTTTATTAAACATTTCTTCTTTCGGGGGTTAATATATTGAACAAATTTTCACGAAGTAAGCAACTAATCATGTTGCTTTTGATCATGACCATACCGATCATAACCTTGCCAAAGACTGCTGACGCCCATCCACTTAGCGCAAGTTACACGGAAATTACATTCGAACAGGAGCAAACCAAACTCGACTTCTCCATTGATGAGCTATCTGTTCTAGAGAAAGTTGATGTGGATACGAACGGTGATGGCAAGCTTGACCAAGAGGAGTTAACAACTAACGAAGAGACAATTGCCCATTTTATAGAGGATTCAACGGCTTGGGAGGTTGATCAGCAGCAACAAGCCGGCGAAATGACAGGCATTGAGTTCAGTCAAAAAAACAGCATGACTTATGTAACCATCCATTTCGTCTATCCGGCAGTTCCCTATGGAGCTACTGTCAATCTGAATGACGGCCTATATTACAACGATAACAATACGAATTATGCCAATCTGCTCGTTGCGAACAGCGGCTCCGATGTCAGCCAAGCGATTCTTACCGGCAATGATCGGAATTTTACAATGATCCATACCGAGCCGCAGCTCGAGCAAGGCCAGACTGGTCAGACAGCAGCAACAAACACAACAGTTCCAGCAGCAGGGCAAGATACACCCGCAACAAACAGCCCTTCTGAAAATAAGCACAAAACCAGCTTTGAAGACTCGGCTTGGTTTTCTTTCTTCAAGCTTGGCATGCATCATATTCTCGGCGGCTATGACCACTTATTGTTCCTGCTCGCCCTTCTGCTGGGCAGACAAACCTTCAAGCAATATGCAGCAACAATTACAGCCTTCACAATCGCACACAGCATCACACTGACACTGACCTATCTAGATATCCTGCATTTCCCTTCAACCTTTATCGAATCCATCATTGCCTTCAGCATCGTGTATGTCGCAATTGAGAATATCTTCTTCAAAAAAGTTCGTTTCCGCTGGCTTGTCACCTTTGCCTTTGGCCTGATTCATGGGATGGGCTTCGCGGACATTCTGCTCGGCATGGATATTCCAAAGCGCTTTGTCGCTGTCGATCTAGCCAGCTTCAACATTGGCATCGAAGTCGTTCAGCTCTGTCTCGTCGCTCTGGCAGTCCCAGTCATCCGGTATGCACAGAAATACAAAGGCTACTTCCGGACCGTCCAGGCTGCTTCCATCCTCATCGCTGCAGCAGGTGCCTACTGGCTGTACGAGCGATTACTGTAGGTAAAAAAGAAAGAAGCCTGTTATCCGAGCAGCTCGGGTAACAGGCTTCTTTTTCATCACACATCTTAGATATTGTGCTGAGTATTCAAATCCGGGCGTTTATTCGTAACGAGGTATACAACACTCTCGCCGATGTTTGTGGCATGGTCACCAATTCGCTCGATGTTACGGGCAACTAAGTTCAGGACAGTCGCCTGCGTAATGTTGCGTGGATTCTCCATCATAAGCGACAGAAGCTCGCGTGAGATCTGGGCACACAAGGCATCCACCTGATCATCCTCGACAGCCAGTTTATAAGCCAAATCAACATTTTCTTGGACGAAAGCCTGGATCGACTCATAAGTCATCGTTTGTACGATCTCCGCCATACGCGGCAAATCAATCAAGGGTTTAATTAATGCCTGCCCCTCCAGACGTACGACGAACTTTGCGATATTGACGCACAGGTCGCCCATTCTTTCGAGGTCCGATGCAATCTTGAACGCAGCTAAAATCCTGCGAAGATCTTTAGCAACCGGCTGTTGGGTAGCAATCAGCTTAGAACCAAGATCAGTAATTTGATCCTCCAGATGATTCAAATGCTGGTCATTATTAATAATTGCTCTTGCTTTCTCTACATCCGTACCACTCAGTGCTTTCATCGAATCAACAAGTGCCTCTTCGACGAATGTCCCCATCTCAACGAGCAAATTATGAAGCTGTTCAAGTCCATGGTCAAACTCTTTTCTTGTAGTCATCATCATCATTGTCCCCCTTGTCTTAGCCGAAGCGTCCGCTAATATAGTCCTCTGTCCGTTGATCCGTTGGATTGGAGAACAACTTCTCTGTATCCGAGAACTCAACAACCTCGCCATTCAAGAAAAAGACCGTCTGATTCGACACACGAGCCGCTTGATGCATGTTGTGCGTAACCATCACGATCGTATAACGGTCTTTCAGCTCTTGCGCAAGCTCTTCGATCTTCAAAGTCGAGATCGGATCAAGCGCCGAGGTTGCTTCGTCCATGAGCAGAACATCCGGATTCACGGCAATCGCACGCGCAATACAAAGCCGCTGCTGCTGCCCGCCAGAGAGACTAAGCGCCGAACGCTTCAAATAATCTTTCACTTCATCCCACAGTACTGCAGCCTTTAGGCTTGTCTCTACAATCTCATCCAGCTGCTTTTTGCTGCTAATACCATGAAGACGTGGACCATACGCAACGTTATCATAGATCGATTTCGGGAAAGGATTCGGCTGTTGGAACACCATACCAACTTTCTTGCGAAGCGTCTCCACATCGACATCATTGGAATAAATTTCTGTACCACCGATAGAGATACTTCCTTCGATTCTCGTTCCCGGGATCATGTCATTCATCCGGTTAAGCGTACGAAGCAGTGTCGATTTCCCGCAGCCGGAAGGGCCGATAAACGCTGTGATTGCTTTCTCAGGGATAGTGAGTGATACGTCTTTCAAAGCATGAAAAGCTCCATAATACAAATTCAACTTATTAATGTTAATTAGGGTCTGCGTCTGCAAGGTTGTTTGCATGATCGTTCTCCTCCGCTTATTTAAATAGAAAAATGGGAAGCCTAATCATTAGTTCATCCCAGAGAAAATGAAATATTTGTGTTTAAGAAGGCACAGGGCTAATCCCTGACCTTTCTATCCTACTAGCCGTTTGTAAATAGCGTATTGTTGTTTTGTAAATTCCATGTTAAAAATAAGACCCAAGCAGGTTATCGATCTCCTTATTAACATGGACCGTCTGCTGATAAGCCTGCTCCGACAGTCGGCCAATCTGCTCCGAACTGTCCTTACTGTTCGCCGATGCCTGGAACAAATGGCTAAAGACACTACCCGCTTCCTTGACATCAGACTCACTAACGAACGCTTCTTCCCGGCCTTCCCGCGCAAGTGCAGCCGTCTGCTCAATTGCCGCCAGAATTGTTTTCGTCAATGTTGTGATTGACTCCGCGGAGCGCTTCGTCTCGCTCGCCAGCTTCATCACCTCGCCGGCTACAACAGCAAAACCTCTGCCATGCTCACCAGCACGCGCAGCTTCAATTGAAGCATTGATCGCAAGCAGATTACTTTGCTCAGCTAATTCTTTGATCAGCTTAGAGACGTGACTGATGGATCCCGCTTCAGCCTGCAGGTCGTTCATCCGCTGCTCCTGCTGCATAGAGTTAGCGGCGAGCTTGCCGAACGCAGCGGTTACTTTGTCCAGCTGATTCTTGCCGCTTAACGTCAAATCCACCATATCCGCAGATATTTCCTTACCCTGCACAGCGGATTGTCTTACCGAGCTTACAGCTTGATCAATTTCCTTCACCCGGTTACCCACACTATGTATCGTCTTGACCTGTCCATCAATCGCTTCCTGCTGAAGCTGACGGGACATACGAAGCAGGTCAGAGACCGTTAAAATTCCGATCATTTGCTCATCTTTCGTCACGATGACACAGTTATATAGAACGTTGTCCTCACGCTTAAGTGCACTGTCTATTAATTGTTGTGGTGAATGACTACGGTCTACGATAAGAGGAGAGGGATCCATCAGCTCCGAGATCGGCTTCTCATAATACAGATCAACACCAAACCGCTGACTAAGCCGCATAAAAAATTGATTGCGCATCATGAGACCTACCGGCTTGTCCTTCTTTTCTCCTTCGTCACACACAACAACGCATTCGCTGTCCGGATATTGTTTAAATAAGGCTATCGTTTCTTTGCATGACTGAGTAGAAGTAATAGCAGGCGCTGAACGGATAAATTCAAGCAGACGGGTTGATGGTTCAATCGTTTCGACTTGTTTTTCGATTTGTTTCTCTTTTGCTTGACGTTCTAATACAGCAATCGTCATGGTCTCTCACCTTTCTCTATAGGCTATAGACCTAATTCTAGGGCTGAAGAATCAATTTCAGTTCATATTAATGTTTTCGCTGCGTTAAAATTCCATATTATATAAAAAACTGCAAGCAGAGCGCAATATACGCACTTTGCTTGCAGTTTATAATTTTAGTTCCAGGCTGCTTTCACCAGAACACCTTCCGGTTTGCCGGGGTATCGGATAAGCAGTGTTCCCGAAACTTCGTCGTACACATGTTCCGCCTTGATACCATCTGCGGTTACCTGAGAAGGAACCGAAGCTGCACGAAGCCGTGTGCTGACCGTCATATCCGACGGGCTTTCCGAACGGAAAGTGATCTCCTTGGCACTCACCGTCTCATCCTCGATCCGCGATGAGCTGACAAGAACCTTCGCAACGTTGCTGCCGGTCGCAGTCTCTACCGATTTCAGATCGTATAACAAACAATTGCTGCCTGGCTTCAATTCAACGGTAGTCCGAATCGGGAGATCATGCTCGAATAGGTCGATAAAAGACCCTTCAATCCGATTCCCCTCATGTTCTGTCTCATCAAGCGCTTGCGCAATGACATAAGGACCTCGCTTAATACGGAGCATCCCGCTTTCACGATACGCTTCAGCTTCGCCTCTAAGCTCCAGTGCCAGCTGCACACTATCACGGACCATATCGGCACCATCACTCGAGCGTGATAGAACGGTTGGATGAACACGGCGCACAATGACGAACCCATCACCTGCTGCATACTCGCCGCTCTCTTGATCCACCGATAACCCCAGCGTCTCGAACAAATGCTGATCTGGACGCTCATAGGTACGCCTGCTGCCTTCCCGGTTCCACCACTCCCGAACACTATGGAAGTCATCTGATCCGTCGCCAACGTAGATAAGCACACCGCCATCTCGGACCCATCCCGCAATGGCCTGATGCAGCCCCGCATGCTCAGGCTTCATAAACTCATAGCTGAGAAGCAGTACTTTATAATCGTCCAGGTATCCCGGGAAAGTCAGTGCGTTATCCAGTTGAACCGGACGCAGCGGAATACCATGCTTCACGAGCGGCAGCGCAAGTCCATAGAACGCAGACCAGTCAAGCAGCTCCTGCTGCTCAGGGGACAGCATATCTGACGTTGTCACCCCATCCGCTTTTTTGCCGGCAGTCGACTGTTCCGTCTCTTCAGGTATAACATCGCCTCGTTGGAACATAGCGGAATTGGACAAGAGTAGTCCAATTCCTCTCGTATAGATATCATCCTCTTCTTCCACATGATGATGGAGATCCCGAAGCACATTCATGACCGTAAGAAGAACGGTTTTGTAGCTCGCCGGAATGACTTCTTTTCCTTTACCATCTTCAGTTGGATAGCCAAGTGTGAATACCCGCCATGGCCAAGGACATACTTCAAACTTCGATACACCCGGATGAAGCAGGGCTGCCACAACCGTTGCCCGATAGTTATGGCGGTAATCACTCCAGCTATAACGGGGATTATCCTCGATCGGATCATGCAGGAACCACATGTCTCTGCCTGTACCACGAGTCAGCTCCTGCATAACACCATATTCCAGGAATGCCGTCTCGAAGGTACGCTCCCGCCGGACGCCTTGGTATACATTTGGCGTTCTCGCCGTTCCTGTCCAGATCTGCGCGATAAACCCGTCGCAGGAAGGCATCGATACGAGCAGCGCCTCTGGGCTGATGATACGCCATTGCGTGTAGTTAATTAAGCTGTGGGTAGGAACGTAGAATCGAACCACCCTGTCATAGGTAACAAGTGCATATTCTTTCATCTGCGCACAGAGCCGATCAAGCGCCCGATAATATAAGTATGCTTTAAGCTTCGAAGCCCGGTATTGTGCATCCGGCGAGAGGTGAGGAGCTATCCACGGCTCCCCGTAATACGTCAGCCACTCTCGTTTGAACGCCTCCGAATAACCCGACTGCGCCCAAAATTCCGGCTCCTCCAGATGGATCGCTTCTACACCACAGTCGATCGCCTTCTTGATATAAGACGCCAAGTATTCGGAGAAAGCGACTGTCGGAACCATATACGGTACGTCCTTGCCATGCTGAATATAGTTGCCGAACCGGTCCTTTTGAGCTTCATCCCAATGATTTCTGCCGTCAAATTTCTCGTACAAATAATCCTGATATTCTCCCCATGAAACACCGGTCATGAGATGAATCGTGTAGCCAGCTTTCCTCCAGCCTTCGATACGTTCCTCTAACTGATTCGACAGCCCATACACCATTACAAAATCAGTTCGAAGATCATACTTTGGCCCATAGGGACGCGATTCCTGAAATCCCGTCCACTCGGCCCGCTCCTGTTGCTTATTCACTCCCATGCTTCGCTTCCTCCTTTACTGTCGTACCGTTAGTTAAGCATTTGAAGGGTAACCACACCCTTCAGATTATCGTTCGTATACTTGATGGCATGTACAAGTTCTTGCCCAACATTTTAATATAAATATTAAATATAATCAATATTACATTTTAACGAAAAATTTGCGCCATTAAACAGTAAAACAAGGCTAGTTGACTCATTTTTTCGAGGAATTTCGTATAAATTCAGGAATTTTCGACTTTATTAGACTTATTTAATATATTTAATATTAAGACATCCAGTACATAGATACAGCAAATAAAAAAAACTGCATGCAGAACGCATCATGCGCTTTGCTTGCAGTTTATTATATAGAACAGATAGCTTATTGATGGAAGCTTGCTTTTCTTTTCAGAATACGCACATCATGCAGCGGCAGCTCAAGCTCATTCGCCACTTTTCCACCGGCAAGGACGTCTTCGTACTCCTTCTCATCAAGCTTCACTTGCTGCACCGATTCGCTGAAGTTCATTACGAATACATAGTCGCTCACACCGTCAGAACGCAATTGAGCAGTAACACCTTGCGGAAGCTCTGTTTCAACTACCCGCTTCAGTCCTTCTTGTTCAACCAGCTTCTTAAAGAAATCGGTTTGGAACGACTCAGTGTTGCGGGAAGCTACATAATATGCTTTGCCTTCCCCAATCTGATTTAACGTTAAGGCAGGACGACCGGCATAGAAGTCATCGCCATATACAGCGAGCGCTTCAGCGCCTTCCAGGTGGATCAGATCGCATAGCTCATAAGCTTCGTACTCGCCTTGCAGGCCCAGCTTATTGCCTTCGGACATCACGACACTGTTCTTTTCACCGTCATGAAGCGAATCGATCTCCTCCGACCAGATACCAAGCGTCTTGCGGAGTGGTCCAGGGAAGCCTTCCAGGAAGCAAAGATCGCTTTCATCTACGATACCCGACCAGTAAGTAGCAACAAAAGTGCCGCCTTCCTGCACGAATTTCTCAATCCGCTCGCCAACGCCTGGACGTACCATGTACAGCATAGGAGCTACAAGCAGTTTGTAGGAGTCAAACGAGCACTCGGAATCGATAATATCGACAGGTACCCCCATTTCCCAGAACGGACGATAGTGGCGTTTCATCGTTTCTTCATAATGAATGCCTCCGTTACGAGGGCCCTGCGAATCTTTCACCGCCCAGCGGTTCTCCCAGTCATTGATGATGGCCACTTGCGGCTTCACCGATGTTCCTACTACTTCTTGCAATTGTTCAAGTGCTTGGCCAACATCCGTAACATCCTTGAATACACGCGTATTCTCATGACCAACATGGTCGACTACAGCACCATGCAGCTTCTCGCTGGAGCCGCGGCTTTTGCGCCATTGGAAATATTGAACCGTATCCGAGCCATGAGCAACAGCCTGCATCGAGGCAAGGAGGTGCATGCCTGGCTTCTTCAGCTTGCTGACAGGCTGCCAGTTCGTCATGCTTGGCGTGCTTTCCATCAACATAAACGGCTTACCGCCTTTGAGCGAACGGAATACGTCATGGTTGAAACCGATCCATGAGGCAAGCTCGCTTTGATCCTTCGCATCATGCCAAGTCGGATAAGCATCCCACGAGATCATATCGAGAAGATCAGCGAATTTCCAGTAGTTCAGCGGTTCAAAGTCCAACATGAAATTGGTTGTAATCGGCAGCTCCGGATTAATCTCACGCAGCGGCTCCATTTCATGACGGCAGAAGTCTACCGTCTGGTCGGTTACGAACCGTTTCCAGTCGAGGTTCATGCCATGAACAGCTTTCTCCCCGCGGTAAGTTGGCGTATCGATTTGACCGAAGTTTGTATATTTGTGTGCCCAGAAGGACGTCCACCAAGCATTATTCAACGCTTCGATAGTGCCATAACGTTTCTCGAGCCATTGTTGGAATGCTTCTGTACAATAGTCGCAGTGACATTCTCCGCCAAATTCATTGGAGATGTGCCAGCCGATAACAGCCGGATGATCCGAATAACGCTCAGCCAGCTTCCGGTTCATCTCCTGCACCTTCGCGCGGTATACAGGGGACGTGAAGCAATGGTTATGGCGTGCGCCATGCAGGTTACGAATACCGTTCTCCTCAACACGAAGAACCTCCGGATATTTCTGCGACATCCAAGCTGGTCTTGCACCACTTGGTGTTGCCAGCAGAGCATAGATGCCATTCGCTGCAAAACGATCAAGCAGCTGGTCCATCCATTCAAATGTATATACGCCCTCTTCAGGCTCTAATGCCGCCCATGCAAAGATGCCTACGGACATCACATTGCTGCTCGACAGCTTCATTAATCGGATATCTTCCTCAAGGATATGAGGGTAATCAAGCCATTGGTCAGGGTTATAATCCGCTCCATGGAGCATTTGCGGGAATTTTGGGCTAATTGGCGGGAACTTCAAAGTCATGGATATTTGCCTCCGAACGAAGAATTTGTCTATTACTATATTAATATTGTAATACGCATTAAGATCCAATAAAATCACATTATATTCACCTTACTTATAAAATATGAAACTGGAAGTGGTTCCATTATGGATAAATTGGTATTTCCGACTTTGGCAGATGCCGACCGGAAACTCCCTCTATATACAGATATTATCGGCCATTGGGACAATCAGGAAACGATTGACCGGCCGCAAGGCTTCCCGCACTATCAATGGCTGCAAGTAACAGGCGGCGAAGGCGAATTATGGATTGGAGAGGAACGATATACGGTAAAAGCAGGCCAAGGCTTCTGCTTATTCCCTGGCGTCCCTCATCGCTATTCTACAATCCGCGAGCCTTGGGACATCTATTTCATCAGCTTTGGCGGCAGTATGTCCAAGGAGATGCTTGCTTTAGCCGGCATTAAGGAGCCAGGCCTCTATTCCGTTACCGACAGTGAGATGATAGTAGCCCATCTGCGGGGCATTTTGGCTATGGCGCAATCCGGGCTTCCTTTTCTCGGTATCGAGTGCTCGAAGCTTGTGTATTTATTCCTGCTCGACCTGATGAAGGTAATTCAAGTCAGTACGCAGTCCGCTCAGCAATATTATACGAAGCTGAACCCCGTCATCCGGTATATTGAAGAGCATATTGACAGCATGATGTCCATCCAAGAGTTATCTTCACGCATAGATGTCACTCCGCAGTATTTGTGCCGGTTGTTCAAGCAATCGATGGGGATGCGGCCAATGGAGTATGTGAACCGGGAACGGATTAACCGCAGCAAAGAGCTGATGTTTCTAGGCAGAGAATACAAGATGCATGAGATTGCATCCATGGTTGGCTTTGAGAGTGCAAGTTACTTCAGCTCCGTCTTCAAGAAGCTGGAAAACATGAGTCCTGAGCAGTTCAAGAAGATGCACGGGATTCACTGAACAGACCCTCCATCACCTCCTTCATGCGGGCAATGGCGCTCTATTTGGGGTATAATGTTGGGGATAATGCTTGATAGAAGGAGGCTTGTCCATGACAAGCAGCAACAAACAACTCGTATTTGATGTGATTGATTCTCATGCAGATACATTCAAACAAATCTCCCGTACAATCGGGGCAAATCCCGAGCTTGGCCATCATGAATTCAAGTCAGCCGATATGCTGTGTGCCGAGCTTGAGAGACAGGGCTTCTCTGTCGAGCGGGGTACGCTTGGCATCCCTACTGCGTTTATCGGAACTTATTCGTCCGGGAAGCCAGGACCAACGGTCGCTTTTCTATGTGAATATGATGCTTTGCCAGAGATTGGCCATGCCTGCGGCCATCATCTGATCTGTACGATGGGTATTGCGGCGGCGGTTGGATTAAAGGCAGTACTGGAGCAATTCGGCGGAACGATCCGCGTATATGGTACTCCTGCTGAAGAGACAAAAGGTGCCAAGGTACCGATGTCCGAAGCTGGCTTATTCGATGACTGCGACTTTGCCCTTATGGCTCATCCTTACTATACGTTCGAGAAATCCGGCGAATCGCTTGCTTTGGACGCTATTCAATTCGAATACTTCGGCAAGCCTGCCCATGCCGCAGCGAGCCCTTATGAAGGTGTTAATGCGCTGGATGCGATTCTTCAATTGTTCAACAGCGTTAATGCCCTGCGCCAGCAGACCCGCAGCGATGCTCGGATTCACGGCATTATTAATGATGGTGGCAGAGCGCCAAACGTTATTCCGGACTACGCTTCCGCCCAATTTTACGTTCGATCCGCATCCCGCACGTATACCAATGAACTTGCAGAGAAAGTACGTCGCTGCGCAGAAGGTGCTGCCTTGCAGACCGGTTGCAGGCTCGAGATGAACAATTATGAATTCTCCTATGACGAACTGGTTACAAACGAAGCGTTATCGGAATGTTTTACCGCTAATCTGTTTGAATTAGGCGTTCAGCCGGAAGAAATCGAGACGGGCAAGGATCATGGTTCGCTGGATCTTGGCAATGTCTCCGTCCGTTGCCCGGCCATTCATCCTTATGTCAAAATCGTCGAGGAGCGTTTCCTCCTTCATACCGTGGAGTTCCGTGATGCTGCAATGACAGAGCGTGCACTCGAGCGGATGATATTCGCTGCCAAGACACTCGCCGCTACTGCCTATGATGTATTTGCGGACCCAGCATTGCTCGCCCGAATTCGGGAGGAAT
Source organism: Paenibacillus sp. J22R56 (assembly GCF_056269375.1). Classification (NCBI taxonomy): domain Bacteria; kingdom Bacillati; phylum Bacillota; class Bacilli; order Caryophanales; family Paenibacillaceae; genus Paenibacillus; species Paenibacillus sp. J22R56. The sequence continues at coordinate 426,500 of NZ_JBWDNV010000005.1, forward strand.
TCGAGCTTCTGCAACAGAAATAACAACTGAGTTGAACATACGTTCACAAGAGGCTGCTCTTCCACTTAACATTGGTGAAGGGAGCCTCTTTCCTTTCGGTAGAAGCAGGATTAGCAGCAACAGCTAACGAATAGACTGACAAGGCGATGGCATAAGATCCCATTCCTAATTTATTTCCAGAGAGGGCAGGTGTACCAAGTGAAATTTAATGAGTATCGTTATGAACGTCCAGATGTAGCAGCTTTCGAGAAACAATTCAAGGAGCTTCTTGCCGTATTCAGCTCAGCAGCTAATTATGAAGAGCAGGATGCTGCTATGTCGGGCATGAACAAGCTTCGGAGCGAGTTCGATACGATGCAGCAAATTGCCTACATCCGTCACTCGATCGATACGAATGATGAATTTTATAAAGCTGAGCAGGATTTCTTTGATGAGAATGGACCTGTTGTTCAGGAATACATAACGGATTACTACCGGGCGCTGGTTGGTTCGGCATTTCGTGCGGAGCTAGAGAGTAAATGGGGGCGTCAGCTGTTCCAGCTGGCTGAGCTGTCGTTGAAAACATTCAGCCCTGAGATTATCGAGGATCTCCAGCAGGAGAACAAGCTGTCCACCGAATATTCGAAGCTGATTGCTTCTGCCAAAATTATGTTCGACGGCGAAGAACGGACGCTTTCTCAATTATCGCCTTTCCAGCAATCAACTGACCGTTCGGTCCGCAAGCGCGCATCCGTTGCGTCTTCCGGCTTTATGGCTGAGAACGAAGAACAATTCGACCGTATTTATGATGAGCTTGTAAAGGTTCGTACAAGAATTGCGAAAAAGCTTGGCTTCACGAACTTTGTCGAGCTTGGTTATGCCCGCATGAACCGTACCGACTATACAGCGGAGATGGTTGCAAACTTCCGTAATCAGGTGCTTGAGCATATCGTTCCCGTTGCAACAAAGCTGAAAGAACGTCAGCGCGAACGGATTGGCGTCGATCAGCTGTATTACTATGATGAGAATCTCGCCTTCCTGACGGGGAATGCGAAGCCGAAGGGCGACCCGGACTGGATCGTTCAGAACGGGGCGAAGATGTATGCCGAGCTGTCCTCCGAGACGGATCAGTTCTTCACATTTATGCAGGATAACGGCCTGATGGACCTGGTTGCTAAGAAAGGCAAGCAAGGCGGCGGCTATTGCACCTATATCAGCGAATTCGGTGCACCGTTTATTTTCTCCAACTTTAACGGCACTTCCGGAGATATTGACGTCTTGACGCACGAAGCCGGTCATGCGTTCCAAGTGTATGAGAGCAGAAGCTTCGCGGTGCCGGAGTATGCCTTCCCTACTTACGAGGCTTGTGAGATCCATTCGATGAGTATGGAGTTCTTCACATGGCCGTGGATGGACCTGTTCTTCAAGGAAGATGTAGATAAATACCGGTTCCAGCATTTGGCGAGCGCTCTGCTCTTCCTCCCTTACGGCGTAACGGTGGATGAGTACCAGCATTTCGTCTACGAGAATCCGGATGCTACTCCAGCTGAACGCAAGGCTGCATGGCGAGAGATCGAGAAGAAATACCTTCCTCACCGGAACTATGAAGAGAATACGTACCTGGAACAAGGTGCTTATTGGCAGCGCCAGGGCCATATTTTCGGCAGTCCGTTCTACTATATCGACTACACTTTAGCGCAAATCTGTGCGTTTCAATTCTGGAAAAGAATGCAGGAAGACCGTTCCGCCGCTTGGGCAGATTACCTGCACCTGTGCCGCCAGGGCGGAAGCCTATCCTTCACCGAGTTGGTTAAGGTGGCCGGCCTCATCTCGCCATTCGAGGATGGCTGCGTAACTTCTGTTATCGGCAGCATCGACAGCTGGCTGGAAAGCGTAGATGACCAAGCGCTGTAAGGAGGAAGACGTATGAATATCACGTTTCGGCCTCTCAGCGAGCTTCCTATCGGAGAAGTGTCAGAGCTGTGGAACCAGTCCTTTGAAGATTACTTTGTCCCCGCTGCTCTTCCACTTGATCGTTTTATAGGCCGTGTGGCGAATGAAGGGCTGGCACTCCAGCATTCCCTTGCCTGCTATGTCGATGGTGAGGCAGCAGGACTAGTCATGAATGGCTTCCGCGAGATTGACGGAAGAAAGCTGGCCTGGAATGGCGGAACGGCGATCAAGCCTGCGTTTCGTGGCAAAGGAATCGGCAAAGTGATGATGCAGCGGAATTTGCAATTGTATGAGGAACAAGGCGTACAGCAGGCGAAACTAGAAGCGATTGCCCATAATGAATATGCCATTCGGCTATATGAAAGTGTAGGTTATTCGCAGATTGACCGCCTGCTTATTATGTCTACAGAGCAGCCGATTCCGGATATGGACGACAGCTATGAACATTCTTATCAGGTGGCACTTGGCATGGCAGCAGAAGCTGCTAGACTTCCCTTCTATAACGAAGGCGAAGTCTGGCAAGCTGGTATTCCCAGCTTGAGAGACGGCGAAAGTGTAGCTATCTTTGACGGTGAGGATGCTGCAGGCTATGCCTTATTCAGGCGAACATTCAGCCCCGAAGGCAGCTTAACGGGAATTATCTTGTACCGGCTTGAGATTGCGCCAGACCGTAAGGACTCCGCAGGTGTCATACGAGCAGCTCTGCAGGAGGTTTGGCAGCCCGGCGACAACTGCCGCCGATCAGCCTTTAATATCAGGGCATCAAATACCGTTCTCGTTGAGCTGCTCAGCGAAATGGGCTTAGTGACTAACATGGAACAGGTGCTGATGGTTCGTAAAATAAATTAACAAGTTAATGCCGTTCAACGGTATAAAAAACAAAGGAGCCCTCCCAATAGTCATTATATTGACGATGGGATGACTCCTTTATTTTGTTCTACTCAGCAAATTGTATTTCATCCAATATAATTCGGCATATTAGACAAATTGGTAATCCATGTTGGATAACATACAGTAAAATCAGATGCTTTTCTATGAGATTGAGCCTTAGACAGAAATATACTGGATAAACTCCAACATAGGCACGCATGATCTGTAAGCTCTACTCCTTGTAGATAGATTCGCGAACACGACCTATACAAAATGAGACAGCACAAACACAGCTGGCGAATTCCAATAAATCGTCACTTCGTTCGTCGAGTAGCTTTCCATCACATCGGCGAATGCTGCAGCTGGAGCTCTGTCTGTCAAATGCTCGCGGGCGTATTCATCCTGCACGCCAACATTAGGTCCGCCTGAGACAAGTCCGGGTACCGGTTCCTCCACTCCATCACCTTCTGATGGACGGTGATGTGGATGACGAATTGGCTTGCTCCCAAAGCCAGTCACATAACTCATGCCAACCGCATTCATCCCAAACAAATAATGAATATGGTCCTGCACAAGACGTTCATATGACGTTGTGCCTGCCAATCGATCGGCTAGAAGCAGCAGCATCGCTTGATTAAGCAGCACCATATTGCTGCCCCATATGTACTGCTCCGGCAAGAGCGATATACCAAAGCCGTCCTGTCTGCATACGGCAGCCAGCTTTCCTGCTCCCTCCAGCAAGCCCGCCTGTAACTGTTCCGCTAACCCCGCTTCTCTCTCACGCTCCGACATCAGATACGAGATGGTTCCATAACCGCCCATATTAGCCCAGCCAAGCTCATACTTGTCAAAAGAAAACTCCGCTAGCTGCTGGAACGCTTCATGATAACGAGCTTCCCCAGTTGTACGGTACAGCTCTGCTGCAGCCCAATAACGTTCATCCGTATCCAGCTTATCTCCATATTCCCCCGTCACAATGGAAGATGGATTTCTAAAGCCTGGGTACTCCGGATGAAGAGTCAGCCACTCCCATGCTGCTTCCGCTGCGGTCAGACAATTGGAGGCAAAAGCTGCATCAAAGCGGTCATACACCCGTGCGGCCATCGCCATAATACCAGCAAAACAACCCGTCGCTGTTGCCGAGATCGGAGAAACATATAATTCTTCAGTATCATCCTCTGGCATCGTATCTGCTGATGGGAACCGTAATGTCGTCAACTTATGGAAAACACCACCGGACTTGCTATCCTGCATTCGCAGCATCCAATCCAGTTCATAACGGCATTCATGCAGCACATCTGGCATGACGCCGTCCGTTTCGGGCAGCGGCACCATTCGTACGAAGGCCTTCGGATAACATTCATACGCGAGCAGCAAATCAGCCACCGCCTTAGCACCTGGACCTACATACTTGCCGTAATCCCCGGCATCATGCCATCCGCCCCATGCGTCCACTCTTCTGGTTTCATCACCATAGACAATCGCAGGCGTCAGATGGCATTTTCCATGCTTCCATTCTCCAGCATACTGCTCTTCTAAATCCATTCCGCAGCGGAAATAATAATACGCTTTCAATAATGCTTGATGAGCTTCTTCATAAACCTCTTCCCCGATTAGGAAAGGTTCTGACTGTAATCCATTATTCACCTTCACATAATATGTACCCGGCTGCTGCCACTCAGAAAAATCCAACTTGCTGACCGTCATCCCGCTCGCAGCATCATCTAGTGAGATCAAAGTCTCACCTTCCCAGACTACTTCGCCATTTTCCTGATTAATCAGTTTGAAGCCTTCGCTTTCTCCCGCAAATACAGCTGTCTTCGTATCCTTATTCCGGTAACCAAGCTGGTTAATTGCAATTTCCATCATAGTAAGCCCCTCTCCTTGCCGAGAATAGATCAAGCCGCTACATTATATCGCATCCGATTATATATGGAACTATCGAAACTAAAGGACATGCTGTGCAATCTACAGTTTCCACAAAAAAAGGCGCTCATCGCTGAGCAGCCTTTGACATACCATCTTCATTTTAACGGAAGAGTACCTTGTCCACATTATACTTCGCTTTAAACTCATTGATCAGAAACGTCTCATAAATCTCCCGCTCAACAGGATCTTCATTGACATAGATCTCAATCTTGGTCACTTCATCACGGTAATTCTTCATTGGAGATACGCTATCTTCAAAATGCTTCTTGATACGAGGTCTAAGCTTTCTGGCTTTGCCAACAAACAGCACATCGCCCTTGAAGTTGTAGAATATAAAGAAGCCGCCCTTTTCCCGCGTAATGAGATGGAAATCCGTAAAGTTGTAAATATGGCTCAGCTCGGGATTGGTTTGTTTGTAAATCGTAACGTCCGGTTCCGGAATCGTAATGGTAATCAAAAAATTCACTTCTCTTTCCTTGTCTGTTTGTAGTATTGTATCACATCTCAGAGAACCAAGCTTTACTTAACAGGATAATTCCTTCCCGGATCTTCTCTTCGCTAAGGCCCCCAAAGCCAAGCATGATATAGGAAGGGGGACATTCCTCCGGATTCAGCCAATTCAGCCTAGGCGTATATACAATAACTCCCTGCTGATAAGCTTGTTCAATTAATTCATCACTTGACCGGTTGTACACATCCAGCAGGAGGTGCATGCCTGATTTTTGTCCAATAACGCCAACCCGGCTGCCCAATTGCTCCTGAATCACCCGAAGCAAGGTTTTATGCCGTGCTTGATACAGCTTTCTCATCTTACGGATATGACTTTCGAAATATCCCTCCTTCATAAAACGATACACAGCTGCCTGTATAAGTGGTGAGACAGATTGGCTGTACGTTTGAAGCTTACTGCGATAATCCTTCGCCAGCAGCTCCGGAAGCACCATATAACTAAGGCGTACACCTGGTAGAAAGGACTTCGAAAATGTCCCCAAATAAATGACCTTGTCTCCCGTATCCATCGCCTTCAGAGCAGGAATCGGCTGTCCCTGATAGCGAAGCTCACTGTCGAAATCATCCTCAATAATATAACCATCGTGCTCATAAGCCCATTGCAGAAGTCTGACCCGGTTCTGGACCGGCATAATAATGCCAACAGGGAATTGATGAGACGGGGTAACATATACCGTGTTAGCTCCACCTTGCTTCAACAGTTCAACAGATAGTCCATCACTGTCTAAGGGAACAGGAATAATCTGACGTCCATGATTACGGAACACCGTTCTAACTCCATTATAACCAGGCTCCTCCATCGCTACCTTCTTTGGTAACGGTAACAGCTGGCATAGCATGCTAATCATCGTCTGCGTACCCGCACTGAGGAAAATCTGATCAGGTGAGCAAACAACACCACGTGCTTGGTACAAATAATGGGCGATTTCAGTTCGAAGTCCTGCGTGTCCCTGCCGGTCTCCATACCCATACACCTCAACTGTACATTCCTCCAGAGCCTCTACCATACATTTCTTCCACTGCCGTACCGGAAAATGCGCGAGTTCCACATCCCCGTATTCAAAGTTAATAGCAGGAAGGCTCGACTTTGGAATCTCCTGCGTCTTTTCCGAACCCAACGTTGTCCCGGTTTTTGCTCCACTTCCCTCTAACTCCAGCTTTTCCAGTGCCATGACATATAACCCGCTTCGCAGCTTACTTTGGATATAACCCTCCGCAAGCAGCTGCTGATAGGCGGTTTCCACCGTATTCTTACTGACGGATAAATAAACAGACAACTGCCGAATTGATGGCAGGCGCTCATTCTCTTTCAATATTCCTGCTTCCATCTGTCCCTTCAGATAGGAAAAAAGCTGCTGATACAGCGGAACATCACTTTGTCTATCTAAATCAGGTGTTAAACTGATCATTGACTGCCACCAACCTCTGTACCTATCATTTTCAACAAAACTGTACCTTTTGATAAGGACAGTTGACCACTACAATGATAGCATAATTAACTTTTTCCAGAAAGTGAGTGGTCAAGATGTTTCCTATTCGATTACAAAAAAGAGCCTGTACCGATCCTCACAAAATCCAACAATTCCTGGAGCAAGCGCGCACCGGATTTCTTGGCCTCGCCTCGGGCAATGTGCCATACGTCGTTCCTCTTAACTACGTATGGATGGATGAAGCCGTTTATTTCCACGGCGCGTCTGAAGGCAGGAAGATCGATATGATTGCTGAAAACCCCGAAGCCTGTTTCACAGTTAGTGAAGAATACGGTACGATCTCCGATCCAACTCCCGCTCATGTCGATACGGCTTATATGAGTGCAATCATCTATGGCACTGTTATCAAAGTATCGGATTGGCATGAAGCAACTGCCGCTATGCAGGAGATGCTGAACAAATATGTTCCCGGCTATTTCGACCGTCCGCTAGCCAAGAGCCATCTGGAGAGATACGTCTCCTCCATGGGAAGCAAGACGTCTGTTTTCAAGCTGGTCTCAAGCTCCATCACAGCGAAAGAAAGCGAAGTGAATGAGGCGAAAATGTTTCATGTAGGAAGGACTATCCGCAATGATCTGAACTAAATAATAAAAAGGCGCCTCCGCAGCATGCAGAGGCGCCTAACTGTTATTTTTTCAATTCCGGAATGACGTACTGCGGCTCTCTACCGTACAACGCATCCACCAGGTTGCGGGCGGCTACCATTGCCATATCGTCCCTTGTTTTCTTTGTTGCCGAGCCTATATGAGGCAGTGTCACGACATTATCCAGCTTGAGCAGCGGATTGTCCGCGCTGACTGGTTCCTTTTCGTAAACATCCAGCCCAGCACCAAAAATTCGCTTGCTGCTAAGAGCTTCAATTAACGCCGCTTCATCAACCGTCTCACCACGTGATACGTTAATGAAGATCGCGCTCCGTTTCATGCGGTTAAATTGCTCCGCACCAATGAGATGCTTCGTCTCTGGCGTAAGCGGCGTCATCAGCACGATAAAGTCCGACTGTTCAAGCAGATCATTCAGCGGTAGGTAGTTAACGCCAAGCTGCTCCTCAACCTCCACCTTACGGCTGCGGTTATAGTAGGAAACTTCCATATCAAAGCCAAACTTCGCACGCTTCGCTATTTTCTCGCCAATCCGGCCCATCCCGATAATACCCAGCTTTGCATGATGTACATCCATGCCAAACAACTGCTCCCCGATGCCTCGCTGCCAGCCCCCGGTACGCACCAGATTATGAAGCTCGGTAACCCTTCTTGCAGCTGCCAGCATAAGCGCCAATGCAAGATCAGCTACCGTATCATCAAGAACATAAGGTGTATGAGTACCAATAATATTACGCTTCTTCATCGCTTCAAGATCATTATGGTTATATCCAACGGATATATTGCTGACCGCTCTTAACTTTGGAGCTGCGCTGAGCAGTCGCTCACTGATTGCGTTGCCGGCAGCAAGCAGCCCTTCTACATCACCGATTTTCTCGGCGAGCTGCTGGCCAGTAATCGCCTTCTCCTGATCCTGCCACATTTCGCAATCGCAATATTGATCGAGGTAATCTTTTACCTGATCGGAAACTTTCGCTGATATGTATACTTTTGGCCGCATGCCATCATCTCCCCTCGAATTCTATTTCTATTATACACATGTCCCAAGGCGAATGGTTGCCTTTAAGTCAGAAGCCCACTACAATAAAGTAGGCTGCATATGACTTAGACTCGTGCAGAATCAAACTACAGCGTAAGGTGGGACTAGCAAGGGTGGAACCGTTTAACGAGAAAGTTGTCTATGAGAACCCTTTGTTATCCTTGCGGGTCTGGCAGCCGATTCGAAAGGATGACGACCTGACTAACTGGCATTATCACCGGCAGCTTGAGCTGCTATATATTATGAAGGGCAAGCTTGAAGTTGATGTGGAAGAAGAAAGTTATCATCTTGAAGCAGGCGACGTTATTATAATCGGAGCCTCTCAGCTGCATCGCGACCGAAGCGCCGGGCATCTGGATTACATCGTTTTGCAATTTGAGCTCGAGCCATTTTTTGATCAGAGCACAATTGCCTATATGAGATATTTCTCCGAGACGGAGAATCCGCTCAGCCAGGCTAATTATATTTTCCAAGAGAACAGCGCTGTGAAGAAGCAGATTGGTGACTTCATCCGTCAGCTGCATCATGAGGCAGAACGCAAAGAAACCGGTTATGAGCTTGCCGTTAGCGTCTTGATCAAGCAGATTCTGCTTGCACTGCTGCGCAACGATCATCGAAAGGCACTTGCGGAACAGGATGACTTCGACCGTGTCCGTCTCAAGCCTGTACTCGACTATGTGGAGAATCGGCTGACTGACCGCATTCAAGTTGAGGAAGTATGCAAAATCGCCAATATGAGCTACTACTACTTCGTGAAGTTTTTCAAGAAGACGATTGGCATGTCCTTCACTGAATTCGTTAATTACCGGAAAATCAAATGGGCAGAGCGCATACTGCTGACAAAGGATCTCAGTATTACCGAGGTTGGCGAACGAATCGGAATGCCAAATATGGCCCATTTCTATAAAATGTTCAAAAAATATAATGACTGCTCGCCAAAGCAGTTCCAGCGTAAAATGCTCGATTGGAACCGGCAATAGAACAAACAAAAAACTCGTCCCCCTTATCCCTTGGGTGTGACGAGTTTTTTCGACATTACAAGTTTATAACCAACACCACGAATCGATTCGATCTGAACCGTCTGGCCTAATTCAAGCTTTTTACGAAGCGAGCTGACATGAACGTCTACCGTACGTTGTCCCCCGATGTAATCAAAGCCCCAAACAACATTCATCAAGTCATCGCGTGTAATAACCATTCCCGGACGCTGCACCAAGTATAGCAGTACTTCGAATTCCTTCGGACGAAGCGGAACAGTCTCACCATTCAGAATCACTTCGTATTTCTCTGGATAAATCGACAAATCTCCAGCTGTGATGACCTTCTCCGATGTTTCGATTGGCACCACATCATCCGACTGAGTCCGGCGTAGTACCGCTGATACACGTGCGAGCAGCTCGGCCACACCAAACGGCTTCGTAATATAGTCATCAGCGCCATGCTTCAGCCCTTGAACGACTTCTTCCTCTGCATTACGTGCCGTCAATATAATAATTGGCGTCTTCACGCCGTTCTGACGGAGACGTGTTAATATTTCAAATCCATTTAAGCCTGGAAGCATGATGTCTAAAATAATCAAATCGAAGGTGCGTTGTAAAGCTGTCTGCAGCCCCGTTGCCCCATGATCAATAACAGTCGTTGCATAACCTTCTTGCGTCAGATTATACGACAAAAGCCGAGCTAATGTCGGTTCATCTTCAATAACCAATACTTTATGCGACATGATAACCTCCAGCCTGTCCAGCCTAGACACAATTTTTCTACCTTATTTTATCACGATTTCATGAAGAATGGGTAAATTTTTAAGTTAGGCAGATTATTGCTGAAGAACTGGCAGCTCGATAATGAAGGTCGAACCAAGGCCAACCTCACTCGTTACCGATATTGTTCCTTTATGCAGCTCAACCAAATGCTTCACAATAGACAAGCCTAAGCCGGTGCCGCCTGAACTGCGTGACCTTGCTTTATCCACCCGGTAGAATCGTTCAAAAATACGCGGTAAATCTTTTTTCGGAATGCCAATACCCGTGTCGCTGATCTTAATTCGGATATGATCCTCATCGATGCTCGCAATATGAACCGAGACTTTGCCACCCTCTGGTGTATAGTTTATACCATTTGCTACAACATTCATCATAATTTGTCGTAAACGGTCCTCGTCTGCTTCGACATAAAGTCCTGGCTCGATCTGCAGATCCAGAATGATCGATTTCCGAGCTGCCTCTGTCTCCAGCATCGTGATTGTCTTCATCATGAAGGAATCCAGCTCCACTGGCGAGAAATACATCGGCACCCGTTTGGATTCAATCTTGGAAAGGGCCAGAATATCGCCAATAAGTCGGTTCAAACGGTCACTCTCATCAAATATAATCTGCAGGAAGGAACGCGCTGTCTCTTCATCGTTTACAGCTCCACTAAGCAGTGTCTCGGCAAAACCTTTGACAGCCGCAATTGGTGTTTTCAGCTCATGCGAGACATTTGCGACAAACTCACTGCGCATTCTCTCGAGTCTACGGATCGCAGTGACGTCCTGAAGAACAAGCAGCAGACCGCTGAATTCATTATTTTCTCCATGGATCGGAACGAGGTTAAGCTCTAGCAGGCGTTCTTCCGGGAAGTAGAACGTAATCTCTTCACGAATATGCTCGCGGCTACTAAGCGCCTCTTGAATTAACTGAGACAGCTCATATTGCTGCTTCGCCTCCGCATAATTGCGGCCAACCAGCTCACGTGCCGAAAAACCTAAAATTTCTTCCGCACGGCGGCTCATAAGCAGAATACGTCCGCTAGGATCAATCATCATAACTCCATTGATCATGTTATCGAGGACGCTTTCCAGCTGGCTTTCATTTTGCCGGATTCGGGTCATTTGAACTTCGAGGCTCTCCGCCATGGCGTTAATCGCATGACCAAGCTCGCCCACCTCATCCTGCTTCTCAATCTTCACCCTTGCTTTATAATCAAGCTGCTTGATTCGCTGCGCCACCTTCGTAATTTGCTCCAGCGGGCGGGTCAAGCTTAAGGCAATACGGTAGCTGACAATTGCAGCAAGGATAAACAGAATAAAGAGCCCAATAATAAGCACCGTCCACAGCTTATAGATGCTCTGATCCACTTCCTTCAAGCTCATCGCAAGACGGATGACATTCGAGTTCGGATCGGATGCATTCGTCGGTATCGCTACATACAATAAATCTTCCTTCAGAGTAGCACTGGACCGAACAGCTCGTCCTACCCCTTTTTTGTGCGCCTCCTGCACCTCAATCCGGTTGCTGTGATTGTCCATTGTATCCGGAGCATGGTCTGAATCACCGAGCACCGTGCCATCACCGGCAATAAAGGTTACCCTCGAACCTGTAAAGTCTCGAAGGCTTTCTGCTTCTTTCGTAAAGTACGGAAATAACGAAGCTTTATCCCCCTGCTTCCATTCCGTCTTGGCCAATATGATATGCATCTCACGAACCATATTATCTTCCAGCGCGTTAATATGATTATCTTTAAACGTCTTCGCCATGAAGAGACCTGCAGCTGTAACGGACAGCGCAAGTATAATGATCATTGTAAAAGTAAGCCTATTGCGAAAGCTGTTCATGGCCAAATCGTTCATCTCCCCTTGCCTATCTTAGTCACTCGTTTTATCGTACATGCGCATGCGACGCATCGCTAGTCTTGTTTTTGTTAAGTTTTTGTAAAACAAAATGATGCACTGTCGCAAGTGGCTGCTGTACAAGGATCGACAGGACGACCGGTACAGCCGCCAGAGGGCTGAAGTAGCCAAGTGCAAGCACGATACCAAGCGAAATGTTGCGCATTCCCGTTGCATAAGAGACAGTGACTTGGACATCCTTGCGGCTGTGTCTCGCTGTTCCGAAGTACCCGATTGCATAGCAGGCACCTACCAGTACAATAACAAGAGGAACAAGCTTCACCATATCCCTTTTCAATTGATCGACATATGGTGCAATTGCTGAGGCATTCAGGGCAACCACGGCTACGAAACAGAGCTTGGAGATTGGCGCCGCCACTGGCTTGACCCGGTCTTGAATACGTCCTTTGCTTAACTCATACAGAACAACTCCACATATGGTCGGAAGTACAACAATGACGAACAAGTCGAACATAATCGGCCCAATCGCAATATCAACGGAAGTATTAAAGAAGAGATGAATGCCAAACGGTACAACAAATGGACTTAACGCAGAATCGAGTACAACCATTGCCAACATAAGCGGCACGCTGCCACCCGACATCCCTACCCACAATACAGTCGATACCCCAAGCGGAATGATCGTAAACAAAACAAGTCCAACAACATAAGGGGAAGCTGCGCCGAAGATAAGGCTGCCTATCCCATAAGCAATTAATGGCGAGATCAAATGCGCCAGAACTAGTGTCCATAACAGCACGCCAGGCTTTCGTACCGCTTCGCCCAATTGACGAATGCCGCAGCCAATCGCCATCGTCAATGTAACGTAGGCAAACAAATAGGGAACAGCGTCAACCATCGACTGAAGCTGATCAGCAAAAAGAAAACCCAGGACAAGAGATCCCGGGATAATTAGAAACATCCACCGCTCGAAATTTTGGTTGAATTTCAATCCAAATTCTCTCGTAAGCCATCCCTCATTTACTAATTATGGTCAATTACCCCCTATCATATCTTATTTATGGAGTAAGCGCATCGTCAGGATGGCAGAAATCTGCCGGTAATGTAATATGAATAGTTGTCCCTTGGCCTTCGCGGCTGTTTATTTCCAACGTACCCCCATGAGAATGAATGATTTGTTGAGTAGCCATCATGCCAAGCCCTGTCCCTGTTTCTTTGGTTGTATAAAAAGGAGAGCCGATTTTAGAAATGAGTTCTTGAGGAATCCCATATCCGGTATCCATAACTTGTATCTGAATAACGTCCGCGTTTGGCCTAGAGGCGATAATATCAATTTGCCCGCCATCTGGCATTGCTTCGATCGCATTTTTGATAAGATTAATAAACACCTGCTTCAATTGTGCCCGGACGCAACGTACGGAAGGCAGGTCCTCCAGATGATAAGTTCTAATTTCTACATTGTGCATTAAAGCTTGTGAGCCCATAAGCACTATAACATTCTGTATGATTTGGCTGATCTGCTCCCTTTTAAACTCCTGAGCCTGCGGCTTGGCTAAATACAGCAATTCACTCGTTATCTGTTCAATTCGTCTCAGCTCATCCTTCATGATCTCAAAGTAATGCTTGCTGACTCCGGATACGGCCTGCTCTATAAGATGGACAAACCCTTTCAGGGAGGTAAGCGGGTTCCTTATTTCATGAGCGATAGATGCCGCAAGCTGGCCAACTGCGCTCAGCTTCTCCGCTTGCAGCAGCAACACTTTATTTTGATTGGACTGTGTTATATTTTGGGCAACTCCAAATACCCCCACGGCTTCATCGTTTACGATAATCGGCATGTTGGTTACCTTAACATCGATAATTGCTCCGTTCTTGTGGTACGCCTTCGTTTCATAATGCTGCGTAACGCCTTTGGCAGCTTGTAGAAAATGGCTCTTTGTCTTATCCAGCTCCTCCGCTGGTATAAGTGGAGTATACGACATGGTTAAGAACTCATCCGCACCATAACCTAAGAGATGCTCCATGGCCGGGTTAACGCTTAAATAATTCCCTTCCAGATCAAAAGCAAAAACAGCATCAGGGTTATATTTATAAAGGGATTCATAGTGCTGCTCCTTCAGTAAAGACAAACCTTTCTTTTGTGTAATGTCTATTAAGTAAATCGATAGCCCGCTGGCAGAGGGAAAGACTTTTACTTCTAACCAAATGGCAATAGGAGGACAATACGCTTCAAATTCAATCCGAGTTTGTTCCTGCATCGCTTTATAATAATGTTCATAGAAAATGGAAAAAGCCTCTTTCGAAAATTCATCCCATATACATTTGCCTATAACTTCTTCAGGCCTGCGCGAGAATAATCTTGAAGCCTCTTCATTCATATATGTAAATTCCCAGGAGTCATTAAGTGCAAAGACGGCATCCGTGATTCGATCGAGAATCTCATTCTGTTCATAATAATGGACCATATATCTCCCTCATTTCGCGAAGTAACCATAAAGAAAGCCTAAATAAGAGCTGCATTCACAGCTTTTACTTAGGCTTATGCCCAGCGATCTCTCTGGTTCATTGCCGCCAACTTATTGACCTGGATGTAAGATGAATACAATCACACTTTTATCCAGATGAAAATCCCAGTCGACAAACAGATCAATTACCTTTGCATTCAGAAACTCCTGGAAACGGCCATTATTATGCAGATGACTCTTTTCAAGATTACGTTTAGCGAGCCTTAAGCTTTCTTCATGACCAATTCGAATCAGCTCTTTCTCAATGCTAATCAGAATTCCAAGCCGAATAACGAGCAGGGTTCTTTCATTAATCAAACAAGAATACAATTCGCCCGGCCATTTCTCAACCTGTTGACTGATTGTATTAACCTCTAATTCAAGCTGCTCTTTCCCTGTATACTCGGATTCCAGGCGGGACTGTCCATATTCTTCGGGAGCTTCAATTCCTACCATAACCCCCGACTGATTATGAAGTCCCCAATCATAATAAAATTCCTGAATATTCATACCTGCAAGCACGAGCAGATAAGCTTTGATTTCAGGGATTAATGACTTCATTAATAAGTCCCTAGTCGACTGAATGGTGTAGATTTGACCTTGATCAAGAAGAATCTTCTCTGTTGGTGATAAGAAGTTTCTTAAATAAAGGACTACAAACGGGCGATTAATGCTGACAAAAATCGATTGAGGACCTTTCCCAAACGACTCTCTTAACAATCGGCCAACATAGCTCGCTATTTCGGATTGAGCAGCCTGTTTATCCAAGATCATTCATCCTTAGGTTCAGGCAAAAGCTTTATTTCTTTCGCCCCAAATTTATTGTAATTATTTAGTTGGAATAAAACAATCGAAACTTATTATGCACGGATGGGAAATTTATATCCATTTCCTATTTACTTGGATTTAGAATAAACACGGTGACGCTTTTATCCAGATGAAAATCCCAGTCGATAAAAATATCCGATATTTGCGATTGAAATATTTTCTGAAATTGATTGTTATTAAATTGATGGCTTCTCTCTAGATTGCGTTCCGCCAGCTTCAAGCTTTCTTCAAACCCTAGCCGGATTAATTCCTTGCCAAGGCTAATCAATATCCCCGTTCTGACAACCAGAAGTGTCCTTTCATTAATCAGATAGGAGCGAATTTCTTCCGGTTTCTTTTGAATTTGCTGACTGATCTTCTCCATTTCAACGTGCAGTTCCTCTTTCCCGGCATACCACTCTTGTGGACTATAAAGTAAGGAATGCCGGTCTGATTCCATTCCAACAAGGATGCCAGAATAGTTATCGAATCCCCAGTCATAGTAAAATTCCCGAATGTTCATTTGCGCATCATGCAGCAAATAGGCTTTTATCTCCGGTATTAACGACTTCATCACCAAGTCTCTTGTATGTCGAACGGAATCGACCTGATCTTGCTGAAGAAGGATCTTCTCTGTTGGCGATAAGAAGTTCCTAAGATAAATCACAATAAACGGGCGGCTGATATTCACATAAATCGATTGCGGTCCTTTTCCAAAAGATTCACGCAGTAATCTTCCAATATGACTCGCAATGTCGTTTTGAGTTTGTTTTTCATTCTTGTCCAAAAATCCCATCCTCAGTAGCTGCAATTATTTAATAATTAAGTAGAAAATAGAAATAAAAATAGCCTAAATAAAAGTTGTTGTGAACAACTCTTATTTAGGCTTATGTCCAGCTCCATCTCTGGTTCATTAATGCCGAATTAGTCGTTAGTCAGAAGCATCTTAGTATAAGGCAAAAGCTTTATTTCCTTCACCCTTTCATCATTCTAATAATTTTTATACATTTAAACAAGAATTAATTTACAGGACCTTTATCCTACTGCTGACCGTTTACGATCTGTGCTGCCTCACCCATGATCTGATCCCTACTCTAACGAACCGTGGTATAGCCCGTATATGGTAGGATATAGTAAAATAAGCAAATGGAAAGATACGTAATGGAGAGGAGCTTCGGATCGAATGGAAAGTCATTTTTTCGCTTATATGTACCGTTTGAAATATATTGAACGCTGGAGCTTGATGCGCAACACGACCAAGGAGACCGTAGCGGAGCATTCCTTCCATGTTTCGCTGCTCGCCCACATGCTGTGCGAGATTGGCAACAGCTTCTTTGGCCGCAGCTACAACGCTGATCGTGCGGTTACGATAGCTTTATTTCACGATGCTACGGAAGTATTCACCGGTGATATCCCAACTCCCGTTAAGCATCATAATCCGAAAATGCTAGCGAGCTTCCGTGAGATTGAAGCAATGGCCGCAGAGCGAATGCTTGGCATGGTGCCTGAGCAGCTTCAGTCTGCCTACGCCCCCCTGCTCGGAAAACCAGACGGGACGCTTTCCAAAGAGGAGCAGCAGCTCCATAAGATTGTGAAAGCCGCTGACCTGCTGGATGCTTATTTAAAATGCTTAACCGAGGTGTCCACCGGCAACCGCGAATTTCTCGTCGCCAAAGGACAGATCCAAGCTTCCCTCGAAGATCTTGGCCTGCCGGAAACTGATTGGTTCCTTGCTAATATGGCGCCAAGTCTTGGGATGACGCTGGATGAGTTGTCGTAAGTGGACGATTTTCCGGGATTATTCGGGATCAAAGATTAAGTGGACATCATAGTTATTTGTAAAAACAAAGGATCGGTTAACTCATTTGAGTTGCCGGTCCTTTACCTCTTTTGCAGGATAACGGTTTGATTTACCGAATACCATTTTTGTATGGATATATCATCCAATTGGAAACGCCATTTAAGGAGGCATTATCTTGTCGAACAAATTGATAGGCGCGGCAGCCGTTATTGTAAATGAGGAAGGCAAAGTACTGCTCGTTAAGCACAGCTATGGCAGAAACAACTGGGATTTACCCGGCGGAAAATCGGAGTCTAATGAATCTGCTGAAGGAACCGCAGCGAGAGAAGTGCTGGAGGAAATTGCCGTACAAGTTGATATTGGAGCATTAACCGGCGTTTACTACGATTCAGAGTATGACATGCATCATTTTGTATTTCTCGCAACGATTAGAGATAGTCAGCAGCCAAAGCCAAGCTCAGATGAAATATTAGAACTCGGCTACTATGCCCTCAATGATCTGCCAAGACCGATGAAAGACTTCACCTATAATCGCATTCTAGATGCACTAAATCCTCAACGGGAGTCACTCTTTCATACAACGATATCACGGCAATGGTTGGAATAACAGATAACACATAAAGCCCCCGAATAAAGGGGTCGACTCAAGGGGTTTACTCGAGCGGATTCCAACCTTACCTCGTTGATTCAAAGGAATCCCTGAGCAAAAGCGATAGGAAGAACATTAAAATGCGTAGGTTGCTATTGAACCCGAACACGAAAAGGGTGCCCATCGTCATCTACATGACTTATGGGACACCCCTCTCTTCGGTGCTATTTATAACAATTAACCGTTTCGAATCGATTGTTTGATTAGTTCGACTTCTTGTTCGGTCAGCGGACTGCCAGCAGCACTGGCGTTTGACTCCACTTGACGGATATTTTTAAACCCAGGAATAACACATGCATTAGGGGATTGTGCCAACGCATATTGAATAGCCGCTCGTACTAAATCCTGTGTTTCGTGGCCAAAGTGCTCCTTCAACGGCTGAAGCTGTCTCCGAATTTCGAGCAAGCGCTCTTTGGAATACGATTGATTCGTCGAGCGAATATCTCCCTCACCAAATTGAGGAGGATTCTCCGGATCGAATTTATCCAGCAGCAATCCTTGCGCAAGCGGGCCAAACAGTACCACACCTAAATTTTCTTGTTCTGCCCATTGGAACAGCTGTGTTCCCGGCTTATCGAATTCATTGCCGAAGGCATTATAATGGAACTGCAGAACATCCGGCCGTGTTACCGGGCATACCCGCATAAAATCTGCATAGCTGTAAGCCGACTGGCCAATCACCCGAACCTTGCCTTCTTTCTGAAGCTCGCGCATCGTATCAGCTGCTTCTTCCAGATAGAGGTCATTTGGTCCAAAATTCGTATTATGAAAATAAAAAAGATCTACGTGATCTGTACCTAAATTCGTCAGTGTCTGCTCCAATTGATGACGGATATGTACGGGCTGCATTGCATTAGGTGCTGTCCCTCTGAACCAGCCTACTTTCGAAGCAACGACCACAGAATCACGCGGAACATCCTTCAGAAATTGACCGATTACTCTCTCAGAGTGACCGTCACCATACACATCTGCCGTATCTAAGTGATTAATGCCCAGCTCATGAGCTCGGCGCAAACCTGCAAGAGACTCGTTATCATCATTACCCGACCAGCCTACTGGATCCCCATCCCGCCATGACGGACCACCTATTGCCCAGCAGCCTAAGCTGACTTCACTTACCCGCAAACCTGAACGTCCTAATACCCGGTATTCCACGAATATCACCCCTGAGATAAATTTGCAGCAATTGGTACACATAAGTTGCAGTTCATTATACCTTAGAGCTTTGGCTTAAAATAAGAAGGGAAAAAATATTCACTTAGTTCCCTCCATGATACTATGAGAATGCGACATTACAGTCTCCTTTTACCGGACATAAAACGCCTATAAAAAAACGCCTCTGAATGGTCAGTCCTTACCATCAGAGGCATTTCGTATTATAACGTTACGTTCCAGCCAAACGGATATTGCGCGGATAGCTCCAGCGGTAAACATCCTGTTGGCTTAAGCTCTCCCGTTAACACTTTAGCAGCTGATTCAAGCGCCAGCGGACGGCATTCATACACGGCCAGATAAGCCTGTGCATTAGGATACACGTTCAAATCAAGCGGGTTACGGACCGAAACTGCAACCGTACGGTCACCAGCTTTGGCAATAACTTGACGAGCAATATCCGCTTCGATTGGATGTTTTGTCGCATCATATGTGACGACTACAATCTGCTCGAACGATTCCAGATCAGCCAGTGGATCAGTTCCATTCATAGAGCGCTCTTCTACCTGATCAAGCCGTATTGCCAAATAATCACCCAATGTTCCGTCACCAGATAACATCTCATCCGCAACCGAAACTGGCTTAATATCCGGCCATAACACCAAAGTACGGCCCTCACGGCGAAGCGGCAACAGAGCACCTTCGTTCTTCACAAGCGTCGCAGAGGCTTCGCTCCACTGCTGAGCAACAGCTTTATTCGCAGCAGTCCCAATGGCAGACTCTACTTCTTCCCACGAACCCAGCGCTGCATCTACTTCATAGTCCTGCTTTAGCTGCATAACCCGGGTTAATGATTCATCGATACGAGCCTCTGTCAGCTCTCCGTTTTCAACTGCTGCAACAACAGCTTCAAGCGCTGCGACCTGTTTTTCATACGTATGACAGACAAGCACCATATCCGCCCCTGCTTGAAGTGCAAGCACCGCACCTTTCTCAGGACCATAATACTGATCGATGGCATCCATTTCGAGACAGTCCGTCACGATAACCCCTGTGTAGCCCAGCTCTTCACGAAGCAAACCCGTTAATACCGGCTGCGACAACGTCGACGGTTTACCCGATGGATCAAGTGCAGGCAAGCATACATGTGCGGTCATAATAGCGGCAGTTCCCGCTTCAATCGCAGCACGGAATGGTGCCAGTTCAATGGCATCTAACCGTTCACGACTATGAGGCAATACCGGCAAAGCATGATGCGAGTCAACCGAGGTATCCCCGTGGCCCGGGAAATGCTTAACGGTTGCAGCTACTTTGGATGCCTGATAACCAAGCAACGCCGCTTTACCCAGCTCTCCAACCAGCTGCGGACGATCTCCATAAGAACGAACATTAATAACGGGATTATCCGGATTATTATTTACATCAAGGCATGGCGCATAGTTCATCGTGACGCCAAGCAAACGGAGCTCTTCACCGCATACACGAGCAGTTTCACCCGCACCTTCTGCCGAACCTGTTGCACCAAGAGCCATATTACCAGGCATCAACGTCACGCCATCTACAATACGAGCAACCATGCCGCCCTCCTGGTCAATGGCAACAAGCACATTAGGTCTGCCTGCACGGCTGGCAATATCCTTCAGTGAGCCGGACAATTGATGAACCTGCCTTGCATTCTGAACATTACGTCCAAAATAGATGGTTCCTCCAATGCCGTATGTTTCAATTAAAGAAGTAATCTCCTCAGTTGGTTCATACCCATGAAACCCAAACACAAACAGCTGACCAACCTTCTCCCGCAGCGTCCAGCTGTTCCAAGACAACTCTCCCATTCCCCGTCCCCTTCTTTCAGCGCTATTCTGCTTCCTGCTCCTCCAGGCCAACCGGATTCTGCTGACGCTTATTCCGGTAATCCGTCGGATTTTCCCCTGTATATTTCATAAATACTTTCGTAAAATACCGCCGCTCTGCATAACCAACTTCCTTAGCGATTTGCGCGATGCTTTTCATCGTATCGGCCAGCAGCGATTTCGCCTTCTCCATCCGTTCGCGGGTGACATATTCAATAAACGTCTCGTTATAGGTCTGTTTGAACAACAAGCTGAAGTAGGAGGTACTTAAGCCCACATGAGTTGCTGCTTCCTCTACGCTCAAATCACGATACAAATTCCGGCTAAGGAAGGCTTTAGCCTCCGACATGGAGCGTTCAGACTGTTTCTTTTTATCCGTCGATTTCTCGGCAACCGCCTTCGTCACCTGCAAGATAACGGACAGAAGATCCTTAATACCAAACCGCCTGTCAAGCTTCAGCCAGAGCAAATCTTCCTGATCCCGAGAGAAAATCCCCATTTCCTTCGTCTCGCGCATCAGGTTTAGCACGAAGAAATGCAGCATTGGCTTGAAGCGTCCAAGCGAGGTCTCATTCATCCGCTGCAATTGAGTCGTCAGCCGCTTCAGCTCATCATCAACGACAGTCGTATCGCCGCGCTTTACTGCACCAATCAGCTTCTCGGACGTATCCCAGAAGGCTTGATCTTCCCGCGAAGAACCAATCCGTTCATCTGGATAGACAGCGATATACTCTTGAACTGGCGTTAGCTGCATCCCCTGTTGTACCAGCTTATACGCTTGGGAAAGGGACGTCACTTCAGCATATTCGCGATAAATGCCTGCGTACAAAGACAACTTGACGTGATTTTTCACCGCACTAAGCAGAAGCTCTGTCCAACCTGTAATTTGCTTCAAATCATAAGGCAACGCCTGCTCGCATTCAATCAGTACGCACCACTCACCGTCCCGAATTTGAATGACCGCATGATGCAGGCCGTTCTGCTGAAGCTTCTCACGGAGTACATTACATACCGCAAAATTCCATAGCTTTCGCTCTTTATCCGACCATTCCCGCCAATCTTTCGTCCGCTCCGAGCTTACGTCAAGATCAAGCACAATTAGTACATATCTCTTATCCAGTTCCTGCTCTTCCCCGCTAAACAGCCAGTTCCCGCTTGTTACTTCCGTATAATCCATCAAAATATCATAAAGGATCTTCTCGCTAGCAAGGTCAATCATCCGGCCGATCTTCTGCTGCTCCTCGCTTTGCTGCTTCCGTTTCTGACGTTGATTCGCCATTACCCGGGCAATAACTCCTGTTAATTCATCATAAGGAATAGGCTTTAAGACATAATCCTTTACCCCATATTGAATTGCAGCCCGTGTATAAGCAAAATCCTGATAACCGGACAGCATAATAATGTCGCTTTCTGTCCCTTTTTCCCTTATATGCCGCACTAGCTCAAGTCCATCCATAACAGGCATCCGAATATCACATAGTACCAAATCAAAAGATTCGGACTCCAGAAGCTCTAGAGCTTCCATCCCGTTTTTCGCTGTCCCACCAACGGTTAAGCCAAGCATTTCCCATGGAATAACCTTCTCCAAATTACGGGTGATATGCGGCTCATCATCTACGAGCAATACTTTGCCATTCATAATCGTTCACCTCTGTTTTTCGGAATGGTGCAGCGGATCACTGTGCCATACCCCTCTGCGCTGCAAATCCTTAATCCGTAAGATGGACCATAATGAATACGTAGGCGATCCGCTACATTGCGGAGCCCTAGTCCCCGTCTTTCCCCAAGCTCTGCGGCATTACTCCGCTTACCACTTGGCTGCTGCTCTCTTTCGGCGAACTTCTTAAGCGTCTGCTCGTTCATGCCATGTCCGTTATCACTAACCATAATGACAATCTGATAGGCTTCGACGATTACCTCGATCTTAATAACGCCATTCCCATCCTCAAGTCCTTCAAAGCCATGCTGAATGCTATTCTCAACTAACGGCTGAAGCGTCAGCTTCAGGATCGAAAAATCAAACGCTTCTTCCGATACATTCAATTCATAAGTAAATAAGTCCTCAAATCGATATTTCTGAATCTCTAAGTAACTTCGGACATGCTCAATCTCCTGCCCGATGAAAATCTCTTCCGTATGGTGCATGCTCGTGCGAAGCAAGTTGCTTAACCGCCGCACCATCATCATGATCTTTCCGCCCTCATTCTGAGCGGCAAGCGCATTAATCGACTCTAAGGTGTTAAATAAGAAATGTGGCTTAATTTGTGCCTGCATGAGCATCATCTCGGCATGCTGCTTTCGTTCCTGCTCTGTACGCACTTCGGTCAGGAGTTCACCAATCCTCTCCACCATACTGTTGAAGCTGTTGGCGAGAAGCACCGTCTCATCCTTACCCTGCGCATTCACGCGAATATCAAGCAGACCTTGCTCAACAAGCCGCATTTTGCGAACGACTTTAATAATGCTTTTAGCGACCCGGTTCACGAAGAAGATGTTAAATAGAATTGCTGATAAAATACAGAAGATTGTGATCATACCTATCCACTGTACAAAACGTTCATTCTCATTCGTTAAGGAATCCCATGATTTGACCGATACCAGAACCCAGCCGTTAAAGCCAAGATTATAGGAAGAAACAAGACTGTCTTCCCCATCAAATCGCAGCCTGGAGCTTGAATAATCCACTGTCTTCTGCGGCAGCTCGCTGGAGTAATCCGCAATATTGGTTCCTTCGAAATGCTTGCCGCTGTCGAGCATAACAAGCCCTTCTGTATTCACAATCACATAACGGGAGGTTTGGCCTTCAGCCTTCGGATTCAAGAAGGTATTCAGCATGGAATACACTTCTTCTGTCTTATACTGCGTGATCATCAGACCCAAATCATCCAGTGTCTCATAATCTTTTACTAACCTTAGTTGGGTAAATAGAGGTGGTTCGACCCCTGTCAGCTCTTGATGCTCATATGGGCCGATCCATTTTGGACGTCCGCCTAATTGAATCGTTTCATTATATAGAGGCTGGACCTTTAATGCTTCAAAGGCAATCGGGCGAAACGTCGTTGGATCATTGCGGAAGGTGCGGAACATCGTCCCATCCATCGCATACAGCACAACATAGCTGACTGCAGGATGCTGGAACAAGATCCGCTTCATTTCCTTTTCCGATTGGTTAATCGCAATTAAGGTGCTGGCATCATCGCTCGAATAATATTTGCTGTAATTCAGCGTATCCTGCACCTCGGAGCTCGTTAAATTACCGTCTGAGAGCTGGTCAAGCTCTTTGAAAAAGTATTTAATATTCCCACCGACAGCCTTGAGCGATATTTCAGTCTGCTCGCTGTATTTCTTCTCCAGCACGGATTCCGTATTAAGAAAAGACACAATGCCTAATCCGATCATCGGAAATACGACCAGAAGAATAAAAGCAAGCATCAATTTCGGTCTCAAGTTCATCTAGCGGGCCCCTTCCGATCGTCTTAGCCCTTCACGCTTCCTGCCGTCATGCCTTCAATAATTTGCTTCTGCAAGAAGAAGTACACGACCAGCACAGGGATAATGCTCATAATAACGGCAGCCGACAAAGCGGCAAAGTTCGTGCGATAGCCATCATTAAAGCTCGCCATGCCTGTAGGCAGTGTGCGAAGCGATTCGGATGTAATAAATAATTGAGATAATATATATTCATTCCAGTTTCCAATAAAGTTAAGAATCGTAACGGTCACAAGTGCAGGTAACGAGACCGGAAGAACGACTTTTACGAACAATCCACCGGCGGACAGCCCGTCCATAATTCCCGCTTCTTCAAGCTCATTTGGTATCGAGAGCATAAAGGCATAAATAATAAATACCGTAATGGGCAATGCATATGTGCAGTATACCAAAATAAGGCCGAAATGCGAATTGTATAAATGGATGCCGCCAACACTCAATTGCTGGATCAAACGGTACAGCGGAATGAACAAGGCGCCCGGCGGAACAAGCAATCCGAACAAAATAAACTGGTACACGGCTTTGTTCATTCGGGAATATTTCATACGCGATAAAGCGAATGATGTCATCGCTGCAAACAGCAATGTAACCAGACAGGCAATGATCGTGACATAGAAGCTGTTCCAAGCATAAAGGCCGATTTTCGCAGTATCCCAAGCCTGCCTGTAGTTATCGAAGTTGAAATGCTTCGGGAAAGCCCACGTATTCACCGTAATTTCACGACTCGTCTTGAAGGAAGACATGAGCAGCCACACAAGCGGGAATAAGGTAGCAACGATATAAACAATGAGCGAAAAGTGAATCCAGAACTTCCCTCTGCGCAGTCCAGTTAATGCTGCATTCATTAGTACTGCACC
This sequence comes from Paenibacillus sp. J22R56, assembly GCF_056269375.1. NCBI lineage: Bacteria > Bacillati > Bacillota > Bacilli > Caryophanales > Paenibacillaceae > Paenibacillus > Paenibacillus sp. J22R56. The sequence goes on from NZ_JBWDNV010000005.1 coordinate 451,588, forward strand.
TCCTCATGCTTCGTCAGTTTTTGCAGGATGCCCGTCAGCACGAGAATCAGAATAAACATCGTCACGCCAATCGCACTGCCATAACCAAGCTCCATCGAACGGAATCCAACCTTCAGCATATACGTGGACATAACCTCGGTCGATTGGAACGGTCCGCCATTGGTCATAATCTGAACGATATCAAGCACCTTCATCGTACCGGATACACTAAGGAGCAGCATGACGAACAGTACCGGCCTGATAAGTGGAAGGGTAATACTCCAGGTTTCCGTCCAGCCGTTTACACCATCAATCTTCGAAGCTTCTACAATTTCCTTAGGGATGTTCAAGATGGCAGCAAGGCACAAGACAATAAAGAATCCAATGTTCTGCCATGCGTTAGCGATCAGAATCGACAGCATTGCAAGCTTCGGATCCGACAGCCATTCACGCGCCCAGCTATCAGGTGCTATCAAACGGATAAACTGGTTGATGAGGCCCGAATCATAGTTGTACAACACACCAAACAATATAGCGACCGTTGCGGTCGAGATCACGACCGGCACAAACACAGCCGACTTGTAGAAGTCACGCATACGACCAACCTTACTGATCAAGATCGAGATAAGGAAGACGAGCGGAATATTCACGACTAAGGAGAATGCCATAAAGTAGAAATTGTTTGCAAGCGATTTCAAGAAAACTTCATCTTTCCACAGCCTTGTGAAGTTATCCAGGCCGATGAACACCTTATCTGTAATGCCGTCCCATTGGTAGAACCCATAAACGAACGATACGATAACCGGATAAACAAAAAACAAAGCGTATAGTACAAGCGTTGGAATAATGAACGCGATATAAGTAAACGGATTTCTGAGAGCCTTGTTCATAACTTCGCCTCCTGCTTCCTTCCTTTAAAAAAGCTAAGGTTCGTGAAAAACCTTAGCTTTTTCCTTTTCCTATTTCCCTTGCCTGTAAAGTTGTTTTGTTTTGATGTTGATCTTTTCGCTTCGCGCTTGAGCGGAGCAGAAGAATCATTCTGGAGAAGTGAAACGTTCGCTTTTGTCATCCGAATTTCATCCGCTTAAGCGGATTGTAATGAAGAAATTCGGTGACAATGGCGATCGGAAGAATGATTCTTTCGCGCAGCGGTCTTACTTTGCAGTAGCAGCGTTAGCCTTGTCTTGTGCGGCTTGAATATCCTTAGCTACTTTATCAGGCTTACTCACCTTACCGATCAGCTCCTGCAAACCTACGTTAACAACAGCGCCTACAGCAGGTTGAACGATAGCATCATAAGCTTTCCAGGAAGTAGAAGCGTTAGCCATAACCGTCAGCACTTCAGAGATCAGCGGATCTACGCCGGACAGGTCAGACAATTTCATGGAAGGAAGAACTTTGTCTTCAAGAAGCGTACGTTTTTGAATTTCTTCACTGTAGAAGTTAGCGATAAATTTCTTAACCATTGCAACTTGATCTTCGTTCAGGTTAGCCGAGAAGCCGAAGCCGTTCGAGTACGATGCATTGATCGACGTTTGGTCGCCTGCGCCGCCTGCGATTGATGGGAAGTTGAAGTAGCCGATTTGGCCTTTCAGATCGCCTGCTTCTTCGCCTGTGAAGCGGTTAGCATCCCATGAACCTGTGAATACCATTGCTGCTTTACCAGAGAGCAGTTGTGCGCCTTGATCCGCATAAGCAAGACCAAGTGCACCTTTTGTGAAGTAGTCTTTGTTTACGAGATCCGCGTAGTTCGTGAAGCCTTTGATGAAGTTTTCATCCGTCCATTTTGCTTCGCCTGTCACGAGCTTGTTGAACCCGTCGATACCTACGTTACGCTCCATCACTGTGTTCCAGAGCATACCATTTACCCAGCCGTCTTTTGCTGCAAGACCAAGTGGTGTAATTTTTGCTGCTTTGATCTTGTCAGCAACTTCGACCAGTTGATCCCAAGTTGTAGGGACAGACAATCCAAGGTCAGCAAAGATTTTCTTGTTGTAGAAAATACCTTCCGAGTAGCCGCCAAATGGCAAGCCGTATACTTTACCGTCAACCGTGAACTCGTCAAGGCTGGCGAATTTGTCTTTAATACCAAGCTCTTCAATGATTGGTGTCAGGTCAAGCATGCGACCTGCTTTTACATACAAGTTCAGGTCAGCACCGCCGAATACTTCGAAGATATCAGGCGGGTTGCCTGCTGTCATTTCCGCTTTCAGCTTTTGGTCGCGGTTAACAACTTCGTCGATCCCTTCCAGCTTGAATGTAAGGCCAGGGTTTTCATCCTGTGTTTTCTTCACAACATCTTCGAGAATTTTAAGGCGGTTTTTGCTCGTCTCTTTAATTTGCGTGTGGCGCAGAGATAAGGTCACATCTTTTGCTTCCGGACTTGGTGTTGCTTCTGTTGTAGCTGCCGGCTCTTGCGAAGCTTCTGAGCTTGCAGGAGTGTTATTACCACCATTATTATTGTTTGATCCGCAAGCTGAAGCGACCATGGTGAATGATGCAAGCAATGTGGCGATGAGTAAAGTACTTTTTTTCATTTAAGAAGACCTCCTCGATATAATGTTGCTTGTTTGCCTTGCACCCTTATTATAAGTTCGCTGCGTAAGGGCCAGGGAGGTCGAAAATAAGCCCGATGAGGGATACAATTCTATTATTTTTCGAAATAGGGATAAAAAAACACAGCCTCTCGGGTTACTTTTTCCGACAGACTGTGTAATGATAGGTCACATATTACTTACGCATATCGATAACATGAGCTTTAATTGCCTCATAGAAAGCTTTCCATTCTTCATTTCCTTGCTCAGAACCTGACACTTGTTGATTAAAGCCTTCTTCATCCGGCTTAGGGAGACCGGTATGCCGTTCGCTCATTGCTTTAGCCCATTTATCCTTGCCCTCAGACATTTATCCCCCTCATCCCTTTAACCAGTTTTTACGAAGCGCGAATAGTTCTTTCAATTCATCCGTAGACATTTCGGTGATCCACTGCTCCGACTGACCAACAACCTGCTCGTTCAGCTGCTGCTTGCGATCAATCATCTCGTCGATCTTCTCTTCAAGCGTGCCTAACGTAATAAATTTATGAACCTGTACTTTCCTCGTCTGGCCAATCCGGAATGCCCTGTCCGTTGCTTGATTCTCAACTGCGGGATTCCACCAGCGGTCGAAATGGAACACATGGTTGGCGGCAGTCAGATTAAGACCTGTACCGCCAGCCTTAAGCGAAAGTACAAATGCACAACAAGGCTCCTCAGGATTCTGGAACTTCTCGATCATCTCATCCCGCTTCGCTTTTGGTACACCGCCATGTAAATAAGGGACAGGCAGCTCAAGCCGTTCTTCAAGCAGCTTCTTCAGCTGCTTCCCCATATCAACAAACTGGGTAAAGATCAGGCAGCGTTCTCCTTCAGAAGCGATCTCTTCAACCATTTCCAGCAATCTAGCCACTTTATTCGAACGAGTGTCGTCCCACTGCTGATCACTTTCCTCGTTAAGCATAGCGGGATGATCACAAAGCTGCTTCAGCCTTGTTAGTGATGCCAGGATTAGTCCGCGGCGCTGCATTGGACCAAGCTTATCCAGCTTCTCCAGCAGGTCGGCGACAATATTCTCATAGATGGCGCCTTGCTCTGTTGTTAACGTCAAATACGTTTTTGATTCATTCTTGTCTGGCAATGACAGCTGGATAGCTGGATCCTTCTTCACCCTGCGAAGCATAAACGGCTTCACCCAACGCTGCAAACCACTGATTACTTCCTCATCACGATTACGTTCAATTGGAAGAACAATCGCTTTGCGGAATTCACCCATACTTCCAAGATAACCTGGATTTATAAAATCATAGATCGACCATAGCTCAGTCAGCCGATTTTCCATCGGTGTACCCGTAAGCGCAAGACGATGATGCGCGGGCAGAGCACGGATAGCCGTTGACTGCTTCGTGTATACATTCTTTATATTCTGAGCTTCATCCAGACATAAAGCGTCCCAATCAATCTGATTCAGCTCTTCTTCATCTATTTGAGCAAGGGAGTATGAGGTAATGACCAGATCCGCGTCTGCAATCGCTTCTCTTAATGCCTCGCCTTTCTCCCTCTTTGGACCATAATGCAGGTAAGCCTTCAAGGTTGGTGCAAACTTCTCAAGCTCCTTCTCCCAGTTGCCGATTACTGAGGTCGGGCAAATGAGAAGAGAAGGACCAAAGCTTTTATCGCCATGCTCTTTCACATACGACAGATAGGCCATAAATTGAATGGTCTTACCAAGACCCATATCATCAGCTAACACGCCGCCAAGACCAAACCGGCGAAGGAATAACATCCAGGATACCCCTTGATGCTGATAAGGGCGAAGTGATCCAAGAAAGCTCTCCGGAATATCAACAAGCGGAATTTCAGCCGTGTGCTGCAGCTGTTCGAGCCATCTCATCAAATGATCATTCAGCTCAACTTCAGCTCTAAGGCCTTCCGAAGCATCTTCTCCCTCTTCCAAGGCGGAGCCGCCCATCAAATGCATCTCCATCACATCTCGGAAGGACATGCCTTTGCGTTTGCCGACCTTTGTCATCCAATCCCTAATTTGTGCGACATCCTGCGGATCAAGATGCACCCATTCCCCGCCGATATTCATCAATCTGCGGTTTTCTTCGGCTAGTCGCATAAACTCTGATTCGGTCAAATCGATATTGCCCAAAGCCATTTTCCAATCGAATTGGACGATCTGATCAAGACCAAACATCGGCTGCGTATCGGAGCCAACCGAGGACTTCATCTTCGCCTTCAGCCTCAAGCGGCGTGAACGTACGGCTTCCCACCAGCTTGGCAGAAGGACCGGACAGCCTGCCTCGAGCAGCTGTAAACTTGCTTTCTCCATGAAGTACCAGGCATCATTATCTCCCAGTTGAACACGAAACTTCTCCGGGTTCGCCTCATCTCTCCAGACCGGCAGGGCAGCAAGCCATTTCCCCTGCTCTTTCGCAAGCCTAGTCTCCAGATGCGGCATCCAATCCTCAGGCAGCAGGCCGTCCTGATCGAACATGGCCTGCCATTGCCCATTCACCTGTACCACAGAAATCCACGGTCCGCCATTCCGATCCTGCAAAGCCGGACGCAGCTGCCAGCTCGCCCCTTCTACAGGCTCTGCAAGCTGAAGAGCAACCTTAAACGGCATTGTATCTTTATGCAGCCCAAGAGCAATCAGCCAATCCTCTTCATCGGCCGCTTTGTGAAGCAGCACGGATTCACCGCCTGCTGCCGCAGCTATTTTGCGCCAAGCGCTGGCAGCATGATCATTTTGGGCCAGAATTTCTTCGACTGCCTCACTTAACCATTGCTCTACGCCAACTACCCCAGCATCTCTTGTCTGCTGCTCCCAAGCCGCGAGAAAATCTTTCTCCTCGGCTGGAACTTCCATTCGCCAAGCCCTTCGATACTCCGACCAGCGTCCCCAGTCTGGCTGAAACCATCCGTGAAGCAGCACCTGACGCAGCAGACCGGCCATTTGCATCAAGCCTTGCAGCCTCGTTGTCCATTCCACTTGAAGGAGACGTACGTGCTGAGGAGAGGATAAATAATCAATGGCAATAAGTGGAGAAAGCTTAAGTGCTTTGCCGCCCTCAATCTCAATATCTTCGACCTCAGCACCATACCAGGATGCTTGATGCCATGCGAAGAGCACCGGTTTGAGCCGAGCCGAATTCTCGGACCGTTCAGCCGCAGCCAATATGATCGCACTTTCTTCTGCTGTGTCGCCTTGCTTCCAATATCCGTCCACCACTAACGTTCGAGCGCCGATGAATGATTTCATGTTACGATTTTTCCTTTCCAGAGCTCTTCCTGAAACGCTCGAAGCCGTTGATTCTTGCTCACGATACCAGCAAGGTAACGGTCCCATTTTTCCGCACCTTTGCCCGCTTTGTACAGCTTCTCGAGCTTCTTCAATTCTTTCACGGCCATGCGGTATCCCTGTCTATTACGCGAATTGATCCACTCATCAATCGACTGATGATAAAGCGGAATCATCACGCTAGGAGCCACTTTCGCAACTTCCCGCACATTCTGAATACCAAGATCATCTGGTCTCATTCCGATGAGCAGCTGAAGGTCGGCCCATTCCTCATATTTCTTCACAGCAAGCCAATGATCCGACAAATCGGAATAGGAATGTGGCAGAAGCTCCACCATATACCGGGTCCAGCGTGGTTCATCCGGCTGATCGGTATCTGCTCTTCTGCATAAAGTCATAAACGGACCAATCGTCCGTGCATTTTTCACTTTGGAAATATTCTCATATAGGAAGCCCATCCACTCGCCGATTACCTTCCAGTCGCCTTCTTCAAGACGCTGTGCAACGCAAGGATAGATGACCTTCTGTGAACGCGCGAAATCGGTCTTGCCAAAATGCGATAGTGCCGCTTCGTCATCTCTGCCAAAGAAGCATAACATCGCTGCAGCCGTATGCACGAACGTCAGATCAACAGGATCTTCCCTATGCTCTTCCCGAGTCATCGAAGCAAGCTCTTGCTCATACCACTCGGTATCCTCTGCCATCCGTTCGCAGATCGCCAAATAAATATAGGTCCAATCAAACAGCTGCTGCTCGTTTTTCATTGCTCTCTTCTTCGCATAGTCCGCCACATAGTTAATCCATCTGCGGTCAAGTCCGATGACTTCTGACGGCTGCATCTCGAGTACAAGCGTATAATAATGCTCCACCCATGGCTCCGCCATGCGTAGAAACGACATTTCATGATAATAACGGCTGAAAGTATCGACCGTCTTGATAGCCTGCTCCGCCTGATCGAGAACAAATAAGATGACACTCATCCAATGAAGCCTTTGGCTTCGTTTGTCCCAATGCTTGGTCGTTCCCTTCAAGGCCGACAGCACAGGCTGCAGCGAGTGGAGGGAATGGCGGCAGCTGCGCCACGTCTCGCCATATTCCTCCTCCATCCAATGTCCCCAATCCCATGGAGAAGCATCATCGGATGGCTGCTCATGCCTGCCGCTGAATTTCGGAACGCTCACAGTGACCGATGTCCGCTGCGGTTTCTGGTCTACACCTCGAATACGGTCATAAGCTGCTTGTGCCGCAGATTCACCGTCCAGATTATGACAATAGGCGAAATAAACGGCCGCCATATGTTTGCAATAATCATTAAAGGGACACGTACATTTACTGTATCGAAATTGGTCTGAGTCAAGCAAAACCGAATAAACATCTGAGCCTTGTACGGCACCGTATAAGGTATCTTCATCCGCTTGTTTGACATTCAGCACCTGGCCGCTTCGATAATAATCCCATCCGCGGCGAATGATATCTTCGTGCAAATGCTGACCTAGACTGTGTTCAAGCGTTGTATGAAGCTTATCATCAAGACTTGCCAAGCTATTTCACCCGCCTTCTTCCGTTCACCTAGCATCTTATTAGTATACCACAAAAAATGCCCCCTCTGAAAAGACAAAAGCAGCCCAATTGACTCTCAACCTGAGCCAATGGACTGCTGATTATGAAGGTATTCATTAGTGCGGGATACGAATATAGAAAGTAATACGGTTCTCTGCTTCCACATTAACTTGGATCGTGCCTTTATAATGCTCCGTAATCGACTTGACTGTAAATAAGCCAAGCCCTTGATGAGCATTATTTTTTGTGGTGAAGCCTGCTTCAAACAAGGGCTTGTCTTTCACTTCATGTGCGTTCATGCAGGTGTTGCTGATACAAAACTCAATGAATCCGTCCATTTGTCGTCCGGACAGCTCGACCTCTCGTCGATCCTCCGCATATTTCATTACCTCATCAAAAGCATTATCAATCAAGTTGCCAAGCATACGGTTCACATCCAGCGTCTTCAGCCCCATCTCCAGACGGTTAAGTCCACTGAAGGAACAGCTGAAGGCGATCCGATAGCTCTCTGCCTGCGAAATCTTAGAACGGATTAAGGCCGCAATAGCCGGATTCCCAATATTGATAATATCGTTCATCAACCGGATTTCACCCGTTAATTCCTTCGTATACGCGACAAGCTCCTTCGATTTGTTAAGCTCTGCGAGTGAATGGATCGTCTGAACATGATTTAGAAAGTCATGCCGTTGTGCCCGGATTGATTGGAACATGCTGTTGATCTCATCCACATAGGTCTGCTGCGTCACTTGTACCATCTTTTCACGAGACTGATGGAAATAACGCATAGCGAAGGTCGCAATCAGAATACTTATTCCCGTAATAAGGAAAATAACAATAGCAATGTTCAAGAACTGGGAATCAAGTCTTTCCTGAATAACCTGATAGTCGGAGACTAATGAAAGCACATACCCATGAATCGGTTCACCGTTCTCATCAACAATGCTCGCTCCAGTATCAGCTGTCAGCACAGGAATAAACATTTTGAGCACATGCTTGCCGTTGATAATCTCTTTAGCCGAAATAATCTTTCCTGATTTATAAGCTTTCTTTACGTTCTGAACATCGTTGTCCGCTTCATAAAGATAGGATCCATAAAAGATATCCTTTTGCAGTAAATGCTCCAGTACTTCACCATCTTCATTCACCGTATCAAACGAGCCTTCACCAAACGTAGACGGATTAAATACGGTAGCTTCCAGCAAGGAATCGCTGTTCTTAATCGACTTATCAATTAATTGATTTGTACCCGTTAATTTCTCATAATCCGCAAGAGTCGTATAGTTGACGTATGGATCGATAATATAGTTGGTTGTTCCGTCGTGATAATAGCCCCATTTGTATATATGATCGGGGTCTGTCGAAGCTACCTCAAACGGTCCACTCCAGAAGTTCGGAAGCGTCTGCCCAAGCCAATCGATCTTCACTTGCTTGTCATCAAACAGTTGATTAAAGGCAACGTACCAGGGATCCCAGGTTTTTGTTCCTTTGCCAAGCTCGTTCTCGTCAGATGACTTGTACAATATTATGTTGTCTTCTGTCCGTTTCATGAGTGTGATATGGCTGACGCCAAGCTTAGCGCTTAATTCCTTTAACTGTTCATTCGTTACCTTCTCTACATCTGGGTCCAGCGCATATTGCGCTGCAATGGCAACAATTCGCAGCTCCCGCCCAATCTGCTCCTGAAATTTCTCAGAACCAAGCCGGGATTGCTCAACCGAAAATTCAATTTGCTTTGCAACAGCTCGCATCTCATGGTTTAGCGCATCTTCCAACGTTTTTTTGGTTAGAAAATAATAAGCAACATTGCTAAGTAAAACGATAATAACGCTCAAGCTAATTGCCATGAGCCAAGTATTGCGCGGCATATGATGCTCCTTTAAGCTCTTGTAATGTACTTCGATTATGGATGATTTTCATCGAAACAACAATAAGGCTTGAGGTAAAAGAACCTTGAAATTGTTTCCATCAACCTTAGGTTCGCCGTATACGCAAACGTATAGCCCATTTGCGTTCCACCCGCTTCTTATATCTTGGCAAAGAACGGTAGATTCGAAGCCCATCCCGAACCGCTTGTTTTGCATCTTCTTTCCGGTTCATCTGCTCATAAATAGCCGCGAGTCGGTAATAAGCTTCGCAGGAAGAGGAATGGATTTCCTGGAATGCTTCGATATAAGAAAGAGCTCTCTCCGCATCTTGGTTTGAGTAATAGGCGGCCAATCTTAAATAAGGAGCTCCATATTTGACTCTAGGGTTAAGCAAGAGTGCTTTACTCATAGCTGCTTCGCCTTCTTCCGGCTTACCGGTCTGCATGAGGCAAAGACCAAGATCATCCCAGTATTCAGCAGAATCATCAAGCATACGCTCGAGTGGTGAAAGCAGGCTTACTGCTTCGTTGTATTTTTTCTTTTCGATTAAAATTCTGGCAATCTCCACTTTGGAAGATGTATCGTTAGGAGACTGCGCAATATGACGCTTCAGCTTCTTTAACCTAGAGGAGCGGCGAATTGGCTTTAGCAGACTAGGCGTTAACCCAATAAATCTCCGGTCAATAACGTATACAATAAATAACAATACCAAAATTGCAATTATTGGGTTACCAAACAACCACGTAAAAAAAACAAATAATAAAAATATTTTCCCCATTGCAGCCCCCTGATTTAACCCAACTCATTTGGTTTAATATGTATTAATCTTAACATAACCCTATCATCTTGAGAAATAGATTTCACCGCTACTTCAAGGAAACAGAACTGCATACTGCCTATTAACAGCATATTCCGCCTATCTCGGATTGATCATGGAAACGAAAATAATCACAATAAAAAAGAGTTGTCTATGCGGCTCATGTGCAGCCGCTTAGACAACTCTTCCCGTTATAATCCTCTATCGATACAAATTCCGATCCTCTGCTTCGCTCAGCCAGATCTGCATAAATCCAGCTTCACGATTGTCCCATGCATAATACGGAGTAAGCTCGCAGAACGCTCCTTCTGCCGTCTTTCCTCGCAGAACCGTTACACCACCTAACAATTCTTCACGATGTTCCGTAACAAATGGCTCATGCGCGTTCACCGCGAAATCATCATAGCTTAGTCCGGTATTGCTGGACTGCTCGAGGCAGTACACAACAGGTCCCCGCTGGAATGCGATTCGGCCGCGATTCTCCTCCACTTCCGGCCGTGAACGGACCACTTCAACTGGAGTATCCATCTCTAGTTCAATCGTATCACCTGGTGCCCAGTGCCGCTTGAGAATAAGATAACCCTTCTCCGCCAGCGCCTCCGCACCTTGAACACGCTCACCTTGTGCGAATACTTGATAGCTCCTGCACCATCCCGGCAGGCGGAGCCGTACCGTAAATTCACTGACCTGCTCCGGCGATATGCTTACTGATATGCAGCCATTCCATGGATACGCTGTAGACTGGGCAATCAATACTTTACCCGCATTTTCCACTTCAATAGTCGTTTCGCTGCTCAAATATTGGTTAACCGCAATACCGTCTGCTGTTGCCGCATACGTATATTGGCCAACCGCCGGCAGGAACCGAACTAGATTCGTTGGACAGCATGATGTATGGAACCATTCCACCCGATGATGCTCGCCCTTCGATGCCAGCGGATTCACATAGAAGAAACGATCGCCAGACAGCGAGATACCCGACAATGCCCCATTAAACAGTTCACGTTCCACCACATCCGCGTATTTCCCATCGCCATGCAGCAGATTCATCCGGTGGTTCCAAAAGGCCATAGCTATCGCTGCACAGGTCTCACAATACGCCGATTCATTCGGCAGATCATAATCATGGGTGAAGCCTTCGTTATGCACAGACGGCCCAATGCCACCTGTCACGTACATATTCCGTTCGACCGTATGCGCCCACACCCGATCAAGCGCTTCGAGATACTCGGGATTCCCCGAAGCGATTACAACATCCGCCATTGCCGTGTACAGATACATAGCCCGGACGGCATGCCCTTTCACTTCACGGATATCCCGTACCGGAACATCGTCCTGGCAGTACGCCGGTCCCCAATCTGCCTTATCCCAGATGGCACCAACCCCATGTCCATGTCCGCGCTCCTCCAGAAGCCAGAGCGCCAGCTTCCAGTAGCGCTCCTCTCCCGTCGCTCCGTACAGCTTCACGAGCGCAAGCTCAATCTCCTCATGTCCTTCTGCCCAGTGGCGTTTGCCTGGTCCAAACAACGAATCATAATGATCCGCCATTCGACACGCCACATCCAGTAATGTACGCTTGCCCGTCGCTTGATAATAGGCAACCGCCGCTTCAATCAGATGACCGCCATTGTACATTTCATGCTTTTCCATGTCCGTCCATTTGAGATCAGGCGCTTCGACCGTATAGTACGTAGACAAATACCCATCGCTTTCTTGTGCTGCTTCGATCAGTCCGATAATCCGATCAATCTCCGCTTCGAGCTTTGGATCACGATCCGTCATAAGGGAGTAAGCCGCACCTTCTAGTACTTTGTACACATCGGAATCATTGTAGTACATGCCTTCATATTTGCCTTCGATCAGCCCGCCTGCCAGCGCAAAATTCGCGATCCGATTCGTCTTCTCGCATTGGTCCAGACAGACACCAATCGTTACGTTCTTAATTGTCTCAAGCCGCGGACGCCAGAATGCGTCACTGATGGATACATTGGAAAAAGGGACGCCTTGCCACCCTTTTATAACATTCGACTGCTTCATAATGGTCATTGCCATGCCTCCTAAAAAGAATGCTCACACAGATGGCGTAATTCTCGCTTCTTACCCTTTCAGCCCCGTCAGCGTAATTCCTTCAAGGAAGAATCGTTGTCCGACTAAAAAGACTAATACGCATGGCAGTACAACAGCGGTTGAGGCTGCCATCAATAAATCCCACTGTGCATTATAGCTGCCTTGGAACATCTGCAGACCAAGCGCAAGGGTAAAATGGCTGTCACTCTTCAGATAAATAAGCGGTCCCATAAAGTCATTCCATGAACCAAGGAATGTAAAGAGAGCAACAACAATAACGGCCGAGCGGCTGAGCGGAAGCAGAATCCGCCAATAGATTTGGAAATAAGTCGCTCCGTCCACAACCGCCGCCTCATCAAAGTCCTGAGGAATCGACATGTAGAATTGACGCAGCAGGAAGATATTAAAGATACCGCCGCCAAAATAAGAAGGAAGGATAAGCGGATAGAACGTATCGTAGAAGCCAAGCTCCTTCCAGCCGAGAAAACTTGGAATGAGTGTTACCGCTCCTGGCAGCATCATTGCAGACATCAGAATAGCAAACACCATATCGCGGCCCTTCCACTTAATACGGGAGAAACCAAATGCAGCAATGGTACTGGAGACGACTGTGCCGATCAGTACACCGGCTACGATAATAAGCGTATTTTTGAAGAAAGCGCCAAACGGCACGACCGTCATGGCTTCCTTGAAGTTTTCAAAGTGAAAAGGCTTCGGAATCCACTGCGGCGGCATGATGAAAATTTGAGACAGATCCATCACCGAGCTGCGCAGCAGCCACACAAACGGCACGATAAACATCACGGAAATAATCAGCAGGGTAGTAAATCCCGCAGTAAGCTTTAGCCTGGATTCTCTCATTACCGTTCCCCCTCATAATGCACCCAGGATTTCGAGGTTTTGAAGATAAACACTGTAAAGATCATAATGATAATGAACAACACCCAAGCAAGTGCGGATGCATAGCCCATTTCCGTATCACGGAAGGCCGTTCTCCACAGGTAGAAGACAAAGAACAAGCTTTTGTTATTAGGTCCACCTTGGGTCAGAATATAAGCTTCACTGAACACCTGGAAGGAGCCGATAATCGTCATAATCGTATTGAAGAAGATCGTTGGCGTCAGCATTGGAATCGTAATATGACGCAGCTTGCTGTACCAGCCGCCGCCGTCTACATCAATCGCTTCATAATAGGACTTCGGTACACCAGACAAGCCGGCGAGGAAGATAATAACCGTCCCCCCAATTCCCCATAATGTCGTAAGCACGACGGATGGGATAACACTGCCCTCTCCGAATAACCACGAGCTTGTCGGCAGGTGCAGCCATTCCAGAACGGTATTAAGCAAGCCTAGATCAGGGTTCATCAGCCACAGCCAGATCATCGAAGAGGCAACCGCCGGAACAATACTTGGCAGGTAGATAATCGTCCGGAAAAGCGAACGACCCTTTAGGTTCATATTTAACAAAATGGCCAGGAAGAACGAGATGATGATGACCGCTGGTACGCGCAAAATAACAAAATAGAAGGTGGTACCAAGCGACTTGTAGAACAGATCATCTTCACCGCTAAACAGCTTTGTATAATTGTCTAGACCGATAAAGTGAGTTGTATCCTTGAATACGTTGTAATCCGTTAAGCTTAAATATAAACTGGCGATCATCGGACCTAATGTAAAAATGATAAAGCCGATTATCGCCGGCGCTGTAAAGAGCAGTCCATAGAACAACGCCTTCTTCTCTCTTTTGGAGAATTTATGCCTGGCTCTTGTCCCCGCTGGCTTCACATCTTTTGCCGTCATTTCCATGCCGTATCCCTCCTGTCTATGAAAGAGGACAACGTTCTTGGAGCCAAGAACCGCTGTCCTCTCCTTTAGTCCACTACCGCAGACTGCTTACTCGACGTCACGCCGGCCTTGCACCTGCTGCTGTGCCTTCGCGGCGATGGAATCAAGAGCTTCCTGGGCCGACTGTTTGCCCAGCCACACTTTATCCAGAGCGGGATTTACGACATCCATAATTTTATTGAAGTTTTTCACATAAGCCGTTGGAGTTGCATGACTGTGATTGAGCAGCATATCGATAACTGCGCCTTGGTAGCCGGATGGACGGGCAGGCAGATCCTTCGTCCACTTCGCCAGCTTCTCGCTGTCGGTATACCAGTCTTTAGGAGCTGGCATCCAAGTTCCGTTTGTCAGCATATCAAGCGATGCTTCCGGGTCAAGCAGCGCCTTCAAGAGCTCCCAAGCTTCCTGTGGATGCTTAGTCGATTTGAAGATGGAGAACATGCCGGCCACAACCGTTGTTACCGGTTCTTTCATCACAGGCAGGACACCTACGTTAAAGTGAACCTTGGATTCAGCAAGTGATGAAGTAGCCCATTGTCCATCGATAGCCATAGCGACTTTCTTCGTCTGCAGCGCCACGTTTGTTCCCGGGATATTTTTCGACTGCAGAGGAGATGGAGCGACATGATACACGTTAATCAGATCAGCAAGCTTTTGAATGACTTCTACAGCGGCTGGTTGATTAAGAGCGAAGGTCTTACCGTCTGCTGACAGGAAGTCCCCACCATTGGAATAGATAAAGTTACTGTATTGCCCCCACCATGTCGGAAGGTTAATACCAAATTGTTTAATGTTTTTAGGATCGAAGTTTGGATCTGTCGCGTTACGTCCCTTATTATCAAGCGTCAACTGTTTCGCGACATCGACGAACTGATCCCAGGTCCATGCTTTGGAAATATCAGATGGAGGCGGTTCGATACCAGCATCCTTGAATACATCTTCGTTATAGAACAGTCCGAATGTTTCCGGTCCTGGGCCGATGCCGATAATATTGCCCGGCGCTTGGGAATACGTAATATTCGGAACGATTGAGTCGAGTGTAATTTGCTGATCGCTTGCAAGGAAGTCCTGCAAATTCAGGAACTTGCCTTCTTCAGCGAGCGGAAAGGCAATCGTCGCAGACTCCATCATCGCAACATCTGGCTCATCGTTGCCGGCAACCATCGTCGTCAGCTTTGTATCGTAATCACCGCTGCTAATCGATTGAAATTCGACTTTAACGTTTGGATGATCCTGCTCGAAATTGGCAATGGCAGATTTGTATGCCGCTACTTCTGCCGGTGCGCCCCATCCGGTCAGCTTCAGTGTAATTTTCTCGCCGCTCTTCGTATCGGTTCCGGCATTGTTTGTTGAAGTGCTTGTGTTATCACTGGATGGAGAATTCCCATTAGAACTATCAGACTTGGTGCAGCCAGACATAACAAGTACAGCTGACAGAACCGCAACCATAAACGCGGAAGTGTATTTCCATCGATTCATAATCATTTTTTCGAGCCCCTCTCTTATTTCCATCCTCATGGTTCATAGCTGCAGTCTATGATTGTTTTTATTGTAGATCATAGATAACGCTTACAAAACCCGAGCATTTCTAGAATGGTGGACTTTTATTGGATCTTGTGCGGAAGATGGATCACAATGCTTGTCCCCTTGCCTCGAGTGGAGTCTATGCGGATCCCATACTCGTCACCATACGCCATCCGGATACGCGAAATCGTATTTTTAATGCCAACAGATGCAGATTCCTTATATAAAATTGTATCTATACCTTCTTTGCTGATTCCACGCCCATTGTCGCTGATCTCGAAATACCGGCTGTCCCCTTCGATCCAGCCCCGAATTGTAATTTCCCCGCCTTCCTCCATGCCGCTGAACCCATGCAGTATCGCATTCTCCACAAAGGGCTGGAATAGCAGCCTCGGCACTTTCTCCTCATAAAGTACCGGCTCGATCTCATATGAAACGATGAATTTCCCTTCGAATCGTGCTGACATGATGAAGAAATAATTGCGTATCCATTCCAGCTCGTCTGTCAGATGAACGGCTCCCCAGTCCTTCCGGGACGTATAATGCAGCATATTGGATAAACAGACGAGCATCTTGCTGAGTTCGGTCTGATTGTTCTCAATGGCTGTCCAGTTCATAATATTGAGCGTATTGTACAGAAAATGAGGATTCATCTGCATATTTAGTGCCTGAATTTCGGCTTCTTTCTCTTTTAGCTTAATCTCATAATTTTCTTTCACAAGCATTTCAATCCGGTCATTCATCCGGTTAAAGCGCTGTGAGAGCAGTCCAAACTCATCCTGCCTTGTCACCTCGACACGAGTCCCGAAATCCCCTTCGCCAACCGACCGCATGGCACTCATCAGCTTTTTGATCGGTCCGGTGATGCGGCTCAGAATGAAATAAGCAAATAGGAGAGCAACAACACTTAAAGCAATAGCGCTGACAAGCGTGGAGGTACGTATAACTGGCACAAGGCTTTCAACAAGTACAGACTGAGGAGTAACAACAATGGACAGCCATCCTGTTATTTCGGAACGGGCATAACTGACAATCTGATTGCGCCCGTCAATCTTAATCCGCGCTGTCCCGCCATCCTTATCACGGAACTGGTCAAGCCAGTCTTCCTTAAACGGCTTTGTAACGAGCGTTGAATCGCTTGAAGCGACAACAATATCTTCCGGATTCAGCACCATATAAGTGGAACCGGCAGGAATACTCTTCTCGAACAATTGGTCCATCACGGTTGATTTGAAGCTGATGGTAAGCACGGGACGTTCTACCTCCGGCTTCAGCTTCACAAGGGTGCTGTCCTCCATATGAGAGAAATTGAGCAGTCTTGTTGCCGAGAACAAGTAACGGAAGTCGATCGACCCGTTCTCCAGCCATGGCTGATTGAACATCTGAATAAAATCGTACGTCGGATACCAGACCATTTTCCCGCCTGCCTTAACAGCCTCCTTATAGATGTCTGACTGTACCGGATTGCCAAGCGGCATTTGCACGGAGCTTCCAAAATTGTAATAGGAGGTCCACAGCTGTGCCGAATAGACATCCTCATTGAGAGAGTAATATTTGCTTAAAATAGCTGTAATCTGTCGGTCAGCCGCCAGCAGTTCTTCTTCCTTTGCCGGATTGAGATCGTTAAAAATCTGGAACAGGTCTTTGTCCACAAATAGTGCCCGGCTGTTCTGATCCGCGATGCCAAGCTTCGTGTCGATCACATCATTATTTTTCATGACCACATCGTACACATTTTTCTGTGCCTGCTCGGTCACAACATTAAGGCTTGTCCGGTAGAATAGTGAGCTGAGTACAAGCAGCGGCAGTGCAATCAGTATCAAATAGCTGAGCAGCAGCCTCTTCCTGAATGTCATCGTGAATCGCCTCCGGTTAATGGACGTGCT
Organism: Paenibacillus sp. J22R56; assembly: GCF_056269375.1. NCBI lineage: Bacteria > Bacillati > Bacillota > Bacilli > Caryophanales > Paenibacillaceae > Paenibacillus > Paenibacillus sp. J22R56. Next base: position 468,977 of record NZ_JBWDNV010000005.1, read on the forward strand.
GTATGCTTATAAGCTTCCGGCGACAAGCCGACCTGCCGTTTGAAGATTCGGGTAAAATATTTCGTATCCCGGTAACCGCAGCGTTCTGCAATTTCGTATATTTTGAGCTTCCCCGATGCCAGCAGCGCTTTCGCTTCCCGTATCCGCGATTCAGTCAGATGATCCGAGAACGAACGGCCAGTACGGCTTTTGATCAACGTGCTGAAATAAGACGGATTGAAATGGAACTGCTCGGCTGCCATCTCAAGCGTAATATCCTCAAAGTAATGGGACTGAATCCAGCTTAAGCACTGCTCCACAGCTGCATCACCGCTGCCCTGCTTCCGGTCCGTAAGCGCCTGATGAACAGCACTCAGACAGCACATCAGCTGCTTCAGCAGCTCATCGCTAGTGCTGCAGGAAGGAATCGAGTTGGAAGCTGTCTCCGTGAGTACGCTTCCAACCTGTGGATCAATAATACCTGAGGTACGGCTTTTGATCTTAATCAAGGTTAACGCAGCATAATTGATCATCAGCTTTGGCTCGGTGTAACCGCCGGCTGCCAGAGTCTTGAACGCTTCTTGGCACATTTCCTCTGCCTTCTTGAAGGAAGCTTCTTGAAGGGCTTCGAACAACAACTCTCCATCCAGCTTATAGAGCGCTTCCTTCGGCTCATATGCCGCAATCTCCTCCGCAGCTACAACTCCCAGCCATTCATCATGGAAAGCATAATGCAAGGCCGTCTCCGCCCTCTGATACATATCCGGTATGCCTTCCTGAACGATCCGGACAGCTATCCCGTGAATGACTTTGCCATGCAGCTGCCAGGAAGATGTACAATCCCTCAGTGCTGCAGCAAGCTCTGCTGCTGACAGGTCTGACAATTGTCCGAGCTTCAGCGCGGTAACAAGCCTGTCTCCCTGCTGCATGGTCTGAAGCGGAAATACACACGCTTGTCCAAATTTCTCAGCGAAGCTCCTGAGCTTCTCGGACAGCTCTTCCAGCAGTTGAGGCGGAAGCGCTTCCTCTGCTTCTAATCTTCTGATATCTGTCAGCAGGAGGACATTCACCTCCTGAAGAAGCGGCCACTCCTCCAATTCGGCACCTTGGTCCGAAGGCAGGTCGCCGATCAGCCACTGATGAAGCATCCGGCTTCGATAAGCGGGAGATGCAAGTTCAAGCTTTTGCTTTAACTCAGCAGATTCCCCCCGCTCTTTGGCTTCTGACGCGAATTGCTCCTCCAGCCGCTGCAGCAGCGTCTCCACCTTCTCTCTGTCTATAGGCTTAAGCAAGTAATCATAAGCGCCGTGCCGAATAGCAGTCTGGGCATATTCAAACAGATTGTAGGCAGACACCATAACAACCTTGGTCTGCAAGCCTTCTTCCTTAAGCAGCTTCAAGAAAGCTAGACCATCCAAATTAGGCATCTGAATGTCGCTCAGCACTACATCTGGCAAATTTTCTTTTACCATGGCAAGTGCAACTGCTCCGTCTTTGGCCGTAGTCACTTTTGCCTCCGGACGCATCGATTGGATCATGCCAGCCATCCCTCTTAAGTGCCTTGGTTCATCGTCGACGATCAGAATGTTCATATCGTACTTCCTTCCCCCTTGATGCAGGCCGTTTTCTAATACAGTACTACGCGGCCGCAAGCCTGAATAGGGGCATACCCAAAAGAAACAAATTTACCATTAATCTCATAATCCTGAAGCGAATGAGGAATAGTAGTGGAGGATGTGGTCAATCACCTGAATTATGGAAATGGAGGTAAAGTTATAATGTCTGCAAATGAGATGAATGGCACAAACGCAACCGGAGCTGGCGGAGCTGCAGATAACCGTAAAGCGGCGGGAGAAACGGATATGACGCTGACAACAAGGCAGGGTCATCCCGTAACAGATAACCAGAACACCAGAACAGTAGGCAACCGTGGTCCGGCCACGTTAGAAAATTATCAATTTATCGAGAAAATTACACACTTCGACCGGGAACGTGTACCTGAACGTGTCGTGCATGGGCGTGGCGCCGGTGCACATGGCTTTTTCGAAGCATATGGAACCTTTGGCAACGAACCAATCAGCAAATATACGAGAGCGAAGCTGTTCCAGGAAAAAGGGAAACAAACGCCAGTCTTCGTTCGCTTCTCCAGCGTTATTCACGGCGGGCATTCGCCGGAAACACTACGTGATCCTCGAGGCTTCGCTACAAAGTTCTACACCGAAGACGGCAACTGGGATCTGGTTGGCAACAATCTGAAAGTCTTCTTCATCCGCGATGCGATGAAGTTCCCGGATATGGTTCATGCCTTTAAGCCAGATCCTGTAACCAACATTCAGAGTATGGAGCGTTTCTTTGATTTCGTATCCAATTCCCCTGAAGCAACGCATATGATTACCTTCCTGTTCTCACCATGGGGTATTCCGGCTAACTACCGTCAAATGCAAGGTTCTGGGGTAAATACATATAAGTGGGTAAATGCGCAAGGCGAAGCTGTTCTGGTCAAATATCATTGGGATCCGCAGCAAGGTATCCGCAATCTAACTCAAAGTGAAGCGGAAGAAATCCAAGCAAAAAACTTCAATCATGCGACACAGGATTTGTATGAAGCGATTGAGCGCGGCGATTATCCAGCGTGGGAGCTGAAGGTTCAAATCATGGAGGATGGCGAGCACCCAGAGCTTGATTTCGATCCACTTGATGACACAAAACTATGGGATGAGGACAAATTCCCGATGATTCCTGTTGGCAAAATGGTACTTAACAAAAACCCGGAAAATTACTTTGCAGAAGTAGAACAGGCGGCGTTTGGTACGGGGGTTCTGGTGGACGGACTAGACTTCTCAGACGATAAAATGCTGCAAGGGCGTACATTATCCTACTCGGATACCCAGCGTTACCGTATTGGCGCGAACTACTTGCAGCTGCCGATTAATGCGCCAAAAAAACGTGCCGCGACGAATCAGCGTGACGGCCAAATGTCCTTCTATGTAGATGTAGCTCCTGGGCAAAATCCACATATCAACTATGAGCCGTCAAGCTTAAACGGCCTTGTAGAGGCTGAAGCCTCCGGCGAGCCGCATAAGCCGCATTATGATGCGAATCTGGTTCAACAAGCGATCGACCGGACAAACAACTTCGGTCAAGCCGGCGATACATTCCGGAAGCTGGAGCAATGGGAACGTGATGAACTTGTTCATAACCTCGGTGATGCTTTATCGACCTGTGCACCTGTCATCCAAGAGAAGATGCTTGCAAATTTGACCAATGCTGATCCGGAGTATGGCCGCCTTGTCGCGGAATCCATCAAGAAATCGGCTGCGATGAAATCCGATCATATCGGTACATTTCCGGCTGGCGAAGGCATGGAAATTGCCGAGGAACTGGGACATCGGACGGACGGCTACTAGATCGCAAACAAATAGAAGGGCTGTCCAACCGGTCATCAACATGACAGGATGGACAGCCCTTCTTTATTATAAGCGCCCATTTTCCCTACATACAGCACCATTGCCACGGCCAATTCATACTATAATTTTGACTGTATCCCTTAACCTTGTTAAACCATAAAAACCCGAGCAAGGAGGGGTGACAAACTTGAAGGGTAGCGACCATAAGAGCAAGTTTTTATTAACGCATCGTGAACGCGAGGTATTTGAGCTGCTGGTGCAGGATAAGACAACTAGAGACATTGCACAGCAATTATTTATTAGCGAGAAGACCGTCCGCAACCACATTTCCAATGTCATGCAAAAATTGAACGTTAAAGGTCGTTCACAAGCGGTTGTCGAGCTGATCAAGCTTGGGGAGTTACAAATCTAACCAACCCAACCTCGATTTGGGCTATCTAGCTTCCCCGTTCCTTCCATAAAAGGGGCGGGGTTTTACTTTGTTTCAATTTCGACAAAGTTCTTTAATCTTACGCTAAGCTTTCTTCGATACAATCATATGCATCAACCCCACAGTTGATACCATTTTCTAGGACAGGCCCGCTTTTGCAAGCGGGCCCTTTTTTTATTCTATTGTGTGTTAACGACGATCATAGATATACGGGGAAGTATGCTTTTCGTTTGGCGAATTCAGCCTGGTTGCATTAGCCGGGAAAATCCGTTCAACCATCGCATTAAATTCAGATACAAAGCCTTGTATTGGGTGGCCAAGTGCAACATCGCCCATATAGCTGTTCATGCGGTCCACAAAATCCGGGTTTGCGGATACATAAACATTTTGAATCGAAGGGTGTATTCGCTTAACTTCGGCAGCGATATCACTTTTAATTTTATCCGTGAGCTGACTTTCTCCGGTATTCGTCATACTCAGACCACGCATGCCACTGCTATTGTTGTTGTAGCCCCTACCCGTTGTACCATTGCCGTCCATCGCTGGATTCATGCCATACGTGCCATTCATCCCGTTCATGCCGTACTTCCCATTCGCACCATATGTGCCATTCATGCTGCGGTTAGTATCGGTAATCGGGTTTGCATAGCTTCTATTTGTACGGCTGATGCTTTTTGCGCTTAAGCCGTTTACATGATCCTCGAAGGATACGGCCACATAAGCGTTATTGTCTGTCAGCATCACATTGGCTGATTTGACGGTATTTAATGCTACAATCCGCTTCGCGATTTCATCGCTCATTTCCATTTTATAATTTTTATGACTGCCAACAATGTTGTTGCTGTTGAGGCGACGGCCATTGACACGATTCATCTCGTTCATCTGGTCATTGGCGAAACGTTTGTCTGTCATCGCACCCGGAACTGCCAGATTACGGATCGCATTACCGTTAGCATCATAACGTACACTATTGGGACGAATATTTTTGTTGCCTATATCCCCCTGATTAGCTGCACATCCCGCTAACGTTGTTGCTAAAGCCACACTTGCTGTGAGAAGAATGAATTTGTTTTTCATAAACTGGCCACTCCTCCATTCGTTTAGTTAGGCTTTGACCCGTCCATTATTGTGTGCGGATGATTACGAAGCTATCCTGCCGTAACCCTTGACAAATCCTCTCTGTTTGAGTAAGTTATTATCAAGTATTAGTACCAGGTACTAAATATAAAATTGTGAAGGAGCTGTTTATCATGGAAAAGCAATTCCGTTCAAATGCCGTTATTACAGCTATTGGCACTTATACGCCGGAGAAGATTCTCTCCAATGCAGACTTAGAACAAATCGTTGAGACCTCTGACGAATGGATTGTGCAGCGTACTGGCATTCGTGAACGCCGTATTGCAGCCGAAGATCAGTTCACAAGCGATTTATGTATAGAGGCGGTTCGCAACATGCAAGAGCGTTACGGAGTAGATGTCGAAGATGTAGACTACATTATTGTAGCAACCTCCACTCCCGATAATGTTATCCCAAGCGTAGCCGCACAAGTTCAAGGAGCACTTGGCATCATGCAATGTGGTGCCATCGATATCCAGGCTGCGTGTGCCGGATTCACATCCGCGATTCAGCTTGCTAATGGTCTGCTGTTGTCGGGAGTTTACCGTAAAATTCTTGTTATTGGCGGAGAAACCTTGTCTAAAGTAACGAACTATTCCGACCGGACGACCTGCATCTTATTTGGAGACGGAGCTGGCGCTATATTAATGGAAGCCACAGTCGCAGCAAGTTCTGAAGGCGACATTCTGGCTGCCTCCTCTCATACGGACGGATTAGGTGGACATCATGTTTACCGCAGCGGCTTGTCCTCCACAATTAATGCAGCGGATATCGATACTACAAGCCGTATCGTACAAAATGGACGTGAAGTATACCGCTGGGCTTTAAGCCAAGTTTCTGAAGGGATCTCCAATCTGCTTCATGAAAGCGGCTATGCACCTTCCCAGATGAACTGGTTCGTTCCGCACAACGCGAATCAGCGCATAATTGACGCGTTATGCGAACGGACCGGCATAAGCGAGCAGCAGGCTTTGTCGAGCATTGAGCATTACGGCAATACATCAGCTGCATCCATTCCACTTGCTCTTGACGCCGCTGTCCGCGACCAGCGTGTGTTGCCTGGACATCTGCTGCTGCTTTATGGCTTTGGCGGTGGACTGACCCAATCTGGCGTCATTTTGCGCTGGTCCATTTAATATCTCTATCAAGTCAGCGGAAATAAGATCGACAGCATCGTATGAATGCGATTCGCATACGTATGATCCCGGAAAGCACGATACATGCCTCGAAGGGCAATCTGTTTCCGCTCTTGTTCATGGCTCAGATAATAATCCATTTTCTGTACAAGCTCCATGGGAGAAGAATACGTTACAATCTCTACATCTGGTATAAAGAATGAGGCCAGATCGTCACGAATATCGCATACCTGCAGGACGCCGCAAGCCGCAATCTCGAACGTACGTGGATTCGGCGAAACGGCAGTCAGCCCAATTGTATTGCTGTTATACAGCGCATCATCATGTGCTCGATGCATATTGATTACAATTTTGGAGGCATTATAAGTGAGGGAGGTTTCCGCTGGCCCCATCCAATGATTCAGTTTGATTTTGGAACGAAGCTGATCATATTGGGTTAGCCGATCCCACCAAATACCGGATATTAAGGTGTCTTTGCCTGCCAGGTAAGAAGTTAATTCATTGAAGTAGCTTACCCTATTTAGATAAGCAGAACCTATAAATGTAATTTCCTTTCGAATCGATCGATCAGGATTCGTTGGCCGGTATTGGGCTGGGTGAAAGCAAAAGGGCAAATAATGCACTTGCTGACAGCCCAGCTGTTTGTAATAGTCGACGGAGTTCCTCTCCAGCGTGAATACCGTATCGTAATGAGGGACGAGGCTTGTCGTAATGTCCATATAATAAGGATCATCCGTCAGCCAGATCGCCGTACGAATCCCGTTATCCTTCATCGCAATGATCTGCCCGACATCAAATTGCAGGCCGTCAAGCACGATTACAATATCCGGCCGTTCTGCAATCGCGATCTCCGCGACCGGCTGGGTGCCGTTAACCACTGTCAAGCGCTGAACGAAGGTAGACAAGGTTTCTCTTACCGCTTCATCAATTGGCGAGTACGGGAAGCCTTTACCCGTCTCAACAAACATGGCATGAATCGGCCATACTTGGTTTACTTGCGGAATACGGCTAATTGCCGATTCGCATAAACCGTACCAATAGCCATGATCCCAGCCTAATTGAAACCCTGCCGCTCGCCCAGCCTCCTCATCGGGCTTTCTTTTGAGCCCTGGCGCCATATTCGTCACTCCTACTTCAATAATGTCAATAACGATGCCATTCGCGTCGTCATCGTATGATCTCGTAAAGTCCGATATAACCCTCTCATCGCAATGCGAAGCCGTTCTTCTTCATGAGTCAAATAATAATCAATCTTCTCCAGCAGCTCGGCTGCCCCGTTATACGTTTCAATCTCATGACCTGGACGGTATTGATGAATGAGATCGTCACGGATATCTGTTAATTGCAGCGTAGCACAGGCTGCTACATCATACGTCCTTGGATTAATCGACAGCCCTGGCAGCTGCGCTTCGTTCTGATTATCTTTTCCGGGAACGTCAGTCCGGTGCAGATTAATGACAATCTTGGAGCCGTTATAATAATGGGCAGCTTCCTCTGGTATAATCTCTCGCGATTGAATGAAAGGCTTAAGCAGGGAGTAATGGTTTAGCCGCTCCCATTGCCCTCCGCCAATAAACAACCGCCTATGAGACAGCTGCTTGGCAATAGCATCAAACAACTCTACCCGATTCCAGAAAGCGACCCCGATAAAACAAACATCATACTCATACAACTTTTCCGCCCGAAACGGCCGGTATATCGCTTCATTCACTGCTAATGGCATATGATGTACCTGCAGGCAGCCATGCTGCTGGTACAGTTGAACCGTACTCCGTTCATGGGTCAATACAACATCATAATGAAGAGCAATTGGGACCGTTTGATCCGTCATATAAGGATCATCTACAAACCAGATCACTGTACGGATGCCAAGAGCCTTTATCGCATCTATTTGCTGCAAATGATCGGGAGGAAACGTATATAAGCCATTAAGCACAATCATCATATTTGGCTGAAAAGCAATGGCCTGCTCCAACAATTGCTCCTGCGTGCCTACCAGAACTTCGCTGACGCATCTCTGCAGGGCAAGAATAATTCCGGAGTCAATCGCCTCAAATCCTAATGAACCTTGCGGAATATATAAGACTCGCAAAGGCTGTATTTCTGGCTGCGGAGTAATGGAAGCCGCTTTGGCCCATTCGCAAGCTCCATCCCGCCATCCTGTATGGAATCCGGCTGCAAAGCCCTGCTGCCTGCCCGTTTGAAACGACACTTCTGCTGCCGTATTCAAAATACCCCTTCACCTGCCCATCATTCATGATTATACAAAAAAAGCCTTATTCCTGATTTGTCCATCATGGGCATGAACAAGGCAGATCTAAGACCTGTATCGCTGATATTACACCTGCGTCTCGTAAGCAATTTGATGCCCATCTTCGAACCCTTTAGCAAAACCAGCGTTATAGCCTTCGTTATAGGTTTGATTAAAGCCTTCATCATAACTTACGGAATCGAAGCTTTTTCTTCTTCTCTTTCTAACCGCTGACTTCCGGCGGCTCATTGTGCCTTTACCTGTTTTCTTGCCGGTCAGCTTCCGCGCTCCTGCTGTTTTACGTTTCGTACGGACATGAGGCTTGCGTTTGGCTTTCCGTTTCGCAGCAGAGGCAGCTTTCTTCTTCATATCAAACGCCTCCTTCGTGATGACGTTCTTATTCTTGTAATCTTCGTATTCAGCCATGGATGAACGGGGCTGCCCATCTTCCTGCGCTTACGCTTCAAAGACAGCCCAGTTACAGCTTCCGTTATATTCTCCTGCATTTCAGTCAACAGCTTCACATTTTCTGCAATGTTTCTCGCAAGCTCAGGTGATGCCTCCGATACGACAGCAATACTATCCAGAATACGGGCAAGTGCAGCTTGGCTTCTAGCCAAAGAAGACAGAAGCTCCAGCTTCACTTCCCTCTCTCTATGAGTGATCAGGCTCAATCGATATCACCCATGCCAAATAGCATTTCCTCGTCGTCTCCGTCGCCCCCGCCCTCATTGGATTTCTGCAGAACGGACTTCATGACAGAGAGAATCCCTTGACTCATTTTGTTTACGCCGTCTAATACTTCAATAACCTGCTCATTGATTTGAGCGGATTGTTTCATTTGCGTTTGTTCACCAAGGAAGGAAGCCGATGTGATATGGTTGCATATCCAATTACGTGCTTTTTCGGCTTCCTCTGCTTTAGCTTCCAGCATCATAGCGATGTTCCACTGCATATTGGCGGTAGCGCCAAGCATACGCTTATAAGCCTGTTCACGATTCATGACAGACGTCCTCCTTCCGATTCACTCCTCATCTTCTAGACGAAGCTCGCGAACGGTAAACGTCAGCTGTGCTGCAAGTGTTTCTTGCAGTTCCGCAATCGTCGTCAAGTAAGAGACTATTCCGCCTAGCAAGGATTGGGTATTGGACAGCAGCCCATCCGTCCCCCCAAAGTTCGGATCTTTATCGGGAATCGCCTTCACAACCTCGGCCATCCGCACGACAACATGACGCTTGGAATCAATCATACGGGCCATCTGATGATGGGAATGAGATAGGTGCTCAATAATTTCATTTACGATCTGCTGCAATACGGTCCCCTCCTCTGGCAGCAATATCCTTAGCTCTCTACAGATGTCGTCATACCAGCATATGCATCAGGTAAAAAGGGTGATACATGCGGCATGCCTACAACGCTTGTCGCAGCTTGACTGGAGGAATAAGCGGCAGCCCTTCCGGTAGTGCTTCCAGCTGTTCAACCGTTAGCGGATATTTAGCTCTCTCTTTCAAATTCCAGGCGACAGCTGCCGCTTCGGTAATCACTTTCCGTTTCATGCCATGCTCCAGATAGTAGAGGAAACCATCAAGTCCGCTTGCAATTTGTCCGTGTAATGACGCACCGTGATGAACGTAATACAGTGACTGCCATTTGATCTCAGCCTCTAAGGCAGACAGAGACTCGCCTACCGGCCAGTTACGAATGAGGATTTGAGGAAGCCTTACAACCGGCCCGGACCAACCACCTTCAATAGGCCGCTTGACTCCATTCTCAATCCAATAGGCTTGTTGTCCAATTCCCTTAACCACAATTCCCTCCGGATAAAAGGCGGTTTCCCCTTTCGTCATCAGGGAAGAGGAAGAATTGCCATGCTCACTTGCACGAAGCTGATGAATCCAAGCGTACGGATTATTCCATTTGGTCATATAGTAAACCATATTTCGGGTTGTCACTTCTTCAAGCTGGGCACCAAGCGCCTTAATGCTTACACTTCCGAAGTGGTGGATAAATGAATCTCTCGCAATAACAAGGGAGTACCCAAGCAGCCGGACCCGAATATTATAATCATCATCTTCATAGTTGCCGTATTCGAAGCCTTCATCCAGAAAGCCGATTTTCTCCCACAGCTCCCGCCGGAACAAGAGGCAAAAGCCTGGAAGTCTGTCTGTTCTCTCCCATCGCTTCGGATCGGAAATATTATTCAATCTAGCAAACTCAGGCATATCTTCAACACTCACATAAGGGACCTGAATCTGTTGATCTCCACTAATATAATTGGTGACAGGACCTACCAGTCCAATCGTTGGATCACTGTGCAGACAGATCAGCATGTTGCCAAGCCAGTTATCCGTCAAGAGCGTATCATTATTAAGAACGACCATAGTTGTTCCTTTGGCCATCATAAGCCCCATATTTACCGCCCCGGAAAATCCGAAATTCTCGCTTAAAACTCGATACCGCACCTGCCCGTCGAGCTGTTCCAAATATTCTACAGTCCCGTCGGTTGATGCATTATCGACCACAATAATTTCATGAGGCTGCTCAGTATTATCCATAATACTATCGATACATGCTCTCAAATAATCCACTTGATTATAGCTCGGGATGATGATGCTGGTTCCATCGAATAAAGTGTGGTAGCTGCTTTGACCTGCTTGCAGCCCCTGATTGTACCCCGCTTGCAAACCGGCCTGATAACTGTCCAAGCGCCTGCCTTCTTGCGTCGGTGCGAGCTTGAGACGACGGATGTTCCGCGACTTTCGTCTCACGTATGATCTCTCCCGTCTAGTATTCTTTATCCCAATATCGGGCGGATGCTTCCCTCAGCGACTCGAATGTTCCTGCATCGATCCACCAGCCGGATATTTCCCTGTAGGTTAATAGTCCAGCGGCTGCATAGAGATTGTTAAGATCTGTAATCTCCAGCTCCCCTCTGCTGGACGGGCTAATATTCTCAATATGCTGAAAGACATCAGTACTATACATATATAGACCAGTAACCGATAGATCGGATTCTGGCTCGGCAGGCTTCTCTTCAATATGAAGGATGGTACCGGAGGGACTGAAGACCGGAACGCCATAGCGGCGCGGGTCATCAACCTGCTTAAGAAGCACCATCGCTCCCTCTGCCTGCTTCTGAAAATCTTCCACATATGGTGTTAAATCCTCATCAAATAAGTTGTCGCCCAAGAGTACAAGGAACTTTTCCCCATCATTGATAAACGGTCTTGCAAGCTGCAAGGCGTCCGCAATGCCAGCGGCTTCCTCTTGAATCCGATACGCCAGCGACATCTTCATTTGATGTCCACTTCCGAAATATTGAATGAACATTCCTGCAGATTGCCGATTCGTGATAATCAGAATATCCTGGATCCCTGCTTTCTGCAGGGACTGAATACCATGATGGATCATTGGATGTTTACCGACAGGCAGCATATGCTTATTGATATAAGAAGTTAAAGGCATAAGCCGCGATCCCGTTCCACCTGCCAATATAACAGCTTTCATTGTACAAACCTCCTATCATGTTCAGACTTACAAGGCCATCTCGCGCTTACGCAGCCGATCTTCGAACCCGCCCCGTTCATCTGTGCATGAAAGCAGCCAATAGATCGCCTCCAAATGATCGCCTAGAATTAACCGTTCAAGTGGATTTTTCCTCTCCCGCTCCGGGCGAGGTTTATTTAATTTGCCGACATTAACGGCATGTACGGCAGCAACCTTAAGCCCTTCCTTAACAGCCATTGCATGAGCAAGCGGAGGAACAGACAAGGCTGATGCCCCAATCGTATCTAGACATTTTCGGCTAATGGCATGGGGTACGGCTGTAAACGAAATACCTTTCAGATCTGGCCTTTGCAGAACCGCGTTTAAAGCATGTTTTGCAAGCACCACACTATGAACATTCACTTTATGAACGGGGCCTGAATAGTTGTTCAGTGCCGCATCTACTCCTCTTTCTTTCACCGCGTGAATGAAAGGGCGCAAATGAGAGGCTGATATAACCATATCGCCGTCAATAAAAAGCAGGACCTCACCTTTGGCCTCTAGAGCCCCTATCGTTCTTCCTACGTCATGACCAAGGGGCTTCTCGTATTGCAGCACTCTAGCTCCCATCTTCCTAGCAATTGCAATTGAACCATCCTTAGAACCATTAGCCACAACGATAACTTCTGTCCGAGGATGTACTTTTGCAGCTTCGCGAATCACGCGCCCGATGGTCGATCTTTCATTCATTACAGGGATAATAACCGATACAATCGGATTAGGATGAGGCTTGTAAGATCCGTGCTCCGATGATCGGCTGCCTGCCCGGCTGCCTATCAATCGCTCTGCGCGTTTCATCCACTAAATCACCTCAGTTTATGCCTATTAAAATTTACAAGCTTAATTGATGTACATCACATAGTATGTATTGCTCCTGCTGGTGCAACGGCATTTGTACAACTTCCAAGACGGATGTCCCGCTATAAATAAAAAAGAGGATAGAAGCGTACTCCGCGCTTCCAATCCTCTATGAAAAAGATGAACATTATCGGCCAATGGCAATCCAGTTCATATATCCTTCAGGTTCAAATGATCCTCTAGAGCGAATAATATTAAGAATAGCTCTATCCTCGGATTTGCTAAATATAGAGACATAACATTCTGGATTATCACAGATAGCAGTTATGACGTAATTGGTATCACTGAATGATTCTTCGAATAGAATCTCGATTTCCAGCTGTTTACCCTTTTTGAAGAAGGAATACGGAGCAAGCCCAAATTGCTGAATCACTTGGCCGCTTCCCGTTGATCGAATAAAGGCCGGCGCTGGTTCCGGTTCTGACTGCTCGATCATTTCATCGACTACTGCTTCCGGGAATAAAGCTGACACAAGTTCTGGCGCTAACTTTTCCAGTGTGATGGCTTCGGGAGCAATATGCCAGCCGCATACGCTGTCCTCCGCAAGCTTCTCTCTCGTCACACTTTCATCCGCAAGCTTCTCGCTCGTCACACTCTCATCAGCTATCTTCTCGGTAGTGACGCTTTCGTCCGTCAGCTTCTCGCTAGTGATGCTTTCGTTAGCAAGCTTTGCAGTCGTCACACTTTCCTGTGCAAGTTTAGTAGCCGAGACACTTCCGTCTGCTAGCTTATTAAAGGTGATACTCCCATCCGCCAGCTTTCCGCTTGTGATGCTGCTGTCTGCCAGTTTCGCAGATGAAACACTACCGTCCGCCAGCTTGCTGCTTATGATGCTTCCGTCAACAAGCTTCCCAGTTGTGATGCTTTCCTCGGCCAGCTTGCTGGTTGTGATGCTGTTGTCTGCAAGCTTCTCAGTTGTCACGCTTGCTTCTGACAGCTTGCTAGTTGTAATGCTGCTATTCACAAGCTTATCTCCTGTGACACTATCGCCTGCCAGCTTCTCGCTTGTTATGCTTTCGTCTGCCAGCTTGCTGCTTGTGATGCTGCTATCTGCAAGTTTCGTAGTCGAAACACTTTCATCGGCAAGTTTGCTGCTTATGATGCTTCTGTCTGCAAGCTTCTCAGCTGTGATGCTCTCATCAGCCAGCTTCTCATTCGTGACACTCTCATCTACCAGCTTAAGGCTCGTAATACTGTCGTCCGCAAGCTTCTCGGTTGTCACACTTTCGTCTGACAGTTTACTGTTTGTTACGCTGCCGCTCGCTAGCTTCTCAGTCGTAACACTTTCCCCTGATAGCTTATCACTCGTGATGCTCTCATTGGACAGCTTCTCACTCGTTATACTTTCATCAGCCAGCTTGCTAGTTGTTATGCTGCTATTCGCAAGCTTATCAGTTGTGACACCTTCGTCGGCCAACTTCTCGGTTGTGACACTTTCATCTACCAGCTTACGGCTCGTGATGCTGTCG